>JAWWAE010000033.1:0-16517 GCA_033721835.1 Halofilum sp. (in: g-proteobacteria) | reverse complement strand
CGAGCGCGGCCAGCAGTGCCAGCGCGTCGCCCAGCCAGTGACCGCCGCCGAGCGAGCCGCCGAAGACGATGGCGATGCCGATGATCGAGAGTCCGATCGCGATCCAGGTTCGGCGCCCGATCCACTCGCGCAGAAACAGGCCCGAGAAGGCGGCGGCGAACAGCGGCGCCACCGTGAGGATGACGACGACGTTGGCGACCTTGGTGTGCAGGATCGCCGCGACGAACAGCACCTGGTTGCCGCCCATGGTTGCCACCAGGCACAGCGCCAGCGGCCCGCCGGCGCGGATGACTGTCCAGGACCAGCGGCCGCGCAGCGTGCGCAGGGCGAAGGTCACCGAGAGCGCGATGAACAGCCCGCGCCAGAACATCACCTGCGCCGGCTCGGCATGGGCCAGCCGCACCAGCAGCGCGTCGAAGCTGAGCACGATCACGCCGACAAAGGCGAGCAGGGTGCCGCGTCGATGGTCGATGGTGTAGACGGAATCCAGGGCGTGACTCCGGAGGGGCGTGCGAAGCAGGCAGGATGGACCGACGGGCAGGCGCGATCCAGTCCGCCGGGGGCGGCCCCCGGCGACGAAATCGCCCCGCGGGATTCCCTTGCATGGCCGTGGGCCGTACGCTACGCGCTCGGAAGGCAACCGGTCAGACCAGTGGAAGGCCGTACAACATGAATGACGCCAGTTCCTTTCTCGCCCCCTATCACCACGCCGAGGACGGCCGGATACGGGTGACGGCGGAGCAGGGTAGCCGCTTCGCCAAGGACGTGGCCGGGGATCACAATCCGCTGCACGACGTCGGTGCCCGGCGCTTCTGCGTGCCCGGCGATCTGCTGTGCGCCCTGGCGCTCGCGCGCTACGGGCTGTCCACCGACATGACCTTCCGCTTCCGCGACATGGTCGGTCCGAACGAGGCCGTGTACTTCCCGGACAGCGACGAGGAACGCATCGCGCTGCGCGGCGAGCAGGACGGTGTCTTCCTCGAGGTCGAACGCGCCGGCGAGGTCACCTTCGACGACGGGCGGATCGAGCCGTTCGTGCGCGAGTACGTGGCCTTCTCCGGCAAGACCTTTCCCCACTACATGATCCCGGTGCTGCGGGAGAAGGGCGTCATGTTCCACCCCGAGCGGCCGTTCGTGATCTACGACAGCATGGGCTTCGACCTCGAGACCTTCGATTTCGAGCGGCCCGAGCCGGAGCTGTCCGGGATCGAGCTCGCGGTCGACGGCAAGCGCGGGGACACCGTGCTGCGATTCGAGTTCCGCGACGGCGGTCGCACCGTTGGCGCCGGCTGGAAGAAGCTGGTCATCGGCGGTCTGCGGCCCTACGACGAGGACCGCATGCAGTCCTTCGTCGAGGAGTTCAACCGCCGCAAGGATGCCTACGAGGCCGAGCGCGACGAGCGGTCGGACTGAAGCGCCCTCCCCGTGCACGGTTCGCGGGCGGGAGCCCGCTCCTGCACCCCGGTAGGCACCCGCAACGAGGGTCTGCAGGAGCGGCCTCCGGCCGCGAATCAACTGGGCAGCGCGTGCCCGGACGGGATTCGCGGCTGAAGTCCGCATTGCGTGTGGTGCAGATGCGCAAATCAAGCGAACCTGCGCCGTTCCCACCAGCCCCCGTGCGCCACTGCTACACTGGCTCGTCGTCACCGCGAGACGGTTGCCCTTGCGCCTGTTCCTGCTCGGCCTGATGTTCGTCGCCTTCGTGGTCGCCGGCCCGGCGCTGGTCGTGGTCGGGGTGTGGCCGCTGTTGCCGGCGCTGCTCGGCTTCGACCCGGCGGTCGCGCTGGCCGGCTGGCGGGTGCTGCTGCTGGTGGCGGTGGCACTGCCGCTACCGTTCGCGGCGCTCTATGCCTCCGGCCTGCTGTGGCTGGTCTGCGCCTGTCGGCTGTTCCGGCGCGACGAGGTCGAGCGCATCGCGCATGCCGGGCCGCACACGCGGCTGGAGCGCTGGCTGTTCGAGCGCTTCACGGCCTGAGCCCTGCGCTCACGGCGCGCGGGTGATCGTGCCGTCGTGCTCGACCACCGGCAGTCGCTCCCGGGCGAGCCCGAGGTTGGGCGGCTCGTAGCGGCGCAGCTCGACCCGCCCGCCGGTGCCGATGACGCCGGCGTCCCGGCCCCAGCGATCGAGCGCCGCCCGGTGCACGAACTCGTTGACCGCCACCTCCTGCAGCGATGACTGGCGGTGCTTCGCCCGCGCCCACAGGCGGCCGCCGGAGTCGGGCACCAGCCCGCCGATCACCCGCAGCATCGGCAGCGCCCGGCTGACGAGGTAGGCCCAGGTGCGCGACTCGTGCGCCGGCGCCAGCGGGTCGGGCGCCGCCACCGGGTCGTCGTGGAAGGCGAGCTCGGTGGTGTCGCGGGCGCGCCGGATCATCCAGTCGAGCGGCAGCCGCGCCAGCGTGTCCTCGTCGTAGCCGCCGCCGATGTCGCTGTGGACACCGGGGAACCAGACCTGCTCGGTCACCGGGCCGGCATCCGGGTCGTGCTTCCCGTCGGTGGCCGGCAGCGACTCGCCCGGCGGCAGCCGCCACAGGGTCGGCACGAACGGGCCGCGGCGCTCGTCGATGGCCAGCGCGTGGAAGGCATGGTCGATCGCGTGGCCCAGGGCCACGTCATGGAACGCGTACTTGCCGCGCAGCTTCCAGGTGAACCAGTCATTGGGGATGCCGAGCGCGCCGACCGTGTCCCAGACGCCGACCAGCCGGATGCGTACCCGCGGCGCGCCGATGGCCTCGATCCGGGCCGACCGCTCCGGGTCGTCACGGTCCATGCGGTAGGCCGCCCAGGCGTCCTCGGTGGTGGCGTGGCGCTCGTCCGCCAGCAGCCCGACCGCCCCGATCATCCCGCACAGGCTGCGGGCCGTGAACGCGCCGCGGCTGAAGCCGAACACGTAGATCTCGTCGCCGGGCTGGTGGTTGTTGACCAGGAACCGGTAGGCGTCGCGCACGTTCTCGCCCAGCCCGCGACCGAGCGCGCCCCCGCGCAGGCGATTGATCCAGCCGCCGGTGCCGACGCCCTTGTCGTAGAACACGACCTGGTTGACGCCGGCATCGTCGACCGGCCGGATGGCGCGCATGATCGCGGTGACGTTGGTCGGGTTGCCGGCCTGGTCGGGCGTGTTCCAGGTGCCGTCGAGGCAGCAGACGAGGCGTCTCATGGTGGCAATACACTCCCTGTGCCATGCCTCGGGGAAGATTGTCACGATCGCCCCGGCCCGGCAACGACGGCCGCTTGACCGGCCGGGTCGGGGTCGCCATGTTGCCTCGATACCCCGAGCACGGAGCCCGTCCATGCGCGTTGCCCGCCGTCACGCCGTGCTGGTCATGTTGCTCGCCGGCCTGCCGCTGCTGCCCGCGGCCGCGCAGGACTACCGGCTGGGGCCGCTGCGGATCGAGCAACCCTGGTCGCGTGCAACCGCGCCCGGTGCGCAGGTGGGCGTCGGCTATTTCGTGCTCGTCAACGAGGGCGAGACCGACGCCCGGCTGGTCGCCGCCGCAGCGCCCGTCGCCGGACGGGTGACGCTGCACCGGTCGGTCGAGGCCGACGGGGTCGCCCGGATGGAGCACCAGCGCGACGGGGTCGTCGTGCCTGCCGGGGGCCGGCTCGCGTTCCAGCCCGGCGGCTACCACCTGATGCTGATGCAACTCGCGCGGCCGCTGGCGGAGGGCGACCGGGTGCCGCTCACGCTCGAGTTCGAGCAGGCCGGCACGGTCGCGGTCGAGCTCGAGGTGAAGGGGCTGACCGCGGGAGTGGAGTAGACGGCTGGTGAACGTCGTCGGTGGGTCCGGGCAGTCGTTGCTGCCGGATCGACCGGGGGAATACCGAAAACACCGAAGGCCGGAACCATCGTAGGTGCGCTTTCGCCGCAGGCGAACGCGTACGAAAACCGCGGCCTCGACGCGTACGCGTTTGCTGACGCAAAAGCGCACCTACGACTACACCTTCGGTCTGTTCGGTGTTTTCGGTGTTCCCTCTTTACGGAGTCGGAGATTTTACGCGCGCGCTTGCCGTTACGGCCTGCCGGCGGGAATCCATGAATCGGTCACGCGGTCGAAGCCTCACCCGACCACGATGTCGAACCGCGCCTGCTGCTCGGCGTCGGCGTCGTCGGCGGGGCGGAACTCGACCAGCAGCCGCGAGCGCGCCTCGCCGGCGCTGCGCAGGATCCAGTCATTCGCGTTGCCCGGGTGGCCGGCGATGTACATCTGCGTGATCAGCTCGCGCGTGCCGGGCGCGACCACCCGGAAATGGATGTGCGGCGTGCGCCCGGGGTAGGGCACGGGACGGATGGTGCGGAAGCGGTACCGGCCGTCGCTGCCGGTGGTGAAGGTGCCGAAGCCCTGGAAGTTCGGGTCGCGGCCGGCCTGGCGGGCGTTGGCGTGGTGGTAGCGGCCGTTGGCGTCGCACTGCCAGATCTCGATCCGCGCGTCGTCGACCGGCTGGCCGGAGGGATCGAGCACCCGTCCGGTCAGGTCGGTGATCACCCCGGCGGCCAGCGCGGCGCGGCCGTCGACCCGGACCAGGTCGTTGTCCGAGTCGAGCGGCAGCTTGTCCGGGTAGAACGGGCCGCGCGTCTGCCGCGGCGTCGGGTCGAGCGCGGCCCTCGCCGGCACCGCGCCGAGCGCCAGCGCGCTCGCGCCGCCGAGCAGCAGGAACCGCCGGTGTCGATCGATGCGGTCGCCCATGGTCACCTCCGTCGGCGAATTCGACCGCGGCAACGGCCGGGGATTCACCGTCGATTGCTATCATCGCACCGAACACCGGGAGCGGAAATGACCGCGACACTCACCATCATCGGCGGCGGCCTCGCCGGCAGCGAGGCGGCCTGGCAGGCCGCCGAGCGCGGCATCCCGGTGCGCCTGCACGAGATGCGCCCGGCGCGCGCGACCGAGGCCCACGTCGGCGAGGACCTGGCCGAGCTGGTGTGCTCGAACTCGCTCGGCTCCGACGTGGTCGACCGGCCGTCGGGCCTGCTGAAGGCCGAGCTGCGGCGCATGGGCTCGCTGCTGCTCGAATGCGCCGATGCCACCGCGGTGCCGGCCGGCAGCGCGCTGGCGGTCGACCGCGAGGCCTTCGCCGCCCGCGTCACCGCCCGCCTGCAGGCGCATCCGAACATCGAGCTCGTGCGCGCGGAGGTCACCGAGCTGCCGGCCGGCCCGACCGTGATCGCGTCGGGGCCGCTCACCTCGCCGGCGCTGTCGGAGGCGCTGGCGCGGCTGTCGGGCGACGAGCACCTGTTCTTCTTCGACGCCATCTCGCCGATCGTCGCCGCCGACTCGATCGACATGGACCGGGCCTTCCGCCAGTCGCGCTGGGGCCACGGCGAGCAGGCCGCCGGCGACTACATCAACTGCCCCATGGACCGCGCCGAGTACGAGGCCTTCGTCGATGCCCTGCTGGCGGCCGAGCGCATCCCGCTGCGCAGTTTCGAGCAGGCGATCGAGGACGGGGTGAAGGCGGGGGTGCACCGCTTCTTCGAGGGCTGCCTGCCGATCGAGATCATCGCCGGCCGCGGGCGCGACGCGCTGGCCTACGGCCCCCTGCGGCCGGTCGGGCTGACCGATCCCCGCACCGGCCGGCGGCCGCACGCCTGCGTGCAGCTGCGCCAGGACAACCTGGCGGCGACGCTGTACAACCTGGTCGGCTTCCAGACCAACCTGAAGTTCCCCGAGCAGCGGCGCGTGTTCGGCCTGATCCCCGGCCTGGAGCACGCGCGCTGGGAGCGCTTCGGCCAGATGCACCGCAACACCTTCCTGTCGGCGCCGCGGCTGCTGGCGCCGACATTGCAGTTCCGCCAGCGCCCCGACCTGTTCTGTGCCGGCCAGCTCACGGGCATCGAGGGTTATGCGGGCAACATCGCCTCGGGGCTGCTCGCGGGCTGGAACGCGGCCCGGCTGCTGCGCGACGAGCGGCCGCTGGTGCTGCCGGCGGACACCATGCTCGGGGCGCTGTGCCATTACGTCACCCACGCCGACGTCGCCGACTTCCAGCCGATGAAGTCGAACATGGGCCTGCTGCCGCCCCTGCCGCCGCCGCAGGGCCGCAAGCGCAAGTGGGGCAAGCGCGAGCGCCAGTCGCTGCACGCCGAGCGTGCGCTGCGGTCGCTCGACGCGTTCCTCGCCGACGCCGATCCACTCGGGCGTCCAGAGCGCGTGGCCGCACACTCGTAGGCCGGCTTGCGAGCGCAGCCATCGCTGCGAGGAGCCGAAGGCGACGCGGCAGGAGCCAGCCGGGACGCGGCCGCCTGCTGTCCGGCTGAAGCCGGACCCACAAGTCTCGATGCGGGCGCGCCCGCTCGTGGGTGCGGCTGCACCCGCATGCCGTAGCAGGCTCGTAGCCCGGATGCAGCGCAGCGGAATCCGGGGTGATCGACGCCCGCCCCGGATTCCGGCTTCGCCTTCATCTGGGCTACGGGCTACGACATTCGTTGCACCGCTGACCGCTCAGAACCCCCACACCATCGGGATCACGGTCACCGCGACCACGCCGGTGACGAGGTTCAGCGGCAGGCCCACGCGCAGGAAGTCGCTGGCGCGGTAGCCACCGGGGCCGAGTACCATCAGGTTGGTCTGGTAGCCGATCGGTGTGGCGAAGCTGGCCGAGGCGGCGACCATTACCGCGATCGCGAACGGCACGACGTTCGCGTCGACATCGGCCGCGACCGCGGCCGCGATCGGGAACATCAGCACCGCCGCGGCATTGTTGGTGATCACCGCCGTGAACACGGCGGTGGCGACGTAGATCGCGATCAGGTTTGCCCAGGCGGTATCGCCGGCGAGGTCGACCAGCAGGTGCGCACCCTGGGTGGCGACGCCGGTCTGTTGCAGCGCGGTGCCGATGCCGAAGGCGGCGGCGATCACCAGCAGCACCGACCAGTCGATGTTCTGCCGCGCGCGCTCGACGCCGGTGCAGCGGGTGATCAGCATGCCGGCCGCGGTCAGCAGCGCGGCCTCGAGAATCGGCAGCAGGCCCAGTGTCACCGCGGTGACCATGAGCACCAGCAACCCCAGCGCGAGCGGCGCGCGCTCGTGCTTCGGCGGCGACGAGTCCTCCAGCCGGCTCACCAGCAGGAACTCGCGCGAGTTGCGCTGCTGCTCGATGAAGGAGGGCTGCGCCTCCAGCAGCAGCGTGTCGCCGGGCTGCAGCACGATGTCGCCCACCTTCTCGCGCAGGCGCTCGCCGCCACGCGCGACCGCGATCACCACGGCGTTGTAGCGGGTACGAAAGCGCCCGGCCCGGATCGACTGCCCGATCATGCGGCAGTGGTCCGACAGCACCGCCTCGAACAGCATCCGCTGCGAGCGCGGGCCCTCGAGCTTGAAGACCTGGTGCGTGGCCGGCGTCAGGCCGCGGATCTTCTGCAGCTCGACCACCGAGTCCGGCATGCCGATGAACACCAGCCGGTCGCCCGCCTGCAGTACCTCGCGTGGCGACACCGCCGGCAACACCACCTCATTGCGGTCGATCTCGACCAGGTACACGCCCGACAGGTGGCGCAGCCCGGCCTTCTCGATGCTGCGCCCGACCAGCGGCCCGCCCTCGTCCACCAGCATCTCGACGCTGTATTCGCGCGGCCGGTTGAACTGCGCGATCACCGGCCGCCGGTCGGGCAGCAGCCAGGGCGCGGTCAGCAGGATGAAGCCGATGCCGATCAGCGTGACCGGAACCCCGACCCAGGCCAGGTCGAACAGGTGCAGCGCCTGTTCCGGCGCCTGTTTCAGCAACAGGCCGTTCACCACCAGATTGGTGCTGGTGCCGATCAGCGTGCAGGTGCCCCCGAGGATCGCCGCGTAGCTGAGCGGGATCATCAGTTTCGAGGGTGCGAGGTCGAACTTGCCGGCCCAGTTGCGCACCGCCGGGATCAGCATGGCGACCACCGGCGTGTTGTTCATGAACGCGCTCATCGCCGCCACCGGCACCATCAGCCGGGTCTGCGCGCGCACCAGCGAGTTCGGCCGGCCGAGCACCCGCTGCACCAGCCAGCGGATGCCGCCGGTGTCCTCGACCCCGGCCACGATCACGTACAGCACGGCCACCGTCAGCAGGCCCTCGTTGGCCAGCCCGGCGAACGCCTCCGACGGGGTGAGCACGCCGAACAGCAGCAGGATCGTGATGCCGGCGAGGAACACCATGTCCGCCGCCAGCCGGGTGGCGAACAGGGTGCCGAGCACGCCGGCGACGACCGCGAGGGTCAGCCACGCTTCGAACGGCAAGGGATCGCTCCCGGGGCGGGGTACGGTGTGGACGATAGCCCCCTTGCGCCCCGGTGAAAAGGGAATCAGTTCGCTTTACCGACCCCTCGCCCGGGACCTTGCGCATGCGCCATACTCGAAACCCCTGACGCGCGTGTGGAGGCGAGATGACGGAAACGGCACTGATCTTCGGCGTCGGGCCGGGCCTGGGCATGGCGATCGCCCGCCGCTGTGCCCGCGGCGGCATGAACGTCGCACTGGCGGCGCGCGACACCAATCGGCTCGAGGAGCAGTTGCCCGGGCTGCGCGAGGTGGGCGCGCCCGAGGCGCGTGCCTACGGCTGCGACGTCGCCTCCGAGCACTTCGTCGAGGAGGCGTTCCGCGAGGTGCTGGACGAACTCGAGACCCCGCGGCTGGTGGTGTTCAACGCCGGCACGTTCGTCCGCAAGGGCGTGGTCGAGACCGAGGCCGAGGAATTCGAGCACTGCTGGCGGGTCGGCTGCATGGGCGGTTTCCTGGTCGGCCGCGCCGCCGTGCGCCTGATGCAGGAGGCCGGCCCGCGCGCCGACGGCAGCCTCGGTACGCTGCTCTTTACCGGCGCCACGGCCAGCCTGCGCGGAGGCGCCATGTTCCACAACCTGGCGGTCGGCAAGTTCGGCCTGCGCGCACTGGCGCAGAGCCTGGCCCGCGAGTACGGCCCCAAGGGCGTGCACGTCGCGCACTCGATCATCGACGGCCAGATCCACGCCGAGTACCGGGGCGGGCAGTACAGCGAGAGCGAGCGCGGCGAGGACGCGCTGCTCGATCCGGACGCCATCGCCGAGGCCTACTGGCACGTCCACTGCCAGCCGCGCAGCGCCTGGACCCACGAGTTCGACCTGCGGCCCTGGGTCGAGAAGTTCTGACCGCGCGTAAGCGCGCAACAGAAACTGGTGCTCGCTGCGCTCGCGATTGATTCGCGTGTCTGCGCCACACGCAACGCGGGTGCGCTTTTGGCCGGCGGACGCCGGCCAAACGCGTACGTCCGCTTGCAACGCCACGTACGCGTTCGCCTCCGGCGAAAGCGCACCTGCGGGGACCGGACCTGGGGTCTCGACCCGGAGGTGGCGCCGAATCTGATTCGTGAAGGTGGAGCCACGCCGGGCAACGCCGGCCCGCCGATTGTCAATGTTATAGTATAACGTTACTATTCCGTGACCCCGGCGTCCCGCCGGGCGGAGACGAGCAATGAAGCCGGGATATTGCCTTGTGGTGATCGTGGCCCTTGCCCTGCCGACCGGCCCGGCCGCGGCCGAGCGCCGCGATCGCGATGCCCACGTCCACGGCGCGGCCGCGCTGGATGTCGCCGTCCTCGGCGATGAGGTCGAGATCGATCTCCGCTCGCCGGCCGTCAACATCGTCGGCTTCGAGCACGAGCCACGCACCGAAAACCAGCGTGCGCGACTGACCGCGGCACTGGCGGCGTTGCGTGAGGGCACCGAGCTGTTCGCGCTGCCCGGCGCCGATTGTGCGTTACGGGAGGCCCGGGTGCGGCGCGCCGAGGGGCAATCCGCCGATGACGTGGACCTGGGCCACGACGACCGTGGCCAGGGCGAAGATCATGCTGACGCGGCGGACGGACACGGTCACGAACAGGATGAGGATCAATCGGCGGCGCACTCGGAGATCCGGGCGCATTACCGGTTCCGGTGCGCCGGCCGGGTCAGGGCCGTCCGGGTCGCCCTGTTCGAACGCTTCCCGGGCACCGGCAGCGTCCGGGTCCAGTACCTGACCGGGGATCTCCAGGGCGCGCGTACGCTCACGCCCGATGCCGCCACGCTCCGGTTCGAGTGAACCGCTCAGCCGTCGTATTCGACGATCGTGACGGCGTCGATGGCATAGGTGGAGGTGCCGAGGTCGTTGGCCGTGGTCTCGATCTCGAGCTCGCCGCTCACCCAGTAGGGGATGTAGATCGCATCCGGCGGCAAGCCACCGGAGAACGTGACGTGGACCATCTGGTTCGGCGGCGGCGGTGGCACGTGGATGCAGGCACCGAAATAGGGCACGAGGAAGAAGCTCTCGGCATCGCCGCGCTCGTTGATGTCGAGCGGCACCAGGTAGCCGGGGATGCGGACGAACTCGCCCTCGAGCTCGCCGCGCACCGCCGTCGACGACAGCACGTCCGGCATCTTCACCTCGCCGGAGAGCGCATCGCCCTGCGCGAGCAGATCGGCGTTGAGCTCCTCCATCAATTCGGGCAGTTTCTCCATCTGCGCCCGGTCGGCGTCGGGCAGCAGATCGAGCCAGTCGAGCACGCGCGGCTCGCGCGCATGGGCCGGCGTCAGCGCGAGCGCGCACAGGCAGAGCAACGGGATCAGGGAGCGCATGGCCTCTCGTTCCAGTGAGACGGGCCCGATTATGCCCCAGCCGGGGCGCGGCGCACAGGCGGCGCGGGTCGCGATCGACTGCACCGGGCTGCGGTTTCGCTGGCATGCCGCGGGCGCCGAGGTGCTCGACATCCCTTCCTTCCGGGTGGTTGCCGGTGAGCGGGTGTTCCTGTGCGGCCCCAGCGGCAGCGGCAAGAGCACGCTGCTGGGACTGATCGGCGGGGTGCTCGAGCCAGCGGCAGGCGAACTGCAGGTGCTGGACACGGACATCCCGGCGCTCTCCCCGGCGGCCCGCGACCGCTTCCGTGCGGATCACATCGGTTTCATCTTCCAGCAGTTCAACCTGCTGCCGTACCTGGGCGTGGTCGACAACGTGCTGCTCGGCACCCGCTTCTCCCCGCGTCGCAGCGAGCGCCTCGGCCGCAACGCGGTGGCCGAGGCCCGGCGCTGCCTCGCCGCGCTCGGCCTGGCCGACGAGTCGCAGCTGACGAGCCCGGTCACGTCGCTCAGTGTCGGCCAGCAGCAGCGTGTGGCCGCGGCCCGGGCACTGCTCGGCCGGCCCGAGCTGGTGATCGCCGACGAGCCCACCTCCTCACTCGACGCCGACGTGCGCGCGGCCTTCCTGCAATTGCTGTTCGACGAATGCGCGGAGGCGGGCGCCACCCTGCTGTTCGTCAGCCATGACCCGTCACTGCAGGCCGGATTCGACCGCGTCGTCGAGCTCCCGAACATCAACCGTGCAGGGCAGCGCTCGTGACGCCGCTGCCGGGACTGGCCGCCCGCAGCCTCTGGAACCGGCGCGTCTCGGTCGGACTCACCGCGCTCGCGCTCGCGATCAGCGTCGCCCTGCTGATCGGCGTCGAGCAGGTGCGCAAGGCGGCGCGCGCCAGCTTCACCCAGACGATCTCCGGCACCGATCTGATCGTCGGCGCGCGCACCAGCCCCGTGCAGTTGCTGCTGTACTCGGTCTTCCATATCGGCTACGCCAGCAACGCGGTCTCCTGGGACTCGTACGAGGCGGTCGCGGGCAGTGGGCTGGTCGCCTGGACGGTGCCCATCGCGCTCGGCGATTCGCACCGCGGGTTCCGGGTGATGGGGACGACGCGGGACCTGTTCGAGCACTACCGCTACGCCCGGACCCGCGAACTGCGGTTCGCCGCCGGCGTTCCCTTCGACGGCGTCTACGAGGCGGTGCTGGGGGCGGAGGTGGCCGCCGCGCTCGGCTACCGGACCGGCAGCGAGATCGTGATCAGCCACGGGCTCGACGACACCGGCTTCCTGGAACACGGCGACAAGCCCTTCAGGGTGGTCGGCGTGCTCGAGCGGACCGGGACCCCGCTCGACCGGAGCGTGCTGATCCCGCTGCAGGGGATCGAGGCGATCCATGTCGACTGGCAGCAGGGGCGCCCGCCGACCCCCGGCGAGCGCGTCGCCGCCGACGAGGCCCTCGCGCGCGACCTGACGCCCGACAGCATCACCGCGTTCCTGGTCGGGCTGAAGTCGCGGGCCGCGACCTTCCGCCTGCAGCGCGCCATCAACGACTACCCGGACGAGGCCCTGACCGCGATCCTGCCCGGGGTCGCGCTGGCCGAGCTGTGGACGGTCCTGGGCGTGGTCGAGGACGTGTTGTTCGTCGTCGCCGGGTTCGTGGTCGTCGCCGGCATCCTCGGGATGGTCGCCACCCTGCTGACCAGCCTCAACGAACGCCGGCGCGAGATGGCGATTCTCCGCGCCGTGGGCGCGCGCCCCGCGCACGTGTTCGGCCTGTTCCTGATGGAGGCGGGCCTGATCGGGATCGTGGGCGCCGCCGCCGGATTCGTCGTCATCGAGGCCGTCCTCTGGCTCGGCGCCGATGCCATCGGCCGGCACGCCGGGATCCACCTGCTCGCGCCCGCCCCGGGTTGGCGCGAGGCGGCGATCGCCGCGCTGGTCGTGGGCGCGTCGCTGCTCGCCGGCCTGCTGCCGGCCTGGCAGGCCTACCGCCGCTCGCTGGCCGACGGGTTGCTGGTCCGGACCTAGGGCTGCGCAGCCGGTCCGGACCCGGTCGCGCCGGCCGTGGTGCGCACCCCGGTCGCGCCGGGATTGTACCCGGTCGGCACGACGTATACTGCCGGTGCGGCCCGCCCACCGGGCAGGCGCGCGCAGAAGGCGGCATCGACCCCGCTCGCTCCGGCGCCTCAAACCCCGCACAATCGACGCGCCCGACCGCCGGACCCCCGCGATGCCGTCCGAGACCGCGACCGACTACCAGCGCCGTGTCCTGCCGCACGTCTCGCGCACGTTCGCGCTGACGGTGCCCCAGCTGCCGCCGCCGCTCGGGGACATCGTCTCCAACGCCTACCTGCTGTGCCGCATCGCCGACACGATCGAGGACGATCCGGGCCTGGCCGGCGCGTTCAAGAGCGAGGCGCACGAGGAATTCCTGGCCGTGCTGCGCGGCGCGGCCGACGGCGTCGCCTTCGGCCGCCGGGTGGCCGGGCGGCTCGCGGACACGACGCCCGGCCACGAGCGCGAGCTGGTGCGGGAGGCCGACCGGGTGGCGGAGTTCACGCGCGCGCTGCAGCCGGCCGAGCGCGAGATCGTGCTCCGCTGTGCCGCCATCATGTGCCGCGGCATGGGTGCCTACCAGCGCAACGCCAGCCTCGCGGGCCTCGCCGACCAGGCCGACCTCGACCGCTATTGCTACTGCGTCGCCGGTGTGGTCGGCGAGATGCTGACGGACCTGTTCGCGCTGCACTCGCCGGGGGTGCGGCAACGCCGTGACGAGATGCTGGTGCTGGCGCCGTCGTTCGGCGAGGGCCTGCAGCTGACCAACATCCTCAAGGATGTGTGGGAGGACCGCCGGCGCGGTGCCTGCTGGCTGCCGCGCGACCGGTTCGCCCGCCACGGTGTGGACCTGGCGAGGGTCACGCCGGCAACCGCCGGCGACGGCTTCGCGCGGGCCATGGAGGAGACGGTCGCGGTCGCCCACGGCCACCTCTGCAACGCGCTCGACTACACGCTGATGATCCCGCCCGGCGACACCGGCATGCGCCGCTTCTGCCTGTGGGCGCTCGGCATGGCCGTGCAGACCCTGTGGCGCATCCACCGCGGGCGCGGCTTCACGCGCGGCGAGCAGGTGAAGATCTCCCGCGCGACGGTGCGCGCGGTGATCGCCACCACCAACGCGAGCGCGCGCCACGACCGACTGCTGCGCGGCCTGTTCGCGCTCGCGACCTGGCGCCTGCCGCGGCAGCGCCCCGAGCTCGACCCGGCGCTGAGCCAGTGGGGCGGGGCCGGGGAACCGCGTCCGCGGGCCGCGGCGGGCGAGGGCGCCCGCCGCTAGCCGTCCATCGGGTCGGTCCGATCCCTTCGACGCAATTGCGAATCATTCGCATCCATGACAGACTCGGACCCTCTCTCCCCTGCGAGGGTCCGCTCATGCCGGAACGCCCCGTCTGCCGCCTCGACGAACTCGAGCCGACCGATGCCGTGCTGGTCTCGGCCTTCCGCCACTGGGCCGTCGGCGTAAGCCAGTGGCGCACCGAGGCCTGGGTCGAGGTCTGGGCCGCCTTCCGCCAACTGCTCGGGCCCGACCGCGGGCCCGCCGATACACTCCGCAGCTTCGATGCCGTGATGCAGGTGATCGGCCGCCATGCCCGCCGCGAGATCCAGTTCCACGGTCCGCACTGTCCCTGCGTCGATGCCGACGAGCTGGACTTCCTGCGCCTGGTGCACGCGCTCGGGCGCGGCGAGGAGCGCGCGCCGCGCCGGATCGCGGCGGCCTTCGTCCGCCCGCAGGGGGTGGACGGCCTGCTGGCAAACGGCCGTCGGTTCGCCCGCCACTGGCGCGAGTTGGTCAGCGCCCGGCCCGGGTCGGACGCGTGGATGGCGCCCGGTCTGGCGGACACGGTGCACTGAGCGGTGCTCAGCGCGCGGCCGTGGTCGCGCGCTCGATGAACGCCAGCACGTCGGCCCGGACCGGCGCCAGGAAATCCAGTGGCCCGGACAGCGCACCGACGATCCCGGCATGGCCCAGGTCCTCGTAGAAGCGGGTCTCGGCCCGACCGCCGCGCGCCCGCACCGCCGCCGCCAGGTTGCGGCTGTTGCGGGGCCAGACGGTGTCGTCGTCGAGCCCGTGCAGCAGCAGCAGCGGCGGCGCGTCGCCGCGGGCGTACTCGATCGGCTGCGAGCGCGGGAAGCGTTCCGGCGGGCCGAACAGGTCGCGCAGGTCGGCCGCCTCGAGCGGCAGGAAGTCGTAGGGGCCGGCCAGGCCGATTGCCCCCGCCGGCGCGGCGCCGGCGAGGTAGCGCCGGTCGAGCGCGAGCAGCACGGCGATGTGGGCGCCGGCGGAATGGCCCATCAGGTAGATGCGGCCCGGATCGCCGCCGAAGCGCGCAATGTGGTCCCGGGTCCAGCGTACCGCGGCGGCGCCGTCCTCGACGAAGGCCGGGAAGCGAACCTCGGGATACAGGCGGTAGTCGGGGATGACCACGACCAGCCCGTGCGCGGCCAGGGTGGCGCCGACGAAGGCGTAGTCGGCGCGCTCGCCCCGGCTCCAGCGGCCGCCGTAGAAGAACACCACCACCGGCGCCGGCCGGGCGGCATCCGCCGGCGGGCCGTAGACATCGAGCCGGCGGCGCTCGCCCGCGCCGTAGGCGATCTCGTCGGCGGTCCGGGTGTCGGCGACCGGAGCGGCGACGTTCAGCAGGTCGACCGCGGAACAACCCGCCAGCGCCAGCAGCCCGGTGGCCGCCAGCAGCCGGCGCGCACCGCTCAGTCGTCGTCCTTCCACTCGCGCATCTTCGAGTAGTCGATCGTCTTCTCCAGCTCGTTGCTCTTGCGCTGCAGGCGCGCGATCCAGCCGTACAGCATGATGGCGGCGACGGCGATCAGCGCGATGACCAGCAACAGTCTCATGGTGTTTCCCGGGTGGGTGAGAGGGTTCCATTGTAGAAGCAAGGGCCAGGTGGCGCGGCATGCACCCCGTTCGCGCCGGTAGGGGCGGCCGATTCAGCCCGACCCCCTGCCGCACTCGCTGCCTTCGGCGTGGGCAATCGATGCGCGTCTGCGGCATCATCCGCCCTTTCGCCCGGCCGCGAGCTGCGCCATGACCGCCACCACCCGCGCCACTGCCATCGGCTTCGTCGCCATCGCCCTGTGGGCGCTGCTGGCGCTGTTCACCACCGGCGCGGCCGGTGTGCCGCGCTTCCAGCTACTGGCGCTGACGCTCGGCATCGCCGGCGGCGGCAGCTTGGTGGTGCTTGCCGTGCTCGCCCCGCGGCGGCTGCGCAACCTGCGCCAGCCGCTGGCGCCGTGGCTCCTGGGCACGCTCGGCATCTTCGGCTACCACGGCTTCTACTATGTCGCCCTCGAGCGCGCGCCCCCGGTCGACGCCAGCCTGATCGCCTTCCTCTGGCCGCTGCTGATCGTGCTCTTTTCCGGGCTGCTGCCGGGCGAGACGCTGCGCGTGCGTCACGTCGTCGGCGCGCTGCTGGGGCTGCTCGGCGCCGGGCTGCTGGTCACCCGCGGCGGCGCCTCGCTGGAGTTCGACCTGCGCTACACCGACGGCTACCTCGCCGCCGCCGCCTGCGCGCTCACCTGGTCCAGCTACTCGGTGCTGAACCGACGTTTCGGCGGCGTCCCGACCGACGCGGTCGCCGGCTTCTGCGCGGTCGGCGCGCTGCTGGCGCTGGCGTGTCACCTGGCCTTCGAGCATTGGGTCATGCCCGACGGCCTGCAGTGGCTGGCCATCGTCGGCCTCGGGGCCGGCCCGGTCGGCGCGGCCTTCTTCTTCTGGGACCACGGCACGAAGCACGGCCACATCGCCCTGCTCGGGGTGCTCGCCTACTGCGCGCCGCTGCTGTCGACCATCCTCCTGATCGCCTTCGGCCTGGCGCCGCTGACGCCGGCGGTGGCCGCCGCCTGCGCCCTGATCGTCGGCGGCGGCCTGGTCGCGGCCGGCGCCCTCCGCCGCCGG
>JAWWAE010000032.1:0-16611 GCA_033721835.1 Halofilum sp. (in: g-proteobacteria) | reverse complement strand
GGACTTCATCGCTCCCTACCTCGGAGCTGTCGCGCGGGGAAAAGGAGCGCGATTCTAGTCGCTTGGCGACGTGGCTACAACCCCCGCGGGGCCCTGTGGACAACTCTGTGGATGAATCCGGGAATCGGCGCACCGCCGGGCGCCCCGGGGTCGGCCTGACCCTTTGACTGGCAGCGCGCGCCAACGATTTTTCCCGGAAAAACAAGGGCATCCGGAACACCGGTTGGAGCTTGCCAACGCCCGCCCATGGTGGTTGCCGATGAATGTCCTGTGCACAACTGCCGCGGGCGGTCAGGCGTCGTCCTCGCGCGCGACCACCAGTTCGACCCGGTCGCCGGTGTCGGCGGCCGCCACGCTGAAGCGCAGCGGGTTGCAACAGACCTCGCAGTCCTGGATGTACTCGCTGCCGGCCTCGCTGGGGTCGACCAGGGCGGTGAAGCGGGCCCCGCAGCAGGGACAGTCGACGGCGTGCTCCTCCAGTGGCCCCGGCTCAGCCATCCATGCCCTCGCCGACGATCCGCAGGCCCGCGGCCGCCTCCCGGCCGGCGCCCCAGCGTTCGATTTCGGTGCCGAAGCGGGCCAGCAGGTCGTTGTGGAAATCCAGCCCGCGGGGCGTCGGCCGGATGCGCTGCGGGTCGCGCTCGAGCAGGCCGTCGGCCTCCGCGCTCGCCAGCGGCCGCTCGAGCCAGGCCAGCGGCACGCCCGTGCGTTCGGCGAACAGCCCCGGCTCGAAGCCGTCGACCAGGCGCAGGGCATTGAGCAGGAACTCGAACGCCGCGTCGCCGGCGGACAGGCGTCGTCGCGAGGCGATCCGCTCCGGCCCGTCCGCGCGCTCGAGCCAGGCCTGCGGGGCGCGCACCTTCGCCCGGCGCTCGATCGCGCCCGCGGCCGCGAGCGTCAGCTTCCCGTGGGCGCCGGCGCCGATGCCGAGGTAGTCGCCAAAGCGCCAGTAGTTGAGGTTGTGCCGACAGCGCCACTCCGGCGCGCGCGCGAAGGCCGACACCTCGTAGCGCGCGAGGCCGGCTGCCGCGAGGCACTCCAGCCCCGCGGACTCGATGTCGGCCGCGGCGTCGGCATCCGGCAGTGCCGGTGGCCGGCTCCAGAAAACCGTGTTCGGCTCCAGCGTCAGCTGGTACCAGGACAGGTGCGGCGGCTCCCAGGCCAGCGCCGCGTCGAGGTCGGCCAGCGCGGCGTCGATGTCCTGCCCGGGCAGGGCGTACATCAGGTCCAGGTTGAACGAGTCGAAGCCGGCGGCACGCGTGGCCTCGATCGCCGCCCGCGCCTCGGTGGCGTCGTGGATGCGGCCGAGCGCCCGCAGGCGCTCGTCGTCGAAGCTCTGGATCCCGAGCGACAGGCGGTTCACGCCGGCCGCGCGGAAGCCCTCGAAGCGGCCGGCCTCGAGGGTGCCCGGGTTCGCCTCCAGCGTGATCTCGATCTCGGGGTCGGGGTTGAAGTAGGCGCGCACGGCCGACAGCAGCCGCTCGATGGCCTCGGGCGGGAACAGGCTCGGCGTGCCGCCGCCGATGAACACGGCCTCCAGCGGCCGTCCCCAGACATCGGGCAGTTCCTGCTGGAGGTCGCTCGCCAGCGCCTCGAGGTAGCGCTCGATCGGCAGCTCGCCGCGCGCCTCGTGCGAGTTGAAGTCGCAGTAGGGGCATTTCTTCACGCACCAGGGCAGGTGCACGTACAGCGTGAGCGGCGGATTGACGTGGAATTCCATGCTCGCGACGGATGGCCGTGGGCCGGCCAGTGTAGCGCAGCCGCCAGCCGCTTGTGGCCGCCCCGACCGGCGGCGAGAATTGCCCCATCCGGGCGCGACCAGGCGGGGTGGACGTGGCGGGGCGTATCGTCACCGTGTTCGGCGGCACCGGCTTCCTCGGCGGCGCCATCGTCGAGCGCCTGCTCGGCGATGGCTGGCAGGTGCGCAGCGTCGCCCGTCACGCCGTCACCGGCGAACGCGGCGGCGTCGCCGGTATCGCCGCGGACATCACCGACCCGGCCGCGGTCGCGGACGCGATCGCCGGCGCGCAGGCCGTGGTCAACGCGGTCTCGCTCTATCGCGAGCGCGCCGGCGCCAGCTTCGACGCCGTCCATGTCGAGGCGGCCGCCGGGCTGGCGCGTGCCGCCGGCGCGGCCGGCGTCCGGAAGCTGGTCCATGTCTCCGGCATCGGCGCCGACCCGGCGTCGGCGTCGCGCTACGTGGCGGCCCGTGGCGCGGGCGAGGTGGCGGTTCGGGCGGCCCTGCCCGCGGCGGTGATCCTGCGCCCGGGAGTGCTGTTCGGGCCGGATGATGCCTTCCTGTCGACCCTCGATGCCGTCACCCGCCTGCCCGTGGTGCCGCTGTTCGGGTCCGGCCGCACCCGGCTGCAGCCGGTGCACGTGGCCGACGTGGCCGCAGCGGTCGCGCGGGTGATCGGCGACGCGGCACCGCCGGCGCGGCTGTACGAACTCGGCGGCGCCGAGGTGCTGGAGTACCGCCGGATCGTCGAGCTGGTGCTGCAACACCGCGGCCGGCGCCGGCCGCTGCTGCCGGTCCCGTTCGCGGCCTGGCGCGCGCTGGCGGCCGTCGCCGGCCTGCTGCCCGGCCCGCCGCTGACGCGCGACCAGGTGATCCTGATGCAGCGCGATAACGTCGCCGCCCCCGCGGTCGCCGGGTTTGCCGCGCTGGGTATCGAGGCGCGCGGCCTCTCGGCCGGGCTGGCGGAAGCGCTAGCCGGGCACTGAGACCGCGCGGACCGCTGGGCAGCGCTGCTAGACTGCCCAACCCGTCATCCAGGCAGCGGCCGGAGGCCAGCGTGGAACTGATCCATTCCCTGATCGCCGTGGTGATCCTGATCGTGGTCACCGTCGTGCCGGTGATGATCGCGGCCAAGTGGGCGCGCGCGCGGCGCAGCGGCTTCCTGCATTCGCTGCTCGCCGTGGTGGTGGCGACGGTCGTGGCGCAGCTGGCGCTGCACCTGATCGGCGATCCGCTGCTCGCGTTCGTGGTGGCCTTCGTCGGCTTTGTCGCGGCCTACGCCCTGATCCTCGGCAGCACCTTCGTCGCCGCCGTCGGCATCGCCGTGATCGCGGTCGTGCTGCAGGTGCTGATCCTCGCGGCGCTTTTGTGGCTCGGCCTGCAGATCCCGTTCGAGGTGACCCTGCCGGTCACCGTCTGAGGGCTAGTCCCCGATCCGGACCACCGTGCGGCCGCGCGTCTGGCCGGCCAGCATGCGCTCGAACACGTCGGGCAGCCCGTCGAGCTCCACCGTCTCGTTGACCATGCGCTCGAGCTGCTGCGGGCGCCAGTCGCCACCGAGCAGGTCCCAGACCTGCTCGCGCCGCGCGCGCGGGCAGTTGGCGGAGGTGATGCCGAGCAGGCTGACGCCGCGCAGGATGAACGGCATCACGGTGGTGTCGAGCTCGTGGCCGCCGGCGAGACCGATGCTGGCGATGCTGCCCCAGGGCCGGGTGGTGCGCAGCAGCTCGGCCAGCATGGCGCCGCCGACGTTGTCGACGGCGCCGCCCCAGACGGCCTTTTCCAGCGGCCGGCCCTTGGTCTGCACTTCCTCGCGCGCGATCACGCGGCTCGCGCCGAGTGCCTGCAGGTAGTCGGCGGCATCCGGCTTGCCGCTGACCGCGACCGCCTCGTAGCCGCGGCCGTGCAGCAGGTCGATGGCGAGGCCGCCGACCCCGCCGGTCGCGCCGGTGACGGCAACCGGCCCGAGCTCCGGTGTGAGCCCGTTCTCCTGTAGCCGCACCAGCGCCAGGCCGGCAGTGAAGCCGGCCGTCCCCAGTGCCATGGCCGTGAAGGTGTCCATGCCCGCGGGCAGCGGGATCACGTGCTCGCCGCGGGCCCGCACGTACTCGGCGTAGCCGCCATCACGGTCCTCCGACAGGCCGCAGCCCGTCACCAGCACCTCGTCGCCGGGGGCGAACCGGCTGTCGTCCGAGTGCACGACCGTGCCCGCGACGTCGATGCCGCCCACCAGCGGCAGCTTGCGCGCGATCTTGCCGCGCCCGGTGCCGGCCAGCGCATCCTTGTAATTGACCGACGAGTAGTGTGCCCGCAGCACCACCTCGCCCTCGTCGAGCGTGTCCAGCGTGACCTCGGTGAGCTCGCCGCCGTCGCCGTCCTCGCGCAGACGGAAGGCGCGGAACGCGCCGGTGGGCAATTGATCGGTCATCGGATGGCTCCCGGGAATGGAGGAAGGTGTACATGGTAGCAGCCGCTGCCCGCCCGAACGGTGTCCGCGAGCAGTGCCCAGCGAGGCTGTGGAATGATGCGGCGGACCGAATCTCTCGCAGAGAACGCAGAGGCGCAGAGTGCGCAGAGGGTCGGAGGAGCGGGCGAATTCGACCTCCCCATGTCCTCCCTGCGGGCTCCGCCTCTCCGCGTCCTCTGCGAGATCCCCCGGTTCGAGCCCGCCGCCCCAATGCCCCGCGGGGCTGCTCGCGACGCCCACCGCGCCTCCGCGAGTAGCGGCCAGCGGGGCTGCCGCAGGGGGCGGCAAGCCGGATTTCTCGCAGAGGACGCAGAGGCGCAAAGAACGCAAAGGAAGTGAAATGATTGTGGTGTCCTGATTTTCATGCCCTCTCTGCGATCTCCGCGTCTTTGCGTCCTCTGCGAGATCCCCCGGTTCGAGCCCGCCGCCGCAATGCCCCGCGGGGCTGCTCGCGACGCCCACCGCGCCTCCGCGAGTAGCGGCCAGCGGGGCTGCCGCAGGGGGCGACAAGCCGGATTTCTCGCAGAGAACGCAGAGGCGCAAAGAACGCGAAGGAAGTGAAATGATTGTGGTGTCCTGATTTTCATGCCCTCTCTGCGATCTCCGCGTCTTGGCGTTCTCTGCGACATCCCCGGTTCGAGCCGACTGCGGCAGCGGCATCCGCGACTGCCCGCGTCGCCCGTCACGCCGCCGCGAGCAGTGGCGGCTCGGGAATGCAGGATGGGGCGGCGGACCGGATTTCTCGCAGAGGGCGCAGAGGTGCAGAGAACGCCGAGTGAAGAAATCGGATACGGGTCCATGTTGCCTGTGTCCTCTCTGCGATCTCCGCGTCTCTGCGCCCTCTGCGAGATTGGCCGGTTAAAGCGAGCTACAGCAGCGGCATCTGCGACTGCTCGCGGCGGCCGTCACGCCCCTGCGGCTGCGCCCGGTTGGTTGGCCGCGGGATCGGGGTAGAATGGGCACCCTTTCAACAGCCCGGGGGAATCCATGGACAAGATCGCCGTAGTCGGAGGCGCGGGTCGGGTCGGCGAATCCGCGGCCCTGTACCTGATGCAGCAGAGCCTTTGCCGCGAGGTCGTGGTGGTCGACATCGCCGAGGGTCCGGCCAAGGGCGCCGCCCTGGACATCGCCGAGACGGCGCCGGTGTACGGCTCCGACGTGAAGGTCTGGGGGACGAGCGACTACGCCGACATGAAGGGCGCGGACCTGATCATCGTCACCGCCGGCCTGCCGCGGAAGCCGGGCATGAGCCGCTCCGACCTGCTGGACAAGAACGTCGCCATCATGGACGGCATCGCCGACGCCGCGGTCGAGCACGCGCCCGACGCGATGATGATCGTGGTCGCCAACCCGGTGGACGTGATGACCTACCGCGCCTGGCAGCGCACCGGCTGGCCGCGCCACCGCGTGTTTGGCCAGGCCGGCGTGCTCGATTCCTCGCGCATGGCCTGCTTCCTGGCCGAGGCCACCGGCTGCTCGCTGGCCGACATCGATGCGATGGTGCTCGGCGGTCACGGCGACCAGATGGTGCCGATGATGCGCTACACCACGGTCAATGGCGTGCCGGTCGAGAACTTCCTCGAGAAGGACAAGATCGCCGAGATCATCGACCGCACGCGCAAGGGCGGCGCCGAGGTGCTGCAGCTGCGGGAGAATTCCAGCGCCTACCTCGCGCCCGGGGCGTCGACGGTCGAGATGGTCGACTCGGTCGTGCACGACCGCGGCCGGATCCTGCCCTGCGTGGCCATCCTCGACGGCGAGTACGGCCACAGCGATTGCGCCATGGGCGTGCCCTCGGTCCTGACGCGCAAGGGGCTGGAGAAGGTGGTCGAGCTCGATCTGACCGACGAGGAGCGCGACGAGTTCGAGGTCTCGCTGGACTCGGTCCGGGCCGATCTGGAGCGCCTGAAATAGGTCCGAAGGCCGGTGACCCTCGCGCCGGCGCAGGGCGTAATGTCGCGCGTGCGCCGAGAGTTTCTCTGAGCGCGCCAACGAGCGCAGACGAAGTTTACGTCTGTCGGGGTGCGTGCTAGGTTCCGGTGCCTCGTCGTGGGGGCCGACCCGGCCGTCGCGTACCAGCTGAATCCGTCGACCCGCGGCCATGCGTCCGGCGCCGCCGCGGAGGACCGCCATCCGATCCGCGGCAGTTCGGGAGAGCGCCGAGCATGAGCCACACGCAGTTCCCCCCGGCCCGCGCCAGGGTGCAGCGCAGCGAACTCGCCGTCCCCGGCTCCAGCCCGAAGATGTTCGAGAAGGCGCTGGTCAGTGCCGCCGACTACGTGTTCCTGGACCTGGAGGACGCGGTCGCGCCGGATGACAAGGTAGCGGCGCGCGGCAACATCATCGCTGCGCTGAACGACCTCGACTGGAAGGGCGCCGGGAAGACCGTCTCCATCCGCATCAACGGCATCGACACGCATTACATGTATCGGGACGTGGTCGACGTGCTGGAACAGGCCGGCGCGCACGTCGACACCGTGCTGATCCCCAAGGTCGGTGTCGCCAGCGACGTCTACCTGGTCGACGCGCTGCTCACGCAGATCGAGACCGCGACCGGCATCGGCCACCGGATCGGCCTCGAGTGCCTGATCGAGACCGCGCTGGGAATGGCCAACGTGGAGTCGATCGCGGCCGCCAGCCCGCGGCTCGAGGCGCTGCATTTCGGCGTTGCCGATTACGCCGCCAGTTGCCGTGCGCGCACCGTCAGCATCGGCGGCCTGACCCCCGACTATCCGGGCGACCAGTGGCACTTCGCGCTCTCGCGCATGACGGTCGCCTGCCGTGCCTATGGGCTGCGCGCGATCGACGGCCCGTTCGGCGATTTCAACGACGCCGACGGCTACGTCGCCTCGGCCCGGCGCGGGGCCGCGCTCGGCATCGAGGGCAAGTGGGCAATCCACCCCTCGCAGATCGCACTGGCGAACGACGTGTTCACGCCGCCGGATGCGGAGGTCGACCGGGCGCGCCGCATCCTGGCGGCACTGGACGAGGCCGCGCGGGAGGGTCGTGGCGCGGCCCAGCTGGACGGCAAGATGATCGACGCCGCCTCGGCGCGGATGGCCGACAGCGTGGTGCGCATGGCGGACGCGATCGCGGCGAAGGGCTGAGCGTCAGCGGCCCGACCGCGGGTAGCGGGGAACGACACGAGGAACCGACGTGGACATTCACGAATACCAGGCGAAACAGCTGCTGGCCAAGGCCGGCGTGCCGATCCCCGACGGCGGGATCGCGCACTCGGCGGACGAGGCCGCCTATCTGCAGCACGAGATCTCCGGCCGCCGCTGGGTGGTCAAGGCGCAGATCCATTCCGGTGCCCGCGGCAAGGCGGGCGGTGTGCGCATCTGCGAGAGCGATCGCGAGGTGCGGGAGGCCGCCAGCGAGCTGCTGGGGAAGCGGCTCGTGACCAGCCAGACCGGGCCGCAGGGCAAGGTCTGCAAGGCGGTGTACGTCGAGTCCGCGAGCGAGATCGAGCGCGAGCTGTACGTGGCCATGGTGCTCGACCGCGAGTCCGAGCAGGTCGTCGTCGTTGCCTCGACCGAGGGCGGGATGGAGATCGAGGACATTGCCCGCGACAAGCCCGAGGCGATCGTCCGCCAGACGGTCGACCCGGCGATCGGCCTGCTCGATTTCCAGGCGCGCGAACTCGCGTTCGCGCTCGGGCTCCCTGCCTCGCAGATCGCCGACGCGGTGCGCACGTTTCGTGGATGCTATCGCCTGATCCGCGACCGGGACGCGAACCTGGTCGAGATCAATCCGCTGGTCGCAGTCACGGACGGGCGCCTGCTGGCGCTGGACGCCAAGGTCGCGTTCGACGACAACGCCCTGTTCCGCCAGTCGCAGATCGCCGAGTTGCGCGATCGCGGTCAGGAAGACCCGCGCGAGACCGCGGCCCAGGACCAGGGCCTGTCCTACGTCGGGCTCGAGGGCGACATCGGCTGCATGATCAACGGCGCCGGACTGGCCATGGCGACCATGGACATGATCAAGCATGCCGGCGGCGAGCCCGCCAACTTTCTCGACATCGGCGGTGGCGCCTCGCCCGAGCGCGTGGCCAATGCGTTCCGGCTGGTGCTCTCCGACGACAACGTGCGCGCGATGCTGGTCAACATCTATGCCGGCATCAATCGTTGCGACTGGGTGGCCGAGGGCATCGTGCAGGCGCTGGGCGAGATCGAGCTGAACGTGCCGCTGGTCGTGCGCCTGTCGGGGACCAACGTCGAGCAGGGCAAGGAAATCCTGAACAACAGCGGCCAGCCGATCATCACGGCCGACACGCTGGCCGAGGCCGCAGAGCGGGTGGTCGCGGCACGCGCCGCCGCGTGAATCGAATCACCAGGGCGAACGAGACATGGCGATCCTGATCGACGACAAGACCCGGGTGCTGGTGCAGGGCTTCACCGGCCGCATCGGCAGCTTCCACGCCCAGGAGATGATCGACTACGGGACCAACGTGGTCGGCGGCGTCACGCCGGGCAAGGGCGGCACGCAGCATCTGGGGCTGCCGGTGTTCAATACCGTCAAGGAGGCGGTCGCCGCCACCGATGCCACCGCCAGCATCGTGTTCGTCCCGGCCCCGTATGCCGCGGACTCGATCTGCGAGGCGGCGGATGCGGGCATCCAGTACTGCGTGTGCATCACCGACGGGGTGCCGGCACTCGACATGATGCGGGTCAAGCGCTATCTCAAGCGCTACCCGGAGGTTGGACGGATGGTACTGACGGGCCCCAACTGCGCCGGCACCATCAGTCCCGGCAAGGCGATGATGGGGATCATGCCGGGCCACATCTACATGCCCGGCAAGGTGGGTGTGGTGGCCCGCTCGGGCACCCTTGGCTACGAGGCCGCGAGCCAGATGAAGGAGCGCGGCATCGGTATCTCGACCTCGGTCGGCATCGGCGGCGACCCGATCAACGGTTGCTCGTTCCGGCGCGTCATGGAGTTCTTCAACGACGATCCGGAGACCGAGGCGGTGATGATGATCGGCGAGATCGGTGGGCCACAGGAGGCCGAGGCCGGCATGTGGGTGCGTGACCACATGGCCAAGCCGGTCGTGGCGTTCGTCGCCGGCCTGACCGCGCCGAAGGGCCGGCGGATGGGGCACGCCGGGGCGATCGTCTCCGGCGTCGGCGAGAGCGCCCAGGAGAAGGCCGAGATCCTAGACGGCTGCGGCATCACCGTGGTCGAGCGCCCCTCGGAGATGGGCAGCTCGATGGCGAAGGTATTGGGCGTCTGAGCGGGTGTCCGATTTGAACCGTCCTTTCACCTACCACACTATCCCGGAATCCGCGGCCCCGCCGCGACCACTTCCTCGCCGGCCTGGTCGGCGAAGGCGGCGAAGTTGTCCTGGAAGCGCCGGGCCAGGTCGGCCGCCTGATCGCGGTAGGCCTCGAAACTGTCCCAGGTGCGTTCCGGAACGAGCAGGTCGGCGGGCACGCCGGCACACTCGGTCGGCACGGCGAAGCCGAACACCGGGTCCTCCACTGACGGCGCGTGGTTCAAGGAGCCGTCGTGAATGGCATCGATGATCGCGCGCGTGTACACGAGGTTCATGCGCTCGCCCACGCCGCAGGGGCCACCGACCCACCCCGTGTTGACCAGCCACACATTGGAGCCGTGCTGGCGGATGCGCTGTGCCAGCATCTGCGCGTACAGCATCGGGTGACGCACCAGGAACGGCGCGCCAAAGCAGGCGGAAAACGTGGCCTCGGGTTCGGTCACGCCGACCTCGGTGCCCGCGACCTTGGCCGTATAGCCGCTGATGAAGTGATACATCGCCTGCGTCGCGCTCAGACGGCTCACCGGCGGCAGCACACTGAAGGCGTCGCAGGTGAGGAAGATGACGTTCTCCGGGGCGCCCCCGGTTCCAGGGATGCGCGCGTTCGGGATGAAGTCGATCGGGTAGGCGCAACGAGTGTTGGCGGTGACGGAATCGTCGTCGAAGTCGACCTCATGGGTCTCGGGATCGAAGACCACGTTCTCCAGCACCGCGCCGAAGCGCACCGCGGCGTGAATCTCGGGCTCGGCGCGGGCTGACAGGTTGATCACCTTCGCATAGCAGCCGCCCTCGATGTTGAACACGCTGTCGTCGGTCCAGCCATGCTCGTCGTCGCCGATCAGCGCCCGTCGCGGATCGGCAGAGAGGGTCGTCTTGCCGGTGCCGGAGAGGCCGAAGAACACGGACACGTCGCCTGAGGCCCCTGCCGTCGCCGAGCAGTGCATCGACAGCACTCGCCGCTCCGGCATGACGTGATTGACGATCGTGAACACCCCCTTCTTCATCTCGCCCGCGTACTCGGTGCCGAGGATCACCATCGCGCCCTGCTCCAGGCACAGGCTGACGCTGGTCGGCGGATCGACGCCCTCGATGCCGGCCGGCGCGTCGGCCGAACCGGCGTTGTAGATGACGTAGTCGGGCTCGCCGAACTCGGCCAGCTCATCCGCTGTTGGGCGGATCAGCATGTTGTGCATGAACAGCGCGTGGTAGGCGCGCTCGCAGATGATGCGTACACGGATACGGTGGCGCGGATCCCAGCCAGCGAAGCCGTCGACGACGTAGAGCACGTCGCGGCTTTCGAGGTGCGCGCGTGCGTGTGCGCGCAGGCGTTCAAAGTCCTCGCTCTCGAGCGGGACGTTGACCGGTCCCCACCAAACCTTGTCGGCGACGGACGGGTGGTTGACGATGCGCTTGTCGTCCGGGCTGCGGCCGGTGCGCTCACCCGAGCGCGCGATCAGCGCGCCGCTGGCCGCGATGGCGCTGCCCGGTTCGCGGGCGAGGGCGAGCTCGTAGAGGCGTGCCGGGCTTGCGTTGCGCAGGACGGTCTCGGCGCGGATGCCGTGGCCGCTCAGATCAAAATCATCCATTCCGTCGTCCACAAGTCGAAGGCGCCGCAACGGGTGCGGCGCCCCATGCACGGACCCGAGGAGTCCGCGCCCAATGATACGCGACCGCGCTCACCGGCGCGTGGCGAGGCGTCGGCGCAAGTTGGCCAGCGCCTGGCCACGGTGACTGAGGCGGTTCTTGTCAGCGGCCGGCAGCTCGGCCGAGGTGCGCCCGTCCGGCAATTCGAACAGCGGGTCGTAGCCGAAGCCGCCGGAACCGCGTGGCGCCTCGGCGATGCGGCCCTCCCACACGCCCTCGGCGATCACCGGCGCCGGGTCGGCCGCATGACGCAGGTACACCAGTACCGCCCGGAAGCGCGCACTGCGTGCCTCCGGCGGCCGACCCTCGAGCGCCGCGAGCAGCTTGCGGTTGTTGGCCGCGTCGTCGGCCGGCTCGCCGGCGTAGCGGGCGGACAGGACCCCGGGTGCACCGTCGAGGGCGTCGACCTCGAGCCCGGAGTCGTCGGCGATGGCCGGCAGCCCGCTGCCGGCCGCGGCCTGCCGCGCCTTGGCCAGCGCGTTCTCGACGAACGTGGGCGCGGTCTCCGCCGCCGGCTCGATCTTGAACTCGCTCAGCGGCAGCAGTTCGACGCCGCTGTCGGCGAGCATCTGGCCGAACTCGCGCAACTTTCCGCGATTGCCGCTGGCCAGTACCACCCGCATCAGCGCGCCAGCGCCTCGCGCTGGATCTCGATCAGGCGCTCGATCCCGGCGCGCGCGAGGTCGAGCAGGGCGTCGAGCTCGTCGCGGCGGAACGCATGGCCTTCGGCCGTGCCCTGGAGCTCGATGAACGCGCCCTGATCGTTCATGACCACGTTCATGTCGGTCTCCGCGGTCGAGTCCTCGGCGTAATCGAGGTCCAGCACCGGCTCGCCGTCGACGATCCCGACCGACACCGAGGCGACCGAGCCGTGAATCGGGTCGGCCTTGAGCGCGCGCTTCGCGAGCAGCGTGCGGACCGCGTCGGCCAGGGCGACGAAGGCGCCGGTGATCGCCGCCGTGCGGGTGCCGCCGTCGGCCTGCAGGACGTCGCAGTCGAGCTGGATGGTGCGCTCGCCGAGCGCCTCCATGTCGACCGCCGCGCGCAGCGAGCGGCCGATCAGGCGCTGGATCTCCTGGGTGCGCCCGCCCTGGCGGCCCGCCGCCGCCTCGCGGTTCATGCGGCTGCCGGTCGCGCGGGGCAGCATGCCGTACTCCGCCGTCACCCAGCCACGACCCTTGCCCTTGAGGAAGCGCGGCACCGACTCGTCGACGCTGGCGGTGCAGATCACCTTCGTGTCCCCGAACTCGACCAGTACCGAGCCCTCGGCGTGCTTGGTGTAGTTGCGCGTCAGCCGCACCTCGCGCAGCTCGTCGGGCGCTCGACCGCTCGGTCGCATGGGGGTCTCCGGCTCGGGGAAGCCGCGCATTCTAACCGAATGGGCCGCCCATGGCTCGGGGCCGGGGGGAGGAACCGCGAATGGACGCGGATGGACACCAATATTGGCGCCTCAGGCCGTGGGGCGTGTCGGAGCTGCGCTGGGAGGCCCTCTCCGCCGAGCGGCTGGGTGAAACCACGAATGAACACGAACGGACACGAATCGAGTCACGGGGTCGCCAGGATGACGTGGGTGCGCTGTTGCGAAGCAAACGCGTACGCCCCCTTGCAACGAAACGTACGCGTTCGCCTGCGGCGAAAGCGCACCTACGTGTTCTCCAATTCGCGTTCATTCGCGTTCATTCGCGGTTCCCTGCCTTTCCGCGTCCGCCGGGCGGCGTCGGGCCTGTGCCGGGACGCGGCGCGGCGGCATAATGGGCCGCCGCCACCGGGAGGGATCGCCCATGCCCGCGAGCATGACCGCCTTCGCCGCGCGCCAGGCCGAGATCGAGGCCGGCCACATCGCCTGGGAACTGCGCTCGGTCAACCACCGCTATCTCGAGGTCCAGCCGCGTCTGCCGGAGGTGTTGCGTGCGCTCGAGCCCGAGGTGCGGGAACGGGTCGGCGCGGTACTCGGCCGCGGCCGGGTGGAGTGCGTGCTGCGCCTGCAGCGGGCGGCCGATGCCGAGGAGCTGGCTGTCGACGAGGGACTGGTTCGTTCGATCGTCCGGGCCTGCGATACCGTCGACGATTACCTCGCCAACCCGGCCCGGGTCTCGGCCTGGGACATCCTCCAGTGGCCCGGGGTGGTGCAGCGGCCGGAGCCCGATCGCGACGCCCTGCGCGAACCGGTGCTCGATCTGCTGGACGCCGCGCTCGACGAGCTGGCCGCCCTCCGGGCCGACGAAGGCGAGCGACTGCGGCGGCTGTTGCTCGAACGCTGCGACCGTATCGCCGACCTGGTGAGCGAGGAGCGCGAGCACGCCGGCGCGGTGAACGAGCGATTGCGCAACCGACTGCGCGAGCGGGTGGCCGAGCTGGCCGGCGAGATCGACCCGGTGCGGCTGGAGCAGGAGGTGGTGTACCAGGTGCAGCGGCTCGACGTCAGCGAGGAGCTTGACCGCCTTGACAGCCACCTCGACGCCGTCCGCGATGCGCTCGATGCCGACGAGCCGATCGGCCGACGGCTCGACTTCCTGATGCAGGAGCTGAACCGGGAGGCCAACACGCTCGGCTCGAAGGCCGCCGATGCCGAGCGTTCGCAGGCAGGGGTCGAGCTCAAGGTCCTGATCGAGCAGATGCGTGAGCAGGTGCAGAACCTGGAGTGAACGCCATGACCTTCCCTGCCGGCCTGCCCGAGCCGCCCTATTACGCGGTGATCTTCCCCTCGCAGCGCCCCGAGGGCGAGCCCGACGACGGTTACGCCGCGACTGCGGCGCAGATGGCGGCGCTGGCGGCGACACAGCCCGGCTACCTCGGCCAGGAATCGGTGCGCGATGCCGACGGGCGCGGCATCACCGTCTCCTACTGGCAAGACGAGGCATCGATCCGCGCCTGGCGCGATCAGGCCGAGCACGCCGAGGCGCGCCGCCGGGGACGGGAGGAGTGGTACCTCGACTGGGCGATCCGGGTCTGCCGGGTGGAACGTGCCTACGGGCGCCGCTGAATTCCTGTCGCAGCGTCATATAACCCCGCGGTCTGTAACTAGAAAAAGTCATTCTTTCCCGTGCCGAGAGGCGGTTGGTATAACTCCACTCCCGGCAAACCGCCGGCCGTTTGGCAACGACGGGAACGGGCATGGGCGTCGTCAGCATGGATCACCTGCCGATGGACCTGGAGCGGCGCAGCCCCCAGGAGATCCTCGCCTGCGCGCTCGAGCAGTTCGACAACCTCGCCATCTCGTTCTCCGGCGCCGAGGACGTGGTGCTGATCGACATGGCGACCCGGATCCGCCCGGACGTCGGCGTGTTCTCGCTCGATACCGGCCGCCTGCACCCCGAGACCTACGCGTTCTTCGAGCGGGTGCGCGAGCACTACGGCATCGAGATCGATCTTCGCTTTCCCGATACGCAGCAGTTGCAGGCGCTGGTGCGGGAGAAGGGCCTGTTCTCTTTCTACCGCGACGGCCACCAGGAGTGCTGCGGGATCCGCAAGGTGCTGCCGCTGAAGCGCAAGCTGGCCGAGCTCGATGCCTGGATCACCGGCCAGCGCAGGGACCAGAGCCTGGACACCCGGGCCGGCGTGCCCGTGGTGCAGGAAGACCCGGCCTTCACCGGCGCCAACGGGCGGTTGCTGAAGTTCAATCCGCTGGCGCACTGGAGCTCGCGGGACGTGTGGGACTACATCCGCGAGCACGACGTGCCATGCAACGAGCTGCACCGCCACGGGTTCGTCAGTATCGGTTGCCAGCCGTGCACCCGCACGGTGCTGCCGCATCAGCACGAACGGGAGGGCCGCTGGTGGTGGGAACTGGCGGAAGACAAGGAATGCGGCCTGCATGCTGGCAACAGGGAGGCCGCCAACGGCTGAGGAGGGCACGATGACGAAGATCACGCTGGTAAAGAAGGTCCACCCGGACGGCACCGCCTGCCGCAAGTGCCGCGATGTGCTCGGGCGCATCGAGCGCGACGGCGTCTGGGGTCGGATCGATCGCGTGGTCGTTGCCGACGAGCGCGATCCGGACAGCGAGGGCATGCGCCTGGCCGCGCGCTTCCATGTCGAGCGCGCGCCGTTCTTCATTGTCGAGCGCCCCGGCGAGCCACCGCAGATCTACACGGTCTACCTGCGCCTGCTGCGCGAGGAGCTGAAGCGGGAGGCGAGCGAGCCCGACGAGGTCAGGGAGCTGATGAGCACTGCCAGGCTGGACTTCATCTGAACCGGTCATTGAGGATGGTTCGAGACGCCGGCCCCGCGCCGGCGTTTTTCGTTGTGCCCGGCCCGCGCCATAATGCAGGCGGGCGGCCGCCAGTCGGGGGTCGATCGACAGCCGGGTGCGGGCAGGGGGTCGGCATGAAAAAGCTGAAGAACGAGGCGGCGCTGGTAAAGGAGGCCCTGCGCCGCGGCATGGAGTACGGCGAGCGGCGCGGTGTAGTCGAGTTCGAACCGACCGACTCGCAGGATGAGAAGCTCGAGTACGTCTACCGGCTGCTGGTGCATGACGGGCTGATCCAGCCGCTCGCCAAGAGCGACCTGTCACTGCCGAAGATGAAGCACAAGCTCGCACTCTGGGTGTCGCGCGAGTTGCCGAAAGACCATCCCCTGCTGAAATAGATGCGCCTGTCACTGAGCCACCGCAACATCGGTCTCGCGCTGCAGGCCATCCTGATCGCGGAGATCGTTGCCGCGCTCTGGAGACACCAGTGGTTCGTGGTCTTCATCACCACAGGCATCGTCGCGGTCACGCTCGTGCCGCTGCTGCTCGAGCGCCGCTTCCGCGTCAAGATTCCCCCGCAATTCCAGCTGCTGGCGATCGCGTTCGTCTTCGCCACCCTGTTTCTGGGCGAGGTGCACGGTTACTACACCCGCTTCTGGTGGTGGGATATCGCCCTCCACACCAGCTCCGGGCTACTTCTGGGCATCGTCGGCTTTCTTCTCGTCCACTTGCTGAACGAGACCGAGGAGGTCGGCATGCACATGAAACCGGGATTCGTCGCCTTCTTCGCGTTCCTGTTCGCGCTCGGCGTGGGCGTGCTCTGGGAACTGTTCGAGTTCGCGATGGACAGTTTTTTTGGCATGAACATGCAGAAGGCAATGCTTGGCGATGACTCCGGGCTGACCGATACGATGATCGATCTTCTGGTCGATGCGATTGGTGCCCTGGCCATCACGGTTTACGGCTATATTCACCTGGTCACGGCCGACCGGACCTCGTTCCTGCAGCGATGGATCTCGGCGTTCATTCGCCACAATCCAGGGCTCTTTCGGCGCTGAGCCGCGCGGTGCCCGGCAGTAGCGCGCCGGAAGCGCGCCGGGCGCCGTGACGTGGACCGACCGCCGCTCGATCAACCCGGTTGAGGACCTCAGACCCCGTGTTCAGCAATATCTTCCACGAGATCAGTGCCCTGCTCGCGATCGCGACCATCGCCGGTGCGATTGCATTGGTCCTGCGGCAGCCACTGATCGTGGCCTTCCTCGCGGTCGGGATCATTGCCGGGCCGGCCGGATTGGAGT
>JAWWAE010000031.1:0-17138 GCA_033721835.1 Halofilum sp. (in: g-proteobacteria) | reverse complement strand
GCCGGTGATCGTGCTCGGCGGGCCGGCGATGCGGATCGGCCTCGGCGGCGGCGCGGCCTCGTCGGTCGCCAGCGGGGCCGGCGAGGCGGAACTGGACTTCGCCTCGGTGCAGCGCGGCAACCCGGAGATGCAGCGCCGGGCACAGGAGGTGATCGACCGCTGCTGCGCGCTGGGCGCGGACAATCCGATCCTGTCGATCCATGACGTCGGCGCCGGCGGGCTGTCGAACGCGGTGCCGGAGCTGCTCGACGATGCCGGCCTCGGCGGCGCGCTGGAACTGCGCGCGATCCCCAGCGACGAGCCGGGCATGTCGCCGCTGGCGATCTGGTGCAACGAGTCGCAGGAGCGTTACGTGCTCGCCGTCGCCCCGGGGCAGCTCGCCGCGTTCGAGGCGCTGTGCCGGCGCGAGCGCTGCCCGTTCGCGGTGCTCGGCGAGGCGACGGCCGAACGCCACCTGCACGTGGCCGACCGCGAGCTCGGCGAGGCGCCGGTCGATATCCCGATGGGCCTGCTGCTGGGCAAGCCGCCGCAGATGCACCGTGACGTCCGGCGCCGGCCCGGCGCCGGTTCCGCCTTCGATACGGCGGGCATCGACCTGGCGGAGGCGATCGACCGCGTGCTGCACCTGCCGACGGTGGCGAGCAAGGAGTTCCTGATCACCATCGGCGACCGCACCGTCGGCGGGCTGGTGGCGCGCGACCCGATGGTCGGGCCGCTGCAGGTGCCGGTCGCCGACTGCGGTGTGACCCTGAGCGACTTCGTCGGCCACGCCGGCGAGGCCATGGCGATGGGCGAGCGCACCCCGCTGGCAGTGATCGACGGTCCGGCCTCGGGTCGGATGGCGGTCGGCGAGGCGGTCACCAACATCGCGGCCGCGCCGATCGCGCGGCTGGCCGACGTGCGGCTGTCGGCGAACTGGATGGCGGCAACCGGGGAGGACGCCGACGACGCGGCGCTGTACGACACGGTACGAGCGGTCGGTGCGGAGCTGTGCCCGGCGCTGGGGCTGGCGATCCCGGTCGGCAAGGACTCGCTGTCGATGCAGACGGTCTGGCGCGACGAAGGTGGCGATGAGCGGCGCATGCAGGCGCCGCTGTCGCTGATCGTTTCGGCGTTCGCGCCGGTGACCGATGCGCGGCGGTCGCTGACGCCGCAGCTGCGCACCGATCGTGGTGCGACCGCGCTGCTGCTGATCGATCTCGGCGCCGGCGCCGACCGGCTCGGCGCCTCCGCCCTCGCCCAGGTGTACGGCGCGATCGGCGAGCGCGTGCCGGACATCGACGACCCGGAGCGGCTGCGCGGCTTCTTCGCCGCCATCCAGCAGCTCAACACCGCCGGCGAGCTGCTCGCCTACCACGACCGCTCCGACGGCGGCCTGGTCGTGACGCTGCTGGAGATGGCGTTCGCGGGCGGCTGCGGCCTCGACGTGGACCTCGATCCGCTCGGCCGCGACGTGCTGGCGGCGCTGTTTGCCGAGGAGCTGGGCGCGGTGCTGCAGGTCGACGCCGGGCAGGTCGGGGCGGTGGAGTCGGTGCTCGCGGAGCATGGGCTGGCCGGCTTGGTCCACCGCCTGGGGGCCCCTTCCGCCGACGACCGCATCCGCATCCGCCGCGGTGGCGAGACCCTGTTCGAGTCGGCCCGCGCGCCGCTGCACGCGGCCTGGCACGAGACCAGCTACCGGCTGCAGCGGCTGCGCGACAACCCCGAGTGCGCGGACTCGCAGTACGAGATCGTCCGCGACGGCGGCAGCCCCGGCCTGACGCCGGCGCTCGGCTTCGATCCGCAGGAGGACATCGCGGCGCCGATGATCGCCACCGGCGTACGGCCGCCGGTCGCCATCCTGCGCGAGCAGGGCGTGAACGGGCAGGTCGAGATGGCGGCCGCCTTCGACCGCGCCGGCTTCGACGCCATCGACGTGCACATGAGCGACCTTGCGGACGGCGCGGGCGGTCTCGACGGCTTCGCCGGCATCGTCGCCTGCGGCGGCTTCTCCTATGGCGACGTCCTCGGGGCCGGCGGCGGCTGGGCCCGCTCGATCCGTTACAATGAGCGGGTGCGCGACGCCTTCGCAGCATTCTTTGCCCGCGGCGACAGCTTCGGGCTCGGCGTCTGCAACGGCTGCCAGATGATGGCGCAGCTGCACGACCTGATCCCCGGGACGGCCGGCTGGCCGCGCTTCGAGCGCAACGCCTCGGAGCAGTTCGAGGGCCGCCTGTCGCTGGTCGAGGTCACGCCGTCGCCGTCGCTGTTCCTGCGCGACATGGCCGGTTCACGGCTGCCGATCGCGGTCGCCCACGGCGAGGGGCGGCCGGACTGGGGCGGCGGCGGGCCGCCGTCGCTGGACAACGTGTGCCTGCGTTACGTCGATCCCTGGGGACAGGCGACCGAGACCTGGCCGTGGAACCCGAACGGCGCGCCCTGCGGGGTCACCGGCCTCAGCAACGACGATGGCCGCTTCACCATCATGATGCCGCACCCGGAGCGGGTCTTTCGCACGGTGCAGCATTCATGGCATCCGCCCGGGTGGGGCGAGGACGGACCCTGGCTGCGCATGTTCCGCAACGCGCGCGCCTGGCTCGGCTGAGCGAAGGAACCCGGCGGCCCCGGTGCCGGTCACAGCCGGACCCTGAATACGATCCCGGGCGCCGCCGGCGCCCGCCCCGAACGCAACCGTGAGCGAGTCCATGACCCAGCAACCGATCGAACTCTACTATTGGCCGACCCCGAACGGGCACAAGATCTCCATCATGCTCGAGGAGCTGCAGCTCCCCTACGAGGTGCATCCGGTCGACATCACCCGCGGGGAACAGTTCGAGCCGGAATTCCTCCGCATCAGCCCGAACAACAAGATGCCGGCGATCGTCGACCCGGCCGGCCCGGACGGCAAGCCGCTGCCGCTGTTCGAGTCGGGCGCGATCCTGCTCTACCTGGCCGAGAAGACCGGCCATTTCATCCCCAGCGAGCCGGCCGCCTATTACCGCACCCTGCAATGGCTGATGTTCCAGATGGGCGGGGTCGGCCCGATGGCGGGACAGGCGCATCATTTTCGCAATTACGCGCCGGAGAAGATCGACTACGCGATCGAGCGCTACACCAACGAGGTCGCCCGCCTGTACCGGGTGCTGGACCGGCGCCTGGCCGAGGTCGAGTACCTGGCCGGCGAGTACTCGATCGCCGACATCGCCACCTGGCCCTGGGTCCGCAGCTGGAAGAAGCAGGGGCAGGACATCGAGGCCCTGCCGAACGTCAAGCGCTGGCTGGATACGATCGGCGAACGGCCGGCGGTGCAGAAGGGCATCGAGCTGCTGGCCGACAAGCGCCAGCAGGGCAAGAAGGGCGAGGGCTTCGACCAGGAGGCCTGGGAGGTGCTGTTTGGGAAGGACCAGTACCAGCAGCGCTGAGGTCGACGGCGCGGCGCTACGGGCCGTGCTCGAGGCCGTCGCCGCGGAAGGCGCGACGCGGACCTACGCGCAGGTGGCCGCCGCCGCCGGCATCGAGCCGCCGCAGAGCATCCACCGCCTGAACATGGCGCTGGAGCGCCTGATGGATGCGGATGCCGCCGCCGGCCGCCCGCTGCTTGCCGCCGTGGTCGTCAGCCGCACCCGCCAGGGCCTGCCGGCCCCGGGCTTCTTCGCCCATGCGCGCCAACTGGGCCGCTACCACGGCCCGGAGCGCGGATCCGCCGCGGCCGAGTTCCACGCCCAGGAACTCGCTGCCGTGCATGAGCGGTATTCAGGGGAAGGAACCGCGAACGAACGCGAATGAACGCGAATATTGGCTCGTCGTAACCTGCAGCGCGTCAGAGCTTCGCTGGCATGTCTTCTCGGGCTTGGAGGTGGGAAAAGGCGAACCACGAATGGACACGAATAAACACGAATGAATCACGAACAAGAAAACCGTAGGTGCGCTTTCGCCGCAGGCGAACGCGTACGTTTCGTGGCGAGGCGGGCGTACGCGTTTGCTTCGCAAAAGCGCACCTACGTCATTCTGGTGAGCCCGTTCCTTGATTCGTGTTCATTCGTGGTTCTCCAATTCCCGTCGGCGGAGATTCGCTGCCAGCCCTGCTCTGACTCGATTGGGCCGCTGACGTGACCCTATTCGCGTCCATTCGCGTTCATTCGCGGTTCCCGTCCCGCTTCCGCTCCGCCAGCAGGCAGAGGTAGTCGTGGGCCAGCGTCGCCGCCGCCAGGGCGGTGATGCCGGCGTGGTCGTAGGCGGGGGCGACCTCGACCACGTCCATGCCGATGGGGTCGAGATCGCCCAGCGCGCGCAGGATGGCCAGCGCCTGGGCGCTGCTGAGGCCGCCCGCGACCGGGGTGCCGGTGCCGGGGGCGAAGGCCGGGTCGAGGCAGTCGATGTCGAAGCTGAGATAGCAGGGACGGCCGGAGACCGTCGCGCGGATGTGCTCGACGATCGCCGCCGGTCCCTCGGCGTGGACCCGGGGGGCATCGAGCACGGTGCAGCCGAGCGTGGGCGCGACCGTGCGGACGCCGACCTGGACCGTGTGCGCGGGGTCGATCACGCCCTCGTCGATGGCGCGGGTGATCATGGTGCCGTGGTCGATGCGGTGGCCGTCGTCGGGCCAGGTGTCCGGGTGGGCGTCGAACTGGACCAGGGCCAGCGGCCCGTGGACCTCGGCGTGGGCACGGAGCAGCGGCCAGGTCACGAAGTGGTCGCCGCCGAAGGTCAGCATGCGCGCGCCCTGCGCGAGGATGCCGCGGGCGTGGTCGGCGATGCGCCCGGCGATCTCGTCGGGCAGGCCGGGATCGAGGAAGCAGTCGCCCCAGTCGGCGACCGCCAGCCGCTCGAACGGATCGAAGCCCCAGGGAAAGGCGTCGAGCTCGGCGAGCTGCGTCGAGGCGGCACGGATCGCGGCCGGGCCGAAGCGGGCGCCGGGCCGGTTGGTGGTGGCGGAGTCGAACGGGATCCCGCTGACGACGACGTCGGCGCCGGCGACGTCGCGCGTGTAGCGGCGCCGCAGGAAGCTGAGCGCGCCACTGAAGGTCATCTCCGGCTGGCGGCCGTACAGCGAGTCCGCGCGGAAGGCCTGGTCGCCGTGGTCGTGCCCGCTCATGTCAGAGCCCCAGTTTCTCGCGTGCCATGTAATACCAGGCACCGAGCATGGTGAAGGGTACCCGCAGTGCGCGGCCACCGGGGAACGGGAAGTTGCGCAGCCGGGCGAAGGCCCGGAAGCGCTCCGGGCGGCCGTCGATCGCCTCGGCGAGCAGGCGTCCGGCGAGGTGGGTGGTGGTCACGCCGTGGCCACTGTAGCCGTGGCTGAACCAGACGCCGTCGGCCAGCGTGCCCAGGTGCGGGATGCGGGTGAGGGTGAGGGCGAAGTTGCCGCTCCAGGCGTAGTCGATCCCGACCTCCGCCAGCTCGGGGAAGGTGCGCGCCAGGTGCGGCCGCAGGCGGCCGATGATGTCACTCGGGGTGCTGCCGCCGTAGACGATGCCGCCGCCGAACAGCAGGCGCTGATCCCCGGTCGGGCGGTAGTAGTCGAGGATGTAGTTGCAGTCCTCGACGCAGGCCCCGGTCGGGAACAGGCGCTTGATCGTGTCCGCCCCGAGCGGCTCGGTCGCCATGACCTGGGTGCTGACCGGCATGATGCGGTCGCGCAGCGCCGGCTCGACGTTGCCGAGGTAGGCGTTGCCGCAAAGGACCACGTGCCGCGCGCGCACGCGCCCGTCGGCCGTGTGCACGACCGGCGGCGGGCCGTGGTCGACGCGGACGGCGGCCGACTGTTCGTGCACGCTGCCGCCGAGCGACTCGAGCGCCGCCGCCTCGCCCAGTACCAGGTTGAGTGCGTGGACGTGACCGCCCCGCGGATCGTAGAGCCCGCCCGTGTAGAGGTCGGTGGTCACGTGGCGGCGAACGCCATCGGCGTCGAGCAGCTCCAGCCCGTCGTGGCCGAGCCGTCGCCACTCCGCTGCCTGCGCCTCCAGCTCCCGCAGCTGCCGGCGGGTGAAGGCCGCGTAGAGCCCGCCGTCGCGCAGGTCGCAATCGATGTCGTAGCGCTCGACCCGGTCGCGGATGATGTCCGCGCCCTCGAAGGTCATGGCGCCGAGCGCGTCCGCGGCCTCGCTGCCGTAGCGGCGAGCGATGGTGTCGAGGTCGCGGCTGTAGCCGTTGATCAGCTGCCCGCCGTTGCGGCCGGAGGCGCCCCAGCCGATGCGTGCGGCCTCGAGCACGACCACGCGGTACCCGAGCTCGGCCAGGTGCAGCGCGGTCGAGATGCCCGTGAAGCCGCCGCCGACCACGCAGACGTCGGTCTCGACCTCGCCGTGAAGGGCCGGGCGGGCTGGGGCGGGGTTGGCGGTGGCCGCGTACCAGGAGGCGACGTGCTCGAGCGGGCCGGCGCCGGCCGTGGCGGGCGCCTCGCGGGTCACGGGTTCGGTGTGCGTGTTCATCAGGCCGTCGTCAGGTAGGTCTCGTATTCGTGGCGCGGCACGCGGCGGCGGAAGGTCTCCAGCTCCTGGCGCTTCACTGCCGCGTACAGCCGGCGGTACTCGGGATCGACCGCGGCCGCGATGAAGTCCGAGCCCTCGAACGCCTGCAGGGCGGCGTCCCAGTGCGTGGGGAGTGCGGCGGTCGTGGCCTGCTCGAAGGCGTTGCCACGGGTCTCGGGCGGCGGCGCCAGCGCCTGTTCCAGCCCGTGCTCCACGCCCGCCAGCACGGCCGCCACGACCAGGTACGGGTTGGCATCGGCGCCCGCCACCCGGTGCTCGACCCGCGTCGCCTGCGGCTTCGACAGGGGGATGCGCACCGCGGTCGTGCGGTTGTCGTGGCCCCAGGTCGGCGCCAGCGGCACGTGGGCATAGGGCTGGAAGCGGCGCCACGAGTTCGCGTGCGGGGCGAACAGCGCCATCGAGTCCGGCATGGTCGCGCAGAGCCCGCCGACGGCGTGTCGCAGGCGCTCGGCACCGTCGCCGTCGCCGGCGAACAGGTTGTCGCCATCGTGGTCGAGCAGGCTGACGTGAATGTGCAGGCCGTTGCCTGCCTGGTCGCCGAACGGCTTGGCCATGAAGCTCGCCACCAGCCCGTGGCGGCGCGCGACGGCCTTGACCGTGCGCTTGAACAGCACCGCCTGATCGGCTGCCAGCAGGGGATCGGCGACATGGCGCAGATTGACCTCGTACTGGCCGTCGCTCTGTTCCGCGATGACCGTATCGGCCGGCAGGCCCTGCTCGGCGCAGGCGCGGTCGATGTCGCTGAACAGCCCGTCGAGCACGTCCAGCTCCTCCATCCCGAACAGCTGCGAGGCGCCCTGGCCGAGCGACGCCAACGGCCGCGGCGAGCCGTCGCCCGCGGGCTCGGGGTCGAACAGGCGGAATTCCAGTTCGGTGGCGACCACCGGCTGCTGGCCCCGGTCGCGGAAGCGGGCCGCGACTGCGGCCAGCACGTTGCGCGGATCGCCGATCCAGGGCGCGCCGGCCGCATCGTGCATCGCCAGCAGCAGCTGCGCGCCGCGGCCATCGCTCCAGGGCAGGGGGCGCAGGCCGTCGGGCACGGGGTGGCAGTAGCGGTCGGCGTCGCCGGTGTCGAAGATCAGCCCCGTGGCCTCGACCTCGTTACCCCAGATGTCGAGCAGCACGGTCGAGGCGGGCAGGCACAGGCCGTCGGCGTAGAGCCGCTCCAGGGCGTGCGCGGGCAGGCGCTTGCCGCGGGCGATGCCGTTGACGTCGCTGAGGAAGGCCTCGACGAACTCCAGCCGTGGATGCCGGGCCCGGAATTCCGCCACCGGCGTTGCCGCCCGTTCCGGTTCCTGCGTCATGGTCCGTGTCTCCATGTACGGGGCCGCGCCCGCCGGTAATGTGATCACAAACTAGCAGCCCGCCCCCGGGTTCGCAATGGAATGTGATCAAATTCTGCTATAGTCCCCACCGGATCCCGAACCCGGAGGCAGCGGGCATGGGCGAGACGGCCGCGGGCGTGGAAGATTTCGGCCTGCCCAACGATAGCAGCATCACGGTCCAGGAGTGGGTCTACCGCCAGCTCAAGGAGCGCATCCTGACCGGCCGCTTCGTGCCCGGCCACAGCGTGACCCTGCGCGGCATCGCCGGCATGCTCGACGTCAGCCCGATGCCGGTGCGCGAGGCGCTGCGGCGGCTGGTGTCGGAGCGGGCGCTGGAGATCCACGGCAATCGGCGGGTGAGCGTGCCGCGCATGACGCGCGACAAGTTCGACGCCCTGTGCTCGGCGCGGGTGGCGCTGGAGACGCTGGCGGCCGGCCATGCCATGCTGCACATCGACGGCGAGCGGCTGGCACGGCTGCGGCGGCTCGACGGCGAGCTCGACGCCGCGGTCGGCGCCGGCGACGTCACCACCTACCTGCAGCGGCACCGCGAGTTTCACTACGAGATCTACCGCGCCGGCCCGACCGACGTGCTGATGCCGCTGATCGACAGCGTGTGGATGCAGTTCAGTCCGTTCCTGCGGCTGGTCATCCACCACATCGGCACCGACTACGTGGTCGATCGGCACGTCGAGGCCCTGGACGCGATCGAGCGCCGCGACTACGACGCGCTGCGCTTCGCGATCGAGGCCGACGTGCGCGAGGGGTTGGGCTCGCTGACCGAGGCCGAGTGGCAGGCCCTGGAGGCGGGGCAGGGGGAGAGCGAGGGGGCGCGGGCCGATGCCCGCGGGCCGCGCTAGCGGCGGCGCTTGCGTCGGCATCGGCGCCCGGCTATCGTGATCACATTATCACACATCACCGACGCCGCGCCGGCGGGCGACGGCGATGCTCGACGGGAGTCGCATCCATGACATTGCCCGAAACGCGGGACGACTGGCTGGCGCTGGCCGGCTCGCTCCAGCTCCGCAATCGCCCGTTCATCGACGGCCGCTTCGTCGAACCGGCCTCCGGGCGCGAGTTCGACTGCGTCAATCCGGCCACCGGCGCCGTCCTGACCCGGGTCGGCGAGGGCGAGGCCGAGGACATCGACCGCGCCGTGCGCGCGGCCCGCGGCGCCTTCGAGGACGGCCGCTGGTCCGGTCGCCACCCGCGCACCCGCAAGGCGGTGCTGCAGCGACTGGCGCAGTTGATCGAGAGCCACCAGGCCGAGCTGGCCTTGCTCGAAACCCTGGACATGGGCAAGCCGATCGCGGACTCGAGCGGCATCGACATGCCGCTGGTCGTGCGCACCTTCGCCTGGTACGCGGAGGCGGTGGACAAGCTCTATGGCGAGACGGCGCCGACCGCGAAGGACGTCCTCGCGACCATCACGCGCGAGCCGATCGGGGTGATCGGGGCGGTCGTGCCGTGGAACTTCCCGCTGATGATGGCGGCCTGGAAGGTGGCGCCGGCGCTCGCGTGCGGCAACTCCGTGGTGCTGAAGCCGGCCGAGCAGAGCCCGCTGACGGCGCTGCGGCTGGCGGAGCTGGCGGCCGAGGCGGGCGTGCCCGACGGCGTCCTCAACGTGGTGCCCGGCTTCGGCGCCGGCGCGGGTGAGCCGCTCGGGCGGCACCCGGACGTCGACGCGATCGCGTTCACGGGCTCGGCCGAGGTCGGTCGGCGCTTCCTCGAGTATTCCGGCCAGTCGAACATGAAGCACGTGGCGCTCGAGTGCGGCGGCAAGTCCCCGAACATCGTGCTCGCCGATGCCCCCGACCTGGACGAGGCCGCCGAGGCCGCGGCCAACGCGATCTTCTTCAACCAGGGCGAGGTCTGCATGTCCGGTTCCCGCCTGATCGTCGAGGAGCCGGTGCGAGACGCCCTGGTCGCACGCATCGTCGAGCATGCCCGGCAGCGCCAGCCCGGCGACCCGCTGGACCCGGCGACCCGCACCGGCGCGATGGTCGACGACGCCCAGCTGCAGCGCGTGCTCGACTACATCGAGACCGGCCGGCAGGAGGGGGCACAGCTCGCGGTCGGCGGTCAGCGCAGCCGGGCCGACAGTGGCGGCTGGTTCGTGGAGCCGACCGTGTTCGACCGGGTCGACAACGGCATGCGCATCGCCCGCGAGGAGATCTTCGGGCCGGTGCTGGCCACGATCCCGGTGCAGGACTGGGAGGAGGCCGTGCGAGTCGCCAACGACTCGCCCTACGGCTTGGCGGCGGCGATCTGGACGCGCGACATCTCCAAGGCCCACCGCGCGGCGCGCGCGCTGCGGGCCGGCACAGTCTGGATCAATTGCTACAACGACGACGACATCACCGTGCCATTCGGTGGCTACAAGCAGTCCGGCATCGGCCGCGACAAGTCGCTGCACGCGCTCGAGAAATACACCCAGGTCAAGACCACCTGGCTGAGATTCTGAGCGTCCGGCGCATGCGACCGACACGGCTTCAGCAAAGGGGTGGCAGGCGGTGCTCCGCCGTGCCAGCCGGGTGCGACCGCACGTCATGCTGATGCAACGGGACGCCAGCGCCGGCGATCATTCCTGGTACCGCACCACGGTGCGGGTGGCGCTCGAGCCGGCAACTCCGCTCGCCGGCGAGACGCGGGCCGATGTCTGCGTCGTCGGTGCCGGCATCACCGGCTGCGCGGCCGCGCTGGAGCTGGCCGGGCGCGGTTACCGGGTGAAACTGCTGGACGCGCATACGGTCGGCTGGGGCGCGTCCGGTCGCGCCGGTGGTCACGTGATGCCGGGGCTCGGCACCGGCATGGACGTGGTCGAGCGCGGGCTCGGCCGGGACGATGCGCGCCGCATCTTCGAAATGACGCGCGAGGCGATGGGCTTCATCGAGGACCAGGTCCGCGCCCACGACATCCCCTGTGACCTGCAATGGGGTTACGTGCACGCGGCGTTGCGCCGGCGCCACCTGCGCCAGTACCGCGAGCTGCAGCGGCAGATGGCGACGAACTACGGCTACGACGGCCTGCAGTGGCTGGACCGCGCAGCGCTGCAGGAACGTGTATGCAGTGAGCGTTACCTGGGCGGGCTGTACGAGCCGGGCGCCGGCTCGATCCATCCGCTCAACTACACGCTGGGCCTGGCGCGCGCGGCGCAGGAGCGGGGGGTCGAGCTGCACGAGCGCAGCGCGGTGACCGGGATCGACAAGGGTACGCCGGCGGTCGTCCGCACCGCCGGGGGCAGCGTGCGCGCGGACTTCGTCGTGCTGGCCTGCAACGCCTACCTCGACGGCCTCGAGCCGGAGCTGGACCGCCGGATCATGCCGGTGAGCAACTACGTGGTTGCGACCGAGCCGCTGTCGGCCGGGCAGGTGGCCCGCACCCTGCCACGACGCGATGCGGTGTCCGACGCCAACTTCGTGCTCGATTACTACCACCTGTCCTCAGACGACCGGCTGCTGTATGGCGGCGAGGTCAGCTATGACGGGCGTGAGCCGCGCAACCTGCGCCAGCGCCTGGAACGCAAGCTGGTGCGGCTGTTCCCCGTGCTGCGCGACGTGCGCATCGAGTACATGTGGGGCGGCCGGGTCGGGATTACACTGAACCGGTTTCCACACTTCGGCCGCATCGGCGGCAACCTGTGGTTTGCGCAGGGCTACTCGGGACAGGGGCTGGCCATGGCCGGGATGGCCGGGAAGCTGCTGGCCGAGGCCATCGGTGGCCAGGCGGAACGGTTCGACGTGTTCGCCCGCATGCGTCATCGCGAATTTCCCGGCGGGCCACGGATGCGAACGCCGCTGCTGGTACTGGCGACCGGTTTCTACCGGCTGCGCGATCTGGTCTGATGACCGCGGGCGGAGCATTGACCGAGGGGGTACAGGCAATGACTGCGAGTGCTGGGGAGTCCGCCACCGTGGACGCGCCGGCGCCCGACACCACGTCGGAGCGCAGGGGGAGGGCGGCACGGGAGGCGTCCTCGATTGAATTGCGCGGCGTGCGCAAGACGTTCGGCGGATCGGTGGTAGCGCTCGACCACGTCGACCTCGAGATCCGGGCCGGCGAGTTCTTCACGCTGCTCGGTCCGTCGGGGTGCGGCAAGACCACGCTGCTGCGCATTCTGGCGGGGCTCGAGCAGCCGGACGGGGGCGAGCTGGAGATCGGCGGCCGCGACATCACGGGCACCGCGGCCCATCGGCGCAGCGTCAACACCGTGTTCCAGTCGTACGCGCTGTTTCCCCACCTCAGTGTGCGCGACAACATTGCCTTCGGCCTGCGCATGCGTGGCATCGACCGCGCCGAGTGCAACCGCCGGGTCGACGAGATGGCCGAATTCATCAAGATCGGCCAGCTGACCGAGCGGCGCATCGAACAGCTCTCCGGCGGGCAGCAGCAGCGGGTCGCCCTGGCGCGGGCGTTGATCAACGAACCCGACGTGTTGCTGCTCGACGAGCCCCTGTCGGCCCTCGATGCCGGTCTGCGCGGTGAGCTCCAGGTCGAGCTGCTGCAGACCCAGAAGCGGCTCGGCATGACCTTCGTGTTCGTCACCCACGACCAGAAGGAAGCGATGGTGATGAGCGACCGAATCGCGGTGCTCAACGAGGGCCGCATCCAGCAGGTCGATTCGCCCGATGCCGTCTACGAGCGCCCGCGCAACCGCTTTGTCGCCCGATTCATGGGCCACACCAACCTGTTCGCCTGCGAGCCCGATGGCGAGGGCCGGCTGCGCACCGGCCTGGGCACGCTCAGCGGCTGCCGCGAGCCCGGCGGCGGCTGCATCCTGGTCCGGCCGGAAACGCTGGACCTGCAGCCGGCTGGCCGCGAGGGCGAGAACCGTTTCCCCGCCCGCGTCGTCGAGCGCCTCTACCGCGGTGCCTTCGCCGAGTATCAGGTCGAGTGCGGCGACGAGCGCGTCACGGTGATCGCTAGCAACCGGGGGCAGGCGCTGTTCCGCAGTGGCGACGAGGCCACCCTGGCGGTCGACCCGGACAACCTGGTGTCGCTCGAGGATTAGTACATGAGCGAGCGCGTCGCCCAAGGGTTCTCGATCCGCCGCGAGTGGGGCCGTACGACCCACCTGCTGGGCACCATCGGTCCCGGTGTGATCTGGATCGTGCTGTTCCTGGTGCTGCCGAGCCTGTACCTGATCTCGGTCGCCTTCATGACCAACGGCCCCTACGGCCTGCCACAGATGCCGTTGACCCTGCAGTCCTTTCGGGAACTGGCAGGATTCGGCTTCCTCGGCTGGAGCCCGGGCAACCTGTACACGCTGTTGCGCTCGTTCTGGCAGACCCTGATCGCAACCGGGCTGGTGATCCTGATCGCCTATCCGCTGGCCTATTACATCTCGACCCAGCCGTCGAACCGCCGGGCATTGATGCTGCTGATCGTCGTCGTGCCCTCCTGGACCAATCAGGTGATCCGCACCTTCGGCTGGATGAACCTGATGGCACCCGACACGCCTCTTTCGGACACCGCGGCCGTGTTCGGCCTGATCCCCCCGCAGCTGGGCCTGTTCCCGTCCAGCTTCGCCGTGATCGTCGGCCTGGTCTACAACTTCCTGCCGTTCATGGTGCTGCCGTTGTACGCCGCCTTCGAGAAAATGGACCACGACATCGTGGCGGCGGCGAACGACCTGTATGCCACCCCGGTGCGGGTATTTCGCCACGCGGTCCTGCCGCAGACCCTGCCCGGGCTAATGGCGGGCACCGTGCTGGTGTCGATCCCGGCCTTCGGCATGTACGTCATCCCGGAGCTGCTGGGCGGTGGCAAGTCGATGATGCTCGGCAACCTGGTCGCGCGGCAGTTCGCCGAGGCCTCGAACTGGCCACTGGGTGCGGCGGCTGCCCTGATCATGATCCTGGCCACCCTCGGGGGCCTGCTGATATTGCGGCGCATCGGCCGCAAACTCGGTGGTGGCAAGGAGGTGGTGCTGTGAAACGCTCCCGCCTCAACCGTTCACTGCAGGTGTTCTGGTATCTGGCGCTGCTGTTCCTGTACGCGCCGCTGGCAATCGTGGTCACCTTCTCGTTCAACTCGACCAACACCTACGCCAAGTTTTCCGGCTTCTCGCTGCGCTGGTACGAGAAGCTGCTCGAGAACGAGATCATCCTCAATGCCTTCTACAATAGCGCGGTGCTCGCGATCACCTCGTCCGCACTGGCGACCGTGTTCGGGACGGCGCTGGGCTACGGCATCTACCGCTATCGGCACCTGCAGCTCGGCTGGCTGATCTGGATCATCTATCTGCCGATTGTCATGCCGGATATCGTGTACGGCATCTCGCAGATGACCTTTTTCGTCGGCGTGCACCAACTCACGGGTTTCCTGCAACCCGACCTGGGCACCATGATCATCGCCCACATCTCTTTCCAGGTGCCGTTCGTGGCGCTACTGATATACTCGCGGCTGGTCCAGATGGATCCACTGCTGTTCGAGGCCACGCAGGACCTGTATGCGCGACCCTGGCAGCGTGCCTGGTATTTCGTGCTGCCAACCCTGCGTGCCGCCTTGATATCGGCGTTCTTCCTGTCGTTCACGCTGTCGATCGACGATTTCGTGATCAGTTTCTTCACGGCGGGACCCGAGAGCACGACGCTGCCGATCTTTATCTGGAGTGCCATCAAGAAGGGCATCACCCCGGAAATCAACGCGATTTCGACGCTGTTGATCGTGACGGTATTTACCGCCGCCGCGATCAGCTTCGCGATTCAGCGGGCCCGACCCGCACAGAGCCGGTCATCACAGTGACCCTGGAGGACATAAGATGAGAACCATGATTCGATCCCTTGCAATGTCGATGCTGTTGACGCTCGGCCTTGCAGCGGGAACCAGCGCAATGGCGCAAGAGAAGACGCTGTACATCTTCAACTGGTCTCAGTACATGGACCCGGAGATCATCGAGGCATTCGAGCAGAAGCACGACGTGAAGATCGTGCGGAATTTCTACAATTCCCTGCCCGAGATGTTCTCGAAGCTGCGCGCCGGGGGAGATTCACAGTACGATATCATCGTACCTTCGAACTACTTCGTTCCCCGACTGATCGAAACCGGTCTCGTCCAGAAGCTCGATCACTCGAAGATCCCCAATCTCGACAACCTGCATCCCAAGTTCCGGGACCCGAGCTTCGATCCCGGCAACCAGTATTCCGCGGCCTTCCAGTGGGGCACGACCGGGCTGATCTACAACAAGGAAACGCTCGGCGAGCACTCGGACACGTGGGGGATCATGTTCGATCCCAAGGCCAACACCAAGTACCCGTTCGCTATGATCGGTGACGGCCAGGTGACCATGGGAATGGCCTGTGCCTACCTCGGTTTCGGTTATCGTTGCACCGACCGTGAACAATGGAAAAAGGCCGCCAAGCTGGTGCTGGAGACGAAGAAGCGAGAGAACTTCAGTGGCTTCAACGACGGCACACCTCAGCTGCAGCAGATCGCGCAGGGTGTCATCCACGCCGGCATGTCGTACAACGGCGACTACGTGTTTTTCAAGAGCGAGGACCCGGAAGCGTACGAGGACATCGGCTTCTCGATCCCGAAGGAGGGCGCGGAGATCTGGGTCGACAACATGATGATCCCGGCCAACGCCCCGAACCCGGACCTGGCACACACCTTCATCAACTACATTCTTGATGCAGAGGTCGGTGCCCAGCTCTCCAACTGGACGTACTACAGCAGTCCCAACAAGGCTGCGCTGCCGATGCTCGACGAAGTGCTGCAGCAGCCGCCGTCAACGCCGACCGACGCAGAGCTCAAGCGCTCGCACTTCACGCCCAGCCTTTCGGGCGAGGATCTGCAGGTGTTCCAGCAGCTCTGGACCGAGGTGCAGTCGCGGTAGGCAGCAATGGCATAGCCGGCTCGGCCGTACCGGTCGGGCCGGTTTTCGATCGTGATCTCGCAAAGGCGCGGAGAACGCAGGGAACGCGAAACAGTGGATATCCAGTGGCATCGCCTTTTCAGTCCCTGCGTCCTCTGCGCCTCTGCGAGAAATTCCGTGGTTTTTTTCAAGGTGACACATGAGTGGCGGGGAACAGGACCGAGACGTCTTGAAGGAATGGTTCGACGAGCGGGGTATCACCGAGGTCGAATGCCTGGTGCCCGACATGACAGGCACGCCCAAGGGCAAGATCATGCCGGCCGGCAAGTACCTGGGCGCCGGTTGGCCGCGGCTGCCGGACTCGATCTTCATCCAGACCGCCGCGGGTGACTACCCGGAGGACGAGGCGAGCTTCTGGAACCCGATCGAACAGGACATGGAACTGGTCGCGGATGTCGACAGCCTGCGGCTGGTGCCCTGGGTGTCGGAGCCAACCGCTCAGATCATTCATGACTGCCGCTACCTCGACGGGCAGCCGGTGGAACTGTCGCCGCGCTACGTGCTGCGGCGGGTGCTCGAGCTGTTCCACGAACGCGGGCTCGAACCCGTGGTGGCACCGGAGGTCGAGTTCTTCCTGGTGAAGAAGAACGTCGACCCGGATTATCCACTGGAGGCCCCGGTGGGTCGGTCCGGGCGCCAGGGCGTGGCCCACCAGTCGTACAGCATCGACGCGTTGAACGAATTCGACCCGCTGTTCGAGCAGATGTACGACTACTGCGAGGCAATGGACCTCGACATCGACACCCTGGTGCAGGAAGAGGGCTCCGGACAGATGGAGATCAACTTCCAGCACGGCTCGGCGCTGGAGCTGGCCGACCAGGTGTTCCTGTTCAAACGCGCCCTGCGCGAGGTGGCCTTCGAGTGGGACATCTACGCCACCTTCATGGCCAAGCCCATGCAGGAGGAGCCCGGCAGCTCGCTGCACATCCACCAGAGCCTGCGGGACATCGACAGTGGCCGCAACGCGTTCGCGGACGCCTCGGGCGAGCCGAGCGAGCTGTTCCGGAACTACATTGGCGGGCTCCAGAACTACCTGCCCGCCGCGCTCGCGTTCCTCGCGCCCAACGTCAATTCCTATCGGCGCCTGATGCCGGGCAACCTCGCCGCCCCGATCAATGTCGAGTGGGGCCACGAGAACCGCACGGTCGGCCTGCGCGTGCCGCACGCGCGGGCCGAGGGCACCCGGATCGAGAGCCGGGTGGCCGGTGCCGACGCCAACCCCTATCTGGCGATGGCCGCCACGCTGGCCAGCGGCTATCTCGGGATCGTCCACGGCAGCGAACCGCGGCCGCCGACCTCGCAGGTGGGCAACGAGGCCGGCCAGACGCTGGCCTCGGAGCTCAGCCGCGCGCTCGACGAGCTGCAGGCCTGTTCCGAGCTGCACGAGCTGCTTGGCGAGCGTTTCACGGCCGCCTACCTGGCGGCCAAGCGGGCCGAGTACAGCGCCTATTTCCGCGTCATCAGCTC
>JAWWAE010000030.1:0-17161 GCA_033721835.1 Halofilum sp. (in: g-proteobacteria) | reverse complement strand
CCAGGCAGAGCCGTTCGAGGACTACATCGCGCCGGTAATGCGCCGCTGGCAGCCCTTCTGGGGCGACAGCGGGCCCGCGGAACTGCAACCCGCCGGGGCCGACGGGCGCCTCACGCTGGCGGTCGACTCGAACTGGAAGCTCGCGGTCGAGAACTACTGCGAGTCGTATCACCTGCCCTGGGTGCACCCGGGACTGAACAGCTATTCGCGGCTGGAGGACCACTACATCGTCACCGACGACGAGACCGAGGCCTTCGCCGGCCAGGGCACGCGCGTCTACAACCTGGCCGAGGTCGCCGGCATCAAGCTGCCGAAGCTGTCGCAGTGGCCGGCCGAACGCGAGCGCGAGGCCGAGTACCTGGCGCTGTACCCGAACGCGCTGCTCGGGCTGCAGGCGGACCACTTCTTCTGCGTGCTGCTGGAGCCGGTCAGCGAGCAGCACACGCTCGAGCACCTGCGGCTGCTGTACGTCGGCGACGCCGCGACCGACGACGAAAGCGCGCCGGCGCGCGAGTCCCAGCTTGCGGCCTGGAAGACCGTGTTCGAGGAGGACGTGACCATGGTCGAGGGCATGCAGCGCGGGCGCCATTCACCCGCGTACCATGGCGGCGTATTCTCGCCGGTACAGGACATCCCGACGCACCACTTCCACCGCTGGGTCGCGCGGCGGCTGCAGCCGGTGGCGGCGGCCTGAGGAGCGGCAAGGCCATGGCAGTCACGGCGAGCCGGGCAACGGACAACTGGCAGAGCCTGATCGGCGGGCGCTGGGTCGACGGCGACCGGCGGCTGCCGGTGGAGGATCCGGGCAGCGGCGAGACCCTGGGCGAGATCGCGCTGGCGGACGCCGACACCGTGGACGCGGCCGTGCGCGCGGCGCACCACTGCCACCGGCGCCGGGCGCTGACCGCACCGCGGCCGGCGCAGCGGCTGGAGCTGATGTTCCGCATCGCCGCCGAGATCCGCAGGGTCACCGAGGAGGGCGCCGAGCTGCTGTGCCGCGAATCCGGCAAGCCGCTGGCCGACGCCCGCGGCGAGTTCGAGGAGGCGGCGCGCTACTTCGAGTACTACGGCGGCATGGCCGACAAGCTCGAGGGCCGCTCGATCCCGCTCGGCGACGGCTATGTCGACTGGACCGTGCGCGAGCCGCACGGCGTGTCGGCGCAGATCGTGCCCTGGAACTTCCCGGTCGGGATCGCGGCCCGCTCGCTGTCGGTCGCGCTGGCGGCCGGCAACTGCGTGGTCATGAAGTCGCCGGAGCTGGCGCCGGCGGCGCTCACCCTGCTGGCCCGGGCCTGCCAGGAGGCCGGGGCCCCCGACGGCGCGGTCAACCTCGTCTGCGGCTACGGCCCCGAGGCCGGCGCGGCGCTGGTCGAGCACCCGCTGGTGAACCAGATCGTGTTCACGGGCTCCGTGCCCACGGGCCGCTCCATTGGCCGCACCGCGGCCGAGCGGGTCGTGCCCTGCGTGATGGAGCTGGGCGGCAAGTCGGCCGCGGTCGTGCACGCGGATGCCGACCTCGACACGGTGCTCGCAAGCATCCACAGCGGCATCTTCTTCAACGCCGGCCAGGTCTGCTCGGCCATGGCCCGGGTGCTGGTGCACGAGTCGATCCACGAGCAGCTGCTCGAGCGCACCGTCGAGCTGGCCGAGGGTCTGCGGGTCGGGCACGGCCTGGAACCGGAGGTCGAGCTCACGCCGCTGATCTCCGCCGAGCAGCTCGAGCGGGTCGAGCGCATGTGCCAGGCCGGCGTCGCCGAGGGCGCGCGCGCGGCCACCGGCGGGGCCCGGATCGACCGGCCCGGCTACTTCATGCAGCCGACGGTGTTCACCGACGTCCGGCCCGAGATGTCGATCATGCGCGACGAGATCTTCGGCCCGGCGATCTCGCTGCTGCCCTTCCGCGACACCGAAGAGGCGGTCGACATCGCCAACGGCACCGAGTACGGGCTGGTCGCCGGCGTGTTCACCCGCGACCTGGACCGCGCCCTGCACACGGCGCAGCGGCTGGAGGCGGGCCAGGTGTTCGTGAACGAATGGTTCGCCGGCGGGGTAGAGACGCCCTTCGGCGGCATCGCCGGCTCGGGCTACGGCCGCGAGAAGGGCCTCGAGGCCTTCGACAACTACCTGCGCACCCGCAACATCGCGATCCGGCTCGGCGGCTAGCTAGGCGTCCCGGGGCCTCGCCGCGCGGTCCCTGCGTCGCGGGCCCTCGAGCAGCGCGCCGCAGGAATCCCTCGCCAAGGCGCAAAGCACGCACAGGAGTGAATTGCAGGAACGATCGGGGCGACCCGAGCGAGCAGCGGCGACCCGGATTGCCACTGATGGCTCGAACCGGGTTCTCTCGCAGAGGGCGCAGAGGCGCGGAGGACGCAGAGGAACGGATTGAAGTGCATGCGCGACTCTCCGCTCTCCTCCGCGGTCTCTGCCCCTCTGCGCCCTCTGCGAGAACCAATGGTTTGCACTTTGATGTCGTGATCCGGTCCGCCGCTGCTCGCGTTGGCACTCCAGACGGCTCCTCAATTGCCCTTCTTTGCGTGCTTCGCGCCTTGGCGCCTTTGCGAGAGATTTCTGGATGGCCTTCCCGGGGCGAGACGGCTTTCCCTGGCAGGGTCTCGACGCGGGACGCGTGGATTGTGCTGCGGTAGCCTGAGGCGAACTTGGGGAGCGCCATGCAGCTGATCGACGCCGACACCGTCCACCGCCTGCTCGACTATCCCGGGCTGATCGATGCGCTCGCCGACGCCCACCGCGGCGACGAGCCCATGATCGACCGCAGCCTGCTGCAGGCCGACGAGTCCGGCCCCCATGGCGGCGAGAGTTTCCTGGTGCTGCCGGCCTGGCGGCCCGGGCGGGCCATGGGCGTGAAGATCGCGACCGTGATGCCGCGCAACGGCAGCCGTCACCCCGGGCTGCCGACGATCCATGCGCTGTACCCGCTGTTCGACGGCGACACGGGCGAGCCGCTCGCGGTGATCGACGGCACGGCGCTGACTCTGCGCAAGACCGCCGCGGACTCGGCGCTGGGCGCACGCCTGCTCGCGCGGGCCGACGCCGGGACGCTGTTGATGGTCGGCGCCGGGGCGCTGGCCCCGCACCTGGTCGCGGCCCACCGGGCGGCACGACCCTCGCTGCGGCGCGTACTGGTGTGGAACCGCAGCGCAGAGCAACGCGACCGGCTGGTGGAACGACTGTGCGGCGACGGAGTCGAGGCCGATGCGGTCGGCGAGCTCGAGGAAGCCGCAGGCGAGGCCGACGTCATCTGTTGCGCCACTTCCAGCACCGAACCGCTGGTTCGCGGCGCCTGGCTGCGACCTGGCACCCACCTCGACCTGGTCGGCGCCTACAACCCGGGGCTGCGCGAGAGCGACGACGAGTGCGTGCGGCGCGCGACCCTGTTCGTCGACTGGCGCGGCAGCACGGTCGAGGCCGCCGGGGACCTGGTGCAGCCGATCGCCGACGGCGTGATCGGGGCGGGCGACATCGCCGCCGACCTGTTCGCGCTCTGCCGCGGCGAGCATGGCGGCCGCCGCGACGACGACGAGATCACGCTGTACAAGAACGGCGGCGGCGGCCACCTCGACCTGTTCACGGCCGAGTACCTGGTCACGCGACTGCACGACCGGGCGCAGGGCGAGGTATCGAGTTGAGCGGCCATCCCTTCCCCCACCTGTTCCGCCCGCTGGACCTGCGCGGGCGGACGCTGAAGAACCGGCTGGTGTTCGGTGCCCACACGGCAAACATGGCCGAGGACGGGCTGCCGGGCGCGCGCCATCGCGGCTACTACGAGGAGCGCGCGCGCGGCGGGGCGGCCATGATCGTGGCCGAGCCGATGCCGGTGCACCCGGCGGCGGTCCTGACCGCACGCAACTTCCGCCCCTGCGACGACGCCGTGATCCCGCACTTCCGCCGTCTCACCGAGGCGGTCAAGCGACACGACACGGTGATCCTGCAGCAGCTCTACCACGTCGGCGAGCACGGCGATGCCGACAACTCCTTCCACCCCAACTGGTCGCCCTCGGGGCTGCCCTCATTCCATGATTCCGACGGCAGCCACGCCATGACCGATCTGGAGATCGAGGAGACGCTCGACTGCTTCGAGGCGGCCGCCTGGCGGGCGCACGAGTCGGGCTTCGACGGCGTCGAGCTGTTCGCCACCTACCACGCACTGATCGACCAGTTCTGGACGCCCTGGTCGAATCGCCGCGAGGACCGCTGGGGCGGCTCGTTCGAGAACCGGATGCGCTTCTCCGCCACGCTGCTGGAGCGGATCCGGCGACGCTGCGGCGACGACTTCATCATCGGCCTGGCGGTGAACCTGCACCCGGACGTGCCGGTTTCCCTGTCGGTCGAGTCGATGCAGGAGATCGTCGCCTGGCACGACCGGCGCGCGCTGATGGACTACGTCACCTGCGGCACCGGCAGCTACTTCGACTTCCATCCGCTGATGCCGACCGTGCTGTACGCGGAGAAGCTGGGCGCGCCCTTCGCCGAGGCGCTGAAACAGGTCACCACCCACGCGAAGGTGCAGTGCGAGAGCCACGTGCGCACGCCCGAGAACGCCAACACCATCCTCGGCGCCGGTCAGGCGGACCTGGTATCGATCGTCCGCGGCCAGATCGCGGATCCGCATCTCGCGAACAAGGCGCGGACGGGCCGCGACGGCGAGATCCGCACCTGCCTCTCGTGCAACCAGATGTGCTGGGGCCGGCGCTATCGCGACTACTGGATCTCCTGCCTGGTCAATCCCTCGGCCGGGCGCGAGTTCGAATGGGGCGGCGACCGCTTCACCGCGGCGCCGAAGCCGCGTGCGGTGCTGGTCGTCGGCGGCGGACCGGCCGGCCTGGAGGCAGCCCGGGTCGCGGCCGAGCGCGGTCATCGAGTGACGCTGGTGGAAGCCGGCCCGGAGCTCGGCGGGCGCTTCCGCTACGCCGGACTGCAGCCGCGCCGCGGCCAGATCCTCGACCTGATCGGCTGGTGGACGCGCGAGCTGGAGCGGCTCGGCGTCGAGGTCCGTTGCAACCAACCGTACGACGCCGACGACGTCCGGGCCAATGACGCGGAGGCGGTGGTACTGGCCACCGGCTCGTTGCCAACCGCGGACGCGTTCCAGCGCGGCCTGCCCCAGTGCGACCGGCTGCCGGGAATCGAGCGCGGCAACGTTCACCCGGTCGAGGACGTGATGGGCCGCTCGGCACGGCCCGGGCGGCGCGTGGTCGTGCTCGACGACATCGGCCACTGGCACGGTGCCGGCACGGCCTGGCACCTCGCCGAGGCCGGCCACGCCGTCACGGTGGTCACGCGCCACCCGACCATTGCCGCCGAGCTCGCGCGCACGGCCACCGACGTGCCACTGCGGGCGCGCCTGCGCGAGCTCGGCGTGGTGGAGCTGGGCGACAGCGCGGTCAGCGAGTGGCACGGCGACGCGGCCACGGTGACGAGCCTGCTCGACGGGTCGACCTGCCGGATCGAGGCCGACGCGCTGGTCACGGCGACGGTGAACGCACCGCAGCGCTGGCTGGCCGACGAGCTGGCCGCCGACGGCCGCGAGCTGCACACGATCGGCGACTGCGTCGCGCCGCGGCTGGCGGTGATGGCGATCTACGAGGGCCGCGAGCTGGCGCAGCGGCTGTAGGTTGACGCGAGCAGCGGCAATCGCCGCTGCCAGACGAACCGCCAATCCATTGGATCTCGCCAAGGCGCAGAGCACGCGAGGGAAAAGATTCGAGCGCGAGGGCGACGCGAGCAGCCGCGGACGGCGCTGCGGCGGCAAGTGACGTTCCGTTGGATCTCGCAGAGAGCGCGGAGACGCGGAGGACGCAGGGCAACTGAAGGAGTTCCGGGCCGCAGGTTCAAATTGCCTCTGCGGTCTCTGCCCCTCTGCGCTCTCTGCGAGAGACTTGGGATCCAGCCACCTGCAACGGTTCCGTCAGCGACTGCTCGGGGCAGACCATCGGGCCGCTGCCGTAATCCATTCTTCACGTGCCTTGCGTCCTGGCGAGAACCCCGAAAAATCCCGCCGACCGGGATCCGTGCGCTAGGCGGCGATGCCCTTGTCGAGGCCGAACTCGCGCCGGACGATGCCGGATACATCGATGCCGGCGGCAGAGGGCTCGACCGCCCGGCGCACCCGCCGCGACTTGCCCTCGCGCAGCCGCTGTGCCTCCGCCGCCAGGTTGACCAGCAGCCGCTTGCGGTAGAGCTCGCCGTCGGGGTTGCGCACCAGCAGCACGGTCGGCCACAGCCCGCCGCCCGGGCGGCTGCCGACCACCACCCCGTGGGCGCCGCTGTCCAGCTCGACCACGCTGCCGACCGGGAAGATGCCGAGGCAGCGGATGAACGACTGCACCAGGTCGACACCGAAGGTCTCGGCGGCCTCGCCATACAGCGTGTGCAGCGCCTTCTCCGGCGTGACGGCCTCGCGGTAGGGCCGGCCGCTGGTCATGGCGTCGTAGCTGTCGACCAGGCCGACGATCAGGGCCTCGCGCGGGATGGTCTCGCCGAGCAACCCGTTCGGGTAGCCCTGGCCCAGCCAGCGCTCGTGATGCAGGCGGACGATCTCCAGCACCTGCCGATCGACGTTGCCGGTGCGCTCCAGCAGCTCGTAGCCGGCCTCCGGATGGTTGCGCAGGAGGTCCTGCTCCTCCTGCGTCAGCGGCCCGGTCTTGTCGAGCAGCTCCGGCGGGACCCGGGTCTTGCCGATGTCGTGCAACAGGGCACCGAGACCGAGCCGGCGCAGGTCGCGACCGCCCATGTCGAGGTGGGCACCGAACGTGAGTGCGAGCACGCAGGTGTTGACCGCGTGCCGTGCCTCGCGGTCGTGGTGTTCCTGCAGCTCGTTGAGCCACAGCGAGGCACTCGGGTCGGCGACGATCAGGTCGCACATGTGCTCCACCGCCTGGCGGGTCGCGACCAGGTCCAGCGAGCGACCCATCCGGGCGCGGTTCATGGCGTCGATGACCGCCTGGGTGGTCTGGTGCCGCGAGACGACGGCCGCCTTGACCTGGACCTGGAAGCGCTTGCGGTCGGGCTCGATGGCGTCGCCAAACAGCACGCCGGCGGTCTTCTCGAGCTGCCGCTGCGAGGGCATGTCGAAGCGTGGCTCGGCCGCTGCCTCGGACTGGCTTGCGCCGTTGGCGCGCTTGCGCTGCGCGGCGGTGATCTTGACGGTCTCGATCGCGTCGCGCTCGGACCGGTTCACGTCGATGTAGACCTTGCGGCAGTACTCGCGCAGGACCTGCAACTCGTCATCACAGGCAATGCGAAAGCCCTGGAACAGGAACGGGGTCTCGATCCAGGGCCGGTCGAGCTCCACCACGTAGAGCCCGGTACAGAGCAGGTCTACCGGGACTGCGGCGGTCTTTGCTTGCGTCGTCATGGCGGCACCTCAAGACCCGATGGCCGCTCCCCGGGTCGGTTGGCCCGGTTTGCGGACGGGCGCGCAACCGGCGGGAACGACCCTCCGGGGGTCGGTCTTCAGGGATTTTTCACACTACACATACACTTGGCGACACAATGTGAAGTGGATCACAAAGTTTGACCGGAGTCACGCCCCGTCTCGGCGGGGCCGCCGCCTCAGAGCAGGGCGATCACCAGGCGGATCGGTCCGTGGGCCCCGAGCTGCAGGGTCTGCTCGATGTCGGCCGAGCGCGACGGACCGGTGATCCAGTTGACGGCGCGCGGGCTGGAACCGCCCGCGCGCAGGAGGTCCCAGGCCTGCTCGTACGCGCCGACGATGGCGTCGGCCTGCAGCAGCACCAGGTGCAGGTCGGGGACGAAAGCCAGCGTGACCGGGCTGTCGGCACCCGAGGCCAGCACCAGCGTGCCGGTCTCGGCCACGCCACAGCGGGCGACCGAGACGCAGACCCGGTCGTCGCGGCGGGCGGCGCGCGCCTCGGCCTCGAGCCCGGCGGCGGCCCAGTCAAGGCCGGTCAGCGCGGCGTCCGGCGCCAGCGCCAGGCGCTCCGGGTAGCCCGCCTCGCGGCACAGACGCGCCGCCAGCGGCGGCAGGTCGGCGGCGGCGGCCAACGCCTCGACCTCGGCGCTGGCCTTGCCGGCCCGCTCGATGAAGCGCGCCCGCAGCGCCTCGCGATCGCCGCCGACTGCGGCCGGCAGCGGCCCGCGCGGATGGGCCGCCAGCCGCTCGGCGACCGCTTCTTCGGCGGCGGCCGGCCGCGAGCGCCGGTCGCGGATCGCCGCCAGGATGTCGTCACGCGCGCTCACCGGGCCCGACCCCGCCACTGCTCGGTGAAGGTGCGCCCCACCGGTGCCGGCAGGTCGCGGCCGCGGGTCCAGCCGCCGGCGAGCGGCAGCCGTGCGAGCCGCCCGCGGCGGTGCCCGAGTCGGCCCAGGATGCGGGCGCCGAGCCGGGCCAGTGCGTGGTAAAGGCGCGGCCGGACGGCGACCCGGGCCCACAGGCCCAGGCCCCAACGGGCCGCTGCCGGCTGGTGCCCGCCCTCGTACTCGCGCTCGCGCCAGTAGCGCATCAGGTCGGGCAGCGGGATGCCGACCGGGCAGACCTCGGCACAGCGGCCGCAGAAGGTGCTGGCATTGGGCAGGTCGGCGGAGCGCTCGATGCCGACCATCTGCGGGGTCAGCACCGCGCCCATCGGGCCCGGGTAGACCCAGCCGTAGGCATGCCCACCGATGGCGCCGTAGACCGGGCAGTGGTTCATGCAGGCGCCGCAGCGGATGCAGCGCAGCATCGGCTGCAGCTCGCCGCCGAGCATCCCCGAGCGGCCGTTGTCGAGCAGCACGACGTGGAACTCGTCCGGGCCGTCGAGGTCGTCGGCGCGCCGCGGCCCGCTCGAGAACGTGGTGTAGACCGTGATGTCCTGACCGGTCGCCGAGCGCGCCAGCAGGCGCAGCAGCGTGCTGGTGTCCTCCAGGGTCGGCACGATCTTGTCGATGCCGGCGACGACCACGTGCACGCGCGGCAGGCACTGGGTGAGGTCGCCGTTGCCCTCGTTGGTCACGATGACCGTGCTGCCGGTCTCGGCGATGCAGAAGTTGGCGCCGGTGATGCCGACGTCGGCCTCGAAGAAGCGCCGCCGCAGGACCCGCCGGGCCTCGGCCTGGAGCTCGGCATGATCGTCGGAGTGCGACGACAGGGCCGGGTCGTGGTGCGCCTGGAAGGCCTCGAAGATCTGGTCGCGCTTGAGGTGGATCGCGGGCGCAATGATGTGGCTCGGGGTGTCGCCGCGCAGCTGCAGGATGTACTCGCCGAGGTCGGTCTCGACCGGGGTGAAGCCCTCGGCCTCGAGGTGCTCGTTGAGGCCGATCTCCTCGGTCGCCATCGACTTGCCCTTGGTGACCGTGCGGGCGCCGGCGGCGCGGCAGATGCCGGCGACCGCGGCGCAGGCCTCGGCGGCGTCGCGCGCCCAGTGGACCTGCCCCCCGGCGGCATCCACCTGTTGCTCGAAACGCTCGAGGTAGGCGTCGAGGTGCTCGATCGCGTGGTCGCGAATGGCGGTGCCGTGCGCGCGCAGCTGCTCGAATTCCGGCAGCGCGTCGAGCGCCTGCCGGCGCCGCTCGGTGAAGCCGTGCTGGATGTTGCCGAGCGCCGACTGCAACCGCGGGTCGCCGAGGGCATCGCGGGCGCTGAATCTGAAGCGCTGACTGCGGACCTCCACGGCTCAGCCCCCTCGCGGTTCGCCGATCGCCGGCCCGTCCGCCATCCCCGCCAGCACCTCGGCCACGTGCCGCGCGCGCAGCGGGTGCCCCGCGCGGCTCAGCCGGCCGGCGATGTTCAGCAGGCAGCCGAGGTCACCCGCGAGCACGGTATCCGCGCCGCTCGCCACCAGCCGGCCGCACTTGTCCTCGACCATGCGGGTCGAGATCTCCGGGTACTTGACGCAGAAGGTGCCGCCGAAGCCGCAGCATTCCTCGCAACCCTCGGACTCCGACAGCGTCAGCCCCGCGACCCGGCGCAGCAGGCGTCGCGGCTGCTGTTTCACGCCCAGCTCGCGCAGCCCGGCACAGGCGTCGTGGTAGGTGACCGTGCCCTCGAAGCGGACGCCCTCGGGGACGAAGCCCCGCTCGTCGGCCAGGAACTCGAGCAGCTCGAAGGTCTTCGCCGCCAGCGCCTCGGCCTGTGCATGGCGTTCGGGCTCGCGCCCGGGATCGAACAGGCGCGGATAGTGCCGGCGGAGGGTGCCGGCGCAGGAGCCGGACGGGACGACCACGGCATCGCAGTCGGCGAAGGCGTCGATCACCCGGGCGGCAAGCCGGCGGGCGTCGGCACGGTCGCCCGAGTTCCAGGCCGGCTGCCCGCAGCAGGTCTGCTCGGGTACCACCACCTCGCCGCCCGCTGCCTCGATCAGCCGCACGGCGGCAAAGCCGACTCTGGGCCGGAACAGGTCGACCAGGCAGGTGACGAACAGGCCGATGCGCGGCTTCGCGTCGCTCATCGTCGCAGTGTACCCGTCATCGAGAATCGTCGTCCCCGCCGGCGCCGAGCCGCGGACCGGCGAGATACATCAGCGCGCGGGCGTCCCCGCCGCCGAGTTCGCGGTGCAGGGCCCAGTGCGGGGGCAGTGCCGGGGCGTCGGCGCGCGCGTCCAGCTCCAGGTAGACGCGGGCGCCCGGGGCGAGCCAGCCGGCCCCGAGCCGGGCACAGGTGTCGGCGACCAGGCCGGTGCGCGCGAACGGCGGGTCGAGGAAGACGATGTCGAACGGCTCCGGGGTCCGCCCGAGGAAGCGCGCGGCCTGGGCGTGCACCACCTCGACCCGGTCGCCGGCGTCGAGCGCACTCCGGCTGGCCGCGAGCGCCGCGGCCACCTCGCGCGAGGCCTCGACCAGCACCGCCCGCGCGGCGCCGCGCGATGCGGCCTCGAAGCCGAGCGCCCCGGAGCCGGCGAACAGGTCGAGACAGCGCGCCCCGGCCAGCTCGGGCGCCAGCCAGTTGAACAGCGTCTCGCGCCGCCGGTCGCTGGTCGGGCGCAGCCCGGGGGCGGCCGGGAAGTGCAGCCGCCGGCCGCGCCATTCGCCGCCGATGATGCGCACCGAATTGCGCCTCATTGCGGCTCGCGCCCTAGCCGTTGCCCTGCCCGGCCCGGTCACCGCCGACGATCACCGTCACTCGCGGCCGGTCGGCAAACAGCGAGCGCACCGCATCGACGACGGCCGCGCGATCGACCGCCTCGACGCGCTCGCGGAAGCGATCCAGGTAGTCCAGCGGCAGGTCGTAGAAGCCGATGTTCGCCAGGTAGCCGACCAGCTTGGCGTTGGAATCGATGCGCAGCGGGAAGCCGCCGACGATGTTCATGCGGGCATCGGTGACCTCCTGCGCGCTCGGTCCGTCCTCGATGAAGGACCGCAACTCGGAACGCACCACCGACAGGGCCTCGCCGACCTGGTCGCCGCGGGTCTGCAGCGAGACCCGGAACGGCCCGGCGGCCGCCATGGGACTGAGACCGCTGTGGACGCCGTAGACCAGACCGCGCTTCTCCCGCACCTCGGTCATGAGCCGCGAGGTGAAGCCACCGCCACCGAGGATGTGGTTGGCGACATAGAGGGCCGGCCAGCGCTCGTCCCCGCGCGCGACCCCGGTGTGGCCGAGGGTCACGTGGGCCTGGGTCGAGGGGAACGGTCGCTCGATGCGCCGGTCCGCGGACAGGCGCGGCGCCGGCGGCAGCGGCGGCTGGGCGCTGCCCGGCGCCAGGCCGGCGGTCAGCTCGCGCGCCAGCCGCTCGGCCCGGCCGCGGTCGAGGTCGCCGACGATGGCGACGCTGGCGTTGCGCGCGACGTAGTGCTCGCGGTGGAAGGTGCGCAATTCGTCGCGGCCGATCGCGGCCAGGCTCTCCAGGGTGCCCAAAGCCGGGTGGCCGTAGGGGTGGTCGCCGTAGAGCGCCTCCCAGAACAGCCGCTCGGCGATCGCGCCGGGATCCTGCTGCTGGCCCTCGATCCGCGTGCGTTGCCGACCCTTGATGCGCTCGACCTCGGCCGCCGGGAAGGCCGGCTCCGCCAGCAGCCCGGCCACCGTCTCGACCACCGGCCACAGGTGCTCGCCCTCGCTGAGGCTGCGGAACTCCACCCAGCCCATGTCGCGGGCGGAGCCGGTGGAGACCTCCGCACCGTCGCGCTCCAGGGCCGCCGCGAGCGCGTCGGCGTCGAGCGTGTCGGTGCCGGACAGCAGCAGGTCGCTGACCAGGCTGGCAATGCCGGGGTGCGGGCCGTCGCGGGCCGCGCCGGCGGCGAAGGTCACCTGGACCTCGACCAGCGGGATCTCGCGGGCCTCGACGAACAGCACCCGGGCGCCGTTGTCGGTGCGCCACTGCTGGATTTCGGGCTGGGCCACGGCCGGCGCGGCCACCACGGCGAGGCCCAGCAGGAACAGCGCACGCATCATCGGCTCAACCCGCATCGGCCTGGCCCCCCTGCGTCGCCGCGCCCCCGGTGCCCACGCCCTCGGGCACCAACCGGGCCACGGTCAGGCGCCGGTCGTCGAGATACTCGCGTGCCACCCGCCGGACGTCGTCCGCGGTCACCTGCTCGATCCCGGCCAGGTACTCGTCGTAGGCATCGCGCCCGAGGCCGATGGTCTCCAGCATGCCCAGCCGCATGGCCTGGTAGAACATCGAGTCCTGCTGGAACACGTGCTGCGCCCGGACGTTGGTCTTCACCCGCTCCAGCTCCGCCGGCTCGATCGCGCCCTCCTTGAGCCGATCGATCTCGGCGCGCAGCGCCTGCTCGAGCTCCGCGACGTCGCGACCCTCGGCCGGCGTGCCACTGACGCTGAACAGCGTGTCGCCGTGGGCCAGCGGCGAGTAGCCTGCGCCGGCCCCGGCGGCGACCCTGCGGCCGCGCACGACATTGCTCTCGATGCGCGCGCTGAGGCCGCCGTCGAGGACGCCGACCAGCACGTCGAGCGCGTACGCGTCGCGCGGATCGGCCGCGGTGGTCAGCGAAGGCACGCGCCAGTCCAGGCTCAGATAGGGCAGGGTCGCCGGCGCGTGCACCCGCAGCCGGGTCTCGCCGCGCGGGTCGAGCTCGGCTGCCGCCAGGCGTCCCGGGGCACCGATCGGCGCCAGCGGCCCGAAATGTTTCCGTGCCAGCCGGTGCACCGCGTCCGGGTCGACGTCACCGACCACGACCAGGGTCGCGTTGTCGGGCCCGTAGTAGCGCTGGTACCAGCGGCGCACATCGTCGAGCGTGAGCGAAGCGAGGTCGGCCGGCCAGCCGATGATCGGGCTGCGCGCCGGTGACGAGGGGAAGGCGGCCGCGCGCGCACGCTCGTGGGTCAGGGCATGCGGGTTGTCCTCGACCCGCTGCCGGCGCTCCTCGCGCACCACGGCGAGTTCGCGTTGGAACTCCTCCTCGTCGAGCCGCAGGTCGACCATGCGGTCGGCCTCCAGCCGCAGGCAGAGCTCGAGGTGCTCGGCGGCGATGCGCTGGAAATAGGCCGTGTATTCGCGACCGGTGAAGGCGTTGTCGCTGCCGCCGTGGCGGGCGATGGTCTCGGAGAACTCGCCGGGTCCGAGCTCGTCCGTACCCTTGAACATCATGTGCTCGAGCACGTGCGAAACACCGGTGACGCCGCGGTGCTCGTCGACGCTGCCGACCCGGTACCAGACCTGGGAGACGACCACGGGCGCGCGATGGTCCTCGCGCACCAGGATCTGCATGCCGTTGTCGAGCTCGTAGTGGTGGATCTCGGTCGCGCCGGCCGCGCCCGCGCTCCCCAATGCAACCACGGCCAGTAGTGTCCGTGCCGTTCTCAGCATCTTCAGTTCCCCGGTTATCGGACGGCTGTTAGCATACCGCCCTCGGCTCCGCGAGAGCCCCTCGCGTTTCCCGCGGGGGTCGGGCGATGCTTCGCCGCATCGCCCGCAGCCTATTGGTCCCGGTATGGGCGGACAATGTCCCGGGCATTACGGCTCGGTAATGCCGCCCAGCATGATTCGCCCGCCCAGTGGATCCAGATGCGTCTTTTCGGCCTCTTCAAGCGCAAGTCCAGGAGCCAGGAACCGGCACCGGCCGAGGAGCGCGCCGCGCTCGACCGGGGGCTGGAGAAGACCCGCTCGCGGCTCGGCGGCGGCCTGCGCGCCCTGTTCGGGGGGCGCGGGCTCGACGACGAGCTGCTGGAGCAGATCGAGGAGGAGCTGCTGCTCGCCGACGTCGGCGTCGAGGCCACCCGCGCGATCACCGAGACACTGCGGCGGGAGGCGAAGCGGGCGCGCGACGTCGGCGAAGTGCGGTCGATCCTGCGCCAGACCCTGGTCGAGCTGCTGCAGGTCCGGGAGCCGCCGGCGGTGGAGCCGCCCAGCGGTCAGCCGTGGGTGATGCTGGTCGTCGGCGTCAACGGCTCCGGCAAGACCACCACGATCGGCAAGCTCGCCCGGCGCCTGCAGGACGCCGGCCATTCCGTGCTGCTGGCGGCCGGCGACACCTTCCGCGCCGCCGCGGTGGAGCAGCTGCAGCAATGGGGCGAGCGCGTCGGCGCCCCGGTCGTGGCCCAGGCCACCGGCGCGGACGCGGCGGCGGTCATCCACGACGCCCTCGCCCATGCCCGGGCGCGCGGCATCGAGGTCGTACTGGCGGACACCGCCGGCCGGCTGCACACCCAGTCGAACCTGATGGAGGAACTGCGCAAGGTGCGCCGCGTGATCGGCCGCTTCGACCCGTCCGCGCCACACGAGACCCTGCTGGTGGTCGACGGCGGCTCCGGCCAGAACGCGCTGGCGCAGGCGCGGCAGTTCGGTGAGGCGGTGAACGTCACCGGGATCGCCCTGACCAAGCTCGACGGCACCGCCAGGGGCGGGGTCGCCTTCGCGATCGCCCGCGAGACCGGCCTGCCGATCCGCTTCGTCGGCGTCGGCGAGAAACCCGGCGACCTGCGGCCCTTCGATGCCGAGGCCTTCGTCGACGCCCTGCTGGGCAACGAGGTCGCCGAGACGGTCGATGGAACCGCGAATGAACGCGGATGAACGCGAATATGGGCCTTCGCCGCGGGAGACGTGGTCGAAGCTGCGCTGGCCGGCCGCTGCACGCGTCTCGTCCGGAAAGACGAACCACGAATGGACACGAATGAACACGAATACTGGCACCACCAGAGGTGTCGCTGCGGCAATTCGAGGTGTCCTTGCATTCGTGTCCATTCCTGTCCATTCGTGGTCCCGTGTTTTGGAACCGACGGCAACGAGCCGCCCGCGAGGCACTGACGCGCTCAACTTGGCAACGGCATTATTCGCGTTCATTCGCGTTCATTCGCGGTTCGCTTTTGTGTATGCCGGGTGGAAGCACGCGTGATTCGCTTCGACCATGTCAGCAAGCGTTATCCGGGGCAGAAGGACGCGCTGTCGGACCTGTCGCTGCACCTGCCGAAGGGGGAGATGGCGTTCCTGACCGGGCACTCCGGGGCCGGCAAGTCGACCCTGCTGAAGCTGATCGCGCTGATCGAGCGGGTGACCCGCGGGACGCTGCTGATCGACAACGTCAACCTGGCCCGGCTGCCGCGCCGGCGCATCCCCTGGCTGCGGCGACAGATGGGGATCGTGTTCCAGAACCACCAGCTGCTGTACGACCGCACCGTGTTCGACAACGTGGCGCTGCCGCTGGTGGTGGCCGGCTATCGCTCGCACGAGCTGAGTCGGCGGGTGCGCGCGGCGCTGGACAAGGTGGGGCTGCTGGACAAGGAGAAACAGATGCCGATCGCGCTCTCCGGCGGCGAGCAGCAGCGGGTCGGTATCGCCCGGGCCGTGGTGCATCGGCCGCCGCTGCTGCTGGCCGACGAGCCGACCGGCAACCTCGACCCGGAGCTCTCGCGCGAGATCATGGACCTGTTCGTGCAGTTCAACGCCGTCGGCGTGACCGTGCTGGTCGCGACCCACGACATCGCGCTGACCGAGTCCTACGGACTGCCGGTGATCTCCCTCGCCCACGGCACGCTGGCGCGCGACGACTTCACGGGGCGCGACGATGGCGCGTAAGCCCGCCGAACGCCGGGGCGGCCGCGATCCGCGCGGCGGCAGCCCGCTCGCCCGGCGGCCGCGCGTCTGGCTCGCCGAGCACGCGCGGGCCGCACTCGGCAGCCTCGGCCGGCTGTGGCGCAACCCGATCGCCAGCGGGCTGACGGTGGCGGTGATCGCGGTCGCGCTGGCGCTGCCCGGGGCATTGTGGCTGCTGCTGAAGAACGCACAGCAGGCCACCGGCGGCTGGGACACCGGCACCCGCATCTCGGCCTATCTCGACCCGGCGCTGGATGCCGCGGCCGCCGACGCGACGGCCCGGCGGATCGCGGCCCGCGACGATGTGCGCGTGGTCGAGCGCATCGACGCCGACCGTGCACTGGCCGAGTTCCGCGAGCTGGCCGGGTTCGACCGCGCGCTGGAGGCGCTCGAGCGCAATCCGCTGCCGGCCGTGGTGGTGCTGGAGCCGGCACCCGGGGCGCCGCGCTCGCCGTCGGCGCTCGCGGCGCTGGCCGGCTCGGTCGAGCAGATCGAGGGCGTGGACCAGGCCCGGGTCGACCTCGAGTGGGTCGAGCGCCTGTACGCCCTGCTGGCCGTGATCGAGCGCGGCGTGACCCTGCTGGCGCTGCTGTTGTCGGCCGGGGTACTGCTGATCGTCGGCAACACCATCCGCCTCGACATCCTCAACCGGCAGGCCGAGATCGAGGTCACCAAGCTGATCGGCGCCAGCGACGCCTTCATCCGCCGGCCGTTCCTCTACGGCGGGCTCTGGTACGGCCTCGGGGGCGCGCTTGCGGCGTGGCTGCTGCTGGCCCTCACACGCGCCCTGCTGGCCGGGCCCGTGTCGCGGCTGGCCTCGGCCTACGGCAGCCAGTTCCGGCTCGACGGCCTCGCGCCGGACGAGACCGGGCTGCTGATCGGGCTGGGCGCGCTGCTGGGCTGGGCCGGCTCGTGGCTGGCCGTCGGCCGCCACCTGCGCGCGATCGAGCCCGGCTAGGCGCGGCGGGTCGGTACGGCGGGCCGAACCCGGCTGCAACCGCCCGCGCGCCGGGCGCGAACGACAGCCGGAAGGGGAGTCGCCCGGGAACCGCGGCGGCCCTTAGCAGTCAAAACCCGAGAGTGCTAAAATAGGGGCAGTGGCAAAGTTGAGAGAGGAGGAGACCCGCGCCATGAGCACGGCTCTGATTGCAGTCGACAACCGCCTTCCCGCCGTCACGGGGGACCTGAACGGCTACCTCAATGCCGTCCAGAGCCTG
>JAWWAE010000029.1:0-17697 GCA_033721835.1 Halofilum sp. (in: g-proteobacteria) | reverse complement strand
GTGTCCATTCGTGTTCATTCGTGGTTCCGGTCTACTGACGCGGACCTTCGCGCAGACCTGAAAGCGAAGCTCCGACGGGCTCCGTGTGGGCAGCGCGCCATTCGCGTTCAGTCGCGTTCATTCGCGGTTCCCGTCCCTCGAACCCCAGGAAGCGCATCCTGATGGCACTCGCGAAACGCATCATCCCCTGCCTCGACATCGACGCCGGCCGGGTGGTCAAGGGCGTGAAGTTCGAGTCGATCCGCGACGCCGGCGATCCGGTCGAGGTCGCGCGGCGCTATGACGCCGCCGGCGCCGACGAGCTCTGCTTCCTCGACATCACCGCCTCCAGCGACGACCGCGACACGCTGGTCGAGGTGGTGGAGCAGGTCGCCGACCAGGTGTTCATTCCGCTGACCGTCGGCGGCGGCATCCGCGGGGTCGAGGACGTGCGGCGCATGCTGAACGCGGGCGCCGACAAGGTGGCGATCAACACCGCCGCCGTGCGCAAGCCCGACCTGGTGCGCCGGGCCGCCGAGTGGGTCGGCTCGCAGTGCATCGTGGTGGCGATCGACGCGCGCCGGGTGGCGGACTCGTCGCCGCGCTGGGAGGTGTTCACCCACGGCGGGCGCCACGGCACCGGGCTCGACGCAGTCGAATGGGCGCAACGCGTGGTCGCGCTCGGGGCCGGCGAGCTGCTGCTGACCAGCATGGACCGCGACGGCACGAAGAACGGCTTCGACCTCGAGCTCACCCGCGCGGTCAGTGACGCGGTGGCGGTGCCGGTGATCGCCTCCGGCGGGGTCGGCAACCTGCAGCACCTGTGCGAGGGCGTGCGCGAGGGCGGTGCCGATGCCGTGCTCGCGGCGAGCATCTTCCACTTCGCCGAGTACACCGTTGCCGAGGCGAAGGCGGCGATGGCGGCCGCGGGGATCCCGGTCCGCCGCTGATCGGTCGGACCCCGGTTGTGCTAGTATCCGGCCCCCGTACCCGCTCCAGGCCGGCGTCCATCCCCCGGCAGGAAACCGTGTCCGAAGACGTGCTGGAACAACTGGGTCGCATCCTGCAGCAGCGGCGTGAGGCCGACCCCGAAGAATCCTATTCCGCGATGCTGATGCAGGGCGGGCCGGACCGGGTGCTGCGCAAGATCGGCGAGGAGGCCACCGAGGTGGTCATCGCCGGCGGCGGCGCGGACGACCGCGCGCTGGTGCACGAGGTCGCCGATCTGTGGTTCCATACCCTGGTGCTGCTCGCGCAGCGCGGCCTCGGCCCCGCCGACGTGCTGGCCGAGCTGGAGCGCCGCGCCGGCGTCTCCGGCCACGAGGAAAAGGCCGCGCGCGGCTGACCGGGCCGTCCGAAGCTACAGGAGAACAAACGCATGTCCCCGAGTATCTGGCAACTCCTGATCGTTCTCGTCATCGTGCTGTTGCTGTTCGGCGGCAAGCGCCTGGCCAACCTGGGTGGAGACCTCGGTTCCGCGATCAAGGGCTTCAAGAAGTCGATGCACGACGAGGAAGAAGGCAAGAAGGACGAAGAGGATTCCGAGCCGGGACGCCTGCAGGGCTCCACCGACGGCTCCACCGACGAGGAGGCGGATGCGGACTTCGGCCGCGATCGCAGTCGCAAGGAATCCGACCACCAGCACTGAACGTGGGCGCCTGCCGCCACGGCCTGATCCATGTTCGATATCGGTTTCTGGGAACTCCTGCTCATCGGGGTCGTCGGGCTGCTGGTGGTGGGGCCCCATCGCCTGCCCACCGTGGCCACGCTGGCCGGGCAATGGGTGGGCCGCCTGCGGCGCTTCGCCAATCACATGCGCAGCGAGATCCAGCAGGAGCTCGAGACCGAGCACCTGAAACAGGTGATGGAAGAGCAGGACCGGGAGATGAAGTCGCTGCGCCAGGAGATGAGCGCCGTGCGGCAACAGGCCGAGGCGTCCACCCGCGTGGACCTGGAGTCCGGCAAGGCGGGGCAGTCGGGCGCGGGCGGCGAGCCGCACGGGGACGGCCGGCAATCCGGCGACTCCGCGACGACCCCGGAGCCGGACACGGAGCCGGACGCGGGGCCCTCAGCCGAGGACGAGTTCGGGCAGCCGCCGACGCGCGGGCCCAGACCGTCCAAACCCACCAGCGGCGATTCCGGCGATGAGTGAGGAGCAGTACTCGGAGGCGCCGCGGGGCCAGGACCAGGACGACGGCTCGGGCGGCTTCCTCTCGCACCTGGTCGAGCTCCGCAGCCGCCTGCTGCGGGCGATCCTCTGCATCCTGATCGTGTTCGCGCTGCTGTTCCCGTTCTCCGAGGAGCTCTACACCTGGCTCTCGGGCCCGCTGCTGGCGCACCTGCCCGAGGGCACCAGCATGATCGCCATCGAGGTCGCCTCGCCGTTCCTGATCCCGTTCAAGCTGACGCTGATGGTCGCGGTCTTCATCAGCATCCCCTACCTGCTCTACCAGATCTGGTCGTTCGTCGCGCCGGGGCTGTACCTGCACGAACGTCGCCTGGCGCGACCGTTGATCGTCTCCAGCACACTGCTGTTCTTCGCCGGCGTGGCGTTCGCCTACTTCGTCGTCTTCCCGCTGGTGTTCCGTTTCTTCACCAGCGTCGCGCCCGACGGCGTCAACGTGATGACCGACATCGCGCGCTATCTCGATTTCGTCATCACGCTGTTCTTCGCCTTCGGGTTCGCGTTCGAGGTGCCGGTGGCCACCATCCTGCTGGTGCTGATCGGCGTCACCACGCCCGAGAGCCTCGCGCAGAAGCGGCCGTACATCATTGTCGGCGCGTTCGTCATCGGCATGCTGCTGACCCCGCCCGACGTGATCTCGCAGACGCTGCTGGCGCTGCCGATGTGGCTGCTGTTCGAGGTCGGGCTGATCCTGTCGCGGATGATGCGCAGACGCCAGCGAGAGCACGCCGAGCGTGCCGGGTCCGAGGGCGTCGACGAGACCGATACCTGACGGAGGATTGGCCATGTACACCCTGGTCCTGCTGCGCCATGGCGAGAGCGAGTGGAATCGCGCGAACCGCTTCACCGGCTGGGCCGACGTCGACCTGACGGATACCGGGCGGGCCGAGGCCGAGCGCTCGGCGCGGCTGCTGTTCGAGGAGGGCTACGACTTCGACCGCGCCTACACCTCCGTTCTCAAGCGTGCCATCCGGACGCTCTGGATCACGCTCGACGGCATGGACCGCATGTGGCTGCCGGTGATCCGTCACTGGCGCCTGAACGAGCGCCACTACGGTGCGCTGCAGGGGCTGAACAAGGCCGAGACGGCAGAGAAGTACGGGGAGGAGCAGGTCCACATCTGGCGCCGCAGCTATTCCGTGCCGCCACCGGCGCTGGCGCCCGAGGATGAGCGCCACCCGGGCAAGGACCGGCGTTACCAGCACCTGTCGCCGGAGGAACTGCCGCTGACCGAGTGTCTGGCGGACACCGTGGCGCGCTTCCTGCCGTACTGGGAGGACGAGATCGCGCCCGCGGTCCGCTTCGGCGAACGCGTGCTGATCGTCGCCCACGGCAACTCCCTGCGCGCGCTGGTCAAGCACCTCGACCGCATGAGCGACGAGGAGATCACCGGCGTCAACATCCCCACCGGCATGCCGCTGGTCTACACCCTGGATGCCGACCTGATTCCCATCGACAAGAAGTACCTCGGCGACCCCGAGGAGGTCGAAAAGGCCATGGCCGCAGTCAGCGCGCAGGGGAAGGCGAAGAAGTGACGGAACCGCGAATGGACGCGAATGAACGCGAATCGAACGACGGAGTCACAAGGATGACGTAGGTGCGCTTTTGCGAAGCAAACGCGTACGCCACCGTTGCAACGAGGCGTACGCGTTCGCCTGCGGCAAAAGCGCACCTACGGGTTTCTCTATTCGCGTTCATTCGCGGTTCCTTCCTCCATTGCCGTCCCGTACAGCTCGCTGCCCTTGTACAGCTCGTGGGCATGGCGCAGGAGGACCATGACCACGGCGGCCACGGGCAGGGCCAGCAGGACGCCGACGAAGCCGAACAACTGGCCACCGGCCAGTACCGCGAAGATCACCGCTACCGGATGCAGGCCGATCCGATCGCCGACCAGCAGCGGCGTCAGGACCATGCCCTCGGCCATCTGACCGATGCCGAACACCAGCGCCACCCCGAGCAGGTGCCAGAACTCGGGGCCGAACTGGAACAGCGCGGCGATCATCGCCGCACCCACCCCGATGATCGTGCCGAGGTAGGGCACGATGCTGGCCAGCCCGGCCACACCGCCGATCAGCAGCGCGAGATCCAGCCCCAGCAACCACAGGCCCAGGGTGTAGATCACGCCGAGTGCCAGCATCACCAGGAACTGCCCGCGCAGGAATGCGCCGAGCACCTCGTCGCACTCCGTTGCCAGGCTGGAGATCACCCGCACGCGCGAGCGGGGCAACAGGTCACGGATGCGCTCGACCAGCAGGTCCCAGTCGCGCAGCAGGTAGAAGGTGACCACCGGGATCAGCGCCAGGTTCGCCACCCAGCCGAACAGCGCCAGCCCGGAGCTGGACACGCGCGACACGATCATGGTGGCGACATCGCCGGTCTGCTGCCAGTTGCTGGCGATCGCGACCGCTACCCGGTCGAGCTCCAGTTGCTCGCGCAGCTCCACGTCCAGATGCTGCTCCACCCAGGGCAGGGCGGTGGTCTGCACCCAGGCCAGCATCGCCGGCAGTTGCTCCGCCAGCGCCTGGATCTGGGCCCCGATCATCGGTACCAGCAGCAGCAGGAGACCCAGGATCACCAGTACCAGCACGGCGAACACGATCGTGACCGCCGCACCGCGCGGCAGCCGCAGCGCCTGCAGCCGATCGGCCAGCGGGTCGCCCAGGTACGCGAGCAGGGCGCCGACGAGGAACGGCATCAGGATCGGCTGCAGCAGGTAGACCAGGAAGCCGCCGAGCAGCAGGCCGAGCAGGATCATCCAGCGTTGCGAGGGACTCATGCGCGGGCCCCGGCCGCGCCGGGCGCACGGGCGTCATCCGGTCGCCGCGGATGCAGGGTCCACTTGCCGGCGTGGATCATCGGGCGCTGCTTCCCTAGAATGAACCGCGGCCATGATACGGCATTCGATCCGGGCACGCCGTCGCCGCCGGCGCCCGGCACGTCGCCACCGCGGGAGTGAGCAGCATGAAACGATTCGGGATCCGCGCGACGCTCGCGCCCGACCATCCCCGGCGCCAGTCCCACCTGCTGGGCGACGACTGGGAAGGCCTCTACTGGTACGAGACCGCCGAGCGGCGCGACGAGGCCTACCGCGAGTTCCAGCGCGAGCACACGTACTCCCGCCGCGGCGATGTCCCGCGCCTGGTGCTCGAGAAGGTCGACCGCTGAGCGCGCCGCGACCGCGATGATCCGCTGGGCCCTGATCGCGGCCGGCCTCAGTGGCGCGCTGGCCGTCGTGCTGGGCGCGCTCGGCGCGCACGCCGTCGACGGCGCGCAGGCCGCCGGCCGCTTCGACACCGCCGCCCGCTACCACCTGCTGCACAGCGTCGCCCTGCTCGGCGCCGCCCTCGCGCCCGCCGCCGGTGCGAGACCGGGGCCCTGTGCCGCCGTCTGTGTGCTGTGGCTGACCGGCATCGTCGTCTTCTGCGGCAGCCTCTATGCGCTGGCCCTGTTCGGACTGCCGCGCCTCGCGGCCATCACGCCGGTCGGCGGGCTGGCGTTCATCGGCGGCTGGCTGCTGCTGGTGGTCGCGGGCTGGCCGCCGCGCCGACGCGCATGAAGCTGTTCTACACCGACCACTTCGTGCTGCCGCTGCCGGCGGGGCACCGCTTCCCGATGGACAAGTACCGCCGCCTGCGCGAGCGGGCGCAGGCGGCGCCGGGCTTCGAGCTGCACGAGCCGGCGGCCGCCACCGACGGCCAGCTGGCGATGGCGCACGACCGCGGCTATATCGCGCAGGTGGCGGCCGGGACGCTGGACCCGCGCCAGGTGCGCGCCCTGGGCTTCCCCTGGTCGCCGGGACTGGTCGAGCGCTCGCGGCGCTCGAACGGGGCGACCATCGCCGCCGCCCGCGCGGCGCTGGCCGACGGCGCGGCCGGCAATCTCGCCGGCGGCACGCACCACGCCCAGATCGCCGCGGCCCAGGGCTTCTGCGTGTTCAACGACTGCGCGGTCGCCGCCCGCGTACTCCAGCGCGAGGGCCGCATCCGCCGGGCGCTGGTGGTCGACACCGACGTCCACCAGGGCAACGGCACCGCGCAGATCCTGGCCGGCGACGAAAGCGTGTTCACCTTCTCGATCCACGGCGCCCGCAACTTCCCGGTGCGCAAGGAACCGGGCGACCTCGACGTGGCACTCGAGGACGGCACCACCGACGGGCCCTACCTGGAGGCGCTGGACGCCGCCCTCGACGCGGCGTTCGCGCGGGCACGGCCCGACCTGGTGTTCTACCTGGCCGGCGCCGACCCCTACGAGCACGACCGGCTCGGCCGGCTGGCGCTGACCCGGGCCGGGCTGGCCGAGCGTGACCGCCGGGTGGTGGCGCGCTGCGCGGCCGCCGGCCTGCCGGTGGCGGTGGTGATGGGCGGGGGCTACGCGCCGGAGATCGACGACATCGTGGACATCCACTTCGCCAGCATCGAACGGGTGGCCACGCTTGCGGGCCGCAGCCCGACCGCGGCCAGAGAGGGCGCCCCGCCGGGCCGCAGACCGGGTGCAGGCGTGGCGGACGCCTAGCGGACTCGCCACCGCCCTTCTACACTCAGCCCCAGGGTCGCGCAGTCGCCGCGAGACCGCCGCCGTCCGACGCCCGTCGGTGCCGGTCCCGGACAGACTGGGCTGGGGCGGTGATGCGGGACGATGTGCTCATCATCGGCGCCGGGCCCGCCGGATTGGCGGCCGCCTGGGAACTCGGCCGGATCGGGATTGGCTTCCGCCTGATCGACCGGGCGGATCGAATCGCGTCCAGTTGGCGCAGCCGTCACGACCAGCTGCGGCTGAACACGCACCGCATTTTCTCGCATCAGCCCGGCCGCCGAATGCCTCGACGGCTGGGGGCCTACCCGACTCGCGACGACTACATCGCCTATCTCGAGGACTACGTCGACTGGAGCGGTCTCCCGGTCGAATTCGGTTACAACGCGACCCGCATCGACGCCATTCCTCCCGACGGTTGGCGCATCGCAAGCAATCGCGGCGATTTGCTCGCCCGCCACGTGGTCGTCGCAACCGGTTCCGACCGACTGCCATGGATGCCGGCGTGGCCCGGCATGGAGCGTTTCCGGGGCACCATCGTCCACGCCGGAGCATTCCGTCACGCCAGCGACTACATCGGCAAGCGCGTGTTGCTGGTGGGGGCGGGCAATTCCGGGGTCGACATCGGCAATCACCTGAGTGCGGTGGACATCGCACCGTCGTGGGTCTATATCCGCAACGGGCCGACCATTGCGCCGCAGTACGCGTTCGGTGTGCCGACGCATCCGTTGCTGGCGAGCCTGCGCTGGCTGCCGATCGCCGTGCAGGACTTCAACGTGGCGCTGGCGAGTCGGCTGGCGCTGGGAGACCTGACGCGTTACGGGATCCCGCGGCCGCCCAAGGGCGCGCTCACACGCCAGATCGAGGACGGCGTGACCCTCGCGGTCGATTGCGGTTTCGTCGCGGCGCTGAAGGCGGGGCGATTCACCGCTGTCCCGCCCATCGAATCGTTCGCCCCCGAGTCCGTGCGCCTGACCGACGGCCGGCGCATCGAGCCGGATGCGGTCATCTGCGCGACCGGCTATCGACTGGGGCTGGAGCCGCTGGTCGGCCATCTGGGCGTGCTCGACCAGGCCGGGCGTCCGCGCTGGCTTGCCGATCGAGGGTCGCCGACGCACCCGGGGCTGTGGTTCTTCGGCCAGAACTCCTCGACCTACGGCAACATGAACATACGCCGTTCCGAAGCGCGGCGGCTGGCGAAGGCGATCCGCTCCGAGCTGGACCGCCGGGAGAGACGGGCACCGACAGCGGTTGCCATGCGACCCACTGGAGGAGACGATCCATGATCTATCACATCGCGTTCGAATACCTGCCCGACACGCGGATCGAGGTCCACGACCGGTTCAAGCAGACCGGCGCACCGCCACCGGGGGAGGTGACCATGGTCGGTCGCTGGCACGCGGCCGAGGGCAACCGCGGCTGGCTGATCTGCGAGGCGAATGACACGGCGCCGGTTGCCCGCTGGCTGCAGGAATGGACCGACCTCATCTCGTTCGAGGTCACGCCGGTGCTGACCGACGAGCAGTTCCTGGATGTGATCGGTTAGCCGGCCGCGATCGCGGGGCCGCCGGCTCAGGGTTTGACCAGCCGGGCCAGCTCCGCGGTCATTTCCCGGTTGCGGGCGCCGTGGCTGTGCGCCAGCACCGGCACGTCGACCACCGCCGCCAGCCGGTCGCGGCCGGAGCCGGCGTCGGGGACGTTGGGGTCGGGCACGTTGACCACGACGGCCGCCGCGGTCAGCCCGCGATGCTCGATCGCCTCCAGCGTCAGCCGCACGTGGTTCACGCAGCCCGTGCGGTCGGCCGTCACCACGACCACGGGAAAGCCCAGCGCCACTGCCAGGTCGGCGTTGCTGCCGTCGATCGCGAGCGGCGACAGGAAACCGCCGGCACCCTCGACCACGCGGAAGGCGTCGGCATACTTGCCGGCCTCCACCGCCGCGACCAGCGCCTGCAGGTCGACGTCGCCGGACTCGGCCTTGGCCGTGCGGCCGGGCTCGATCACCCCGGCCAGGCGGTAGGGCGTGACCACCTCGATCGATTCGAGCCGGCCCGCGGCCTCGGCGAGGGTCAGGCCGTCGGTGGGGTAGAGCGCCCCGCCGGTGCGCTTGCAGCGCTGCTCGATGGGCTTGCGCACGGCCACCCTGACGCCACGCGCATGCAGCGCCTGCGCCAGCCCCGCGGTGATGAAGGTCTTGCCGACCGAGGTGTCGGTCCCGGTGACGAACACGCCCTGCATCGTTCTCTCCTCCCAAGGGCGGCCAGGCCCCCGGGGCGAGAATCTACACCGCCCGGCGCCCGCGGGGGAGTCCCGCGCCGCGACTCAGCCGGCCCAGAGCCCGGCCAGCAACAGCAGATGGCAGGCCACGACCCCGGCCGTCAGCCGCAGTCGCAGCCGCGGGTACCAGGGCGGCAGCAGCGCGCGGTTGCGCCACAGGTCCCAGGCCAGTAGCAGCAGGAACCCCGCCAGCAGCAGCCACGCCCCGCGGCGGACCCCGATCGGCAGCGCCAGCGCCGCCACCAGCGCCGGCAGCACGCCGACGGTCACGCGCTCGGCCAGCCGGTCCGCGTCCGGGCGCAGCGCGAGCCCCCACTGCAGCCCGCCGAGGAACGCGAGGATGGCGGCACTGTAGGCCATGAACGCGAACACCGCCGCCGGTGCCCAGCTCACCGGCAGCCAGCTCCCGATCCCCGCGCCGAGGAACGGCAGCAGGCCGCCGTAACCGAGGATGGCGATGGATCGGGGCGTGCGGGCATCGTTCGACATGGCGGTGTCCTCGTCCGGCAGCGGGCGCCTGCAGCCCCGTTCGCCGGTCGGGTCGGGGCGGAGTCTGGTAGGCCCGGCAGGACTCGAACCTGCGACCAAGGGATTATGAGTCCCCTGCTCTAACCGCTGAGCTACGGGCCCGGTACGGCCGATTTTCGCCGCGATTTCACCGGCTTGCCCGGGACATCTCCGGGGCGGCGTACTATAGCCCGCGGCCGCCGGGTGCGTCACGGCGGGAAAGGTCTAAACTGGGAATCAGGGACCGCCCGGTCCCCCGCTGGCCCACGTCGAAGGAGGTGGCTATGGAGCCGACCTGGATTCTCGTGGCCGACAGCGCGCGCGCCCGCCTGTTCACGGTGGAGCGCCCGCGCGGCCCGCTCAACGAACACGCCGATTACGTCAACCCCGCCGATCGCCTCCGCGATCAGGATCTCGAGACCGATGCCCCCGGCCGCGGCGCCCGCAGTGGCGGCGGTGGCCGCTACTCCATGGGCGGCGACACCGGGACCAAGGACCACTACGCGCAGCGGTTCGCGCGGGACCTGGCGGACGTACTCCAGAAGGGGCGCGCGGCGCACAAGTTCCGACGCCTGTACGTGATGGCGGCACCCAATTTCCTCGGCGCGCTGCGCGGGTTCATGGACCCGCCGACGGCCGCCTGCGTGGTCGGCAGCTACGCCAAGGACGTTGTGCGGGAAAAGCCCGACGGGATCCGCAAGCACCTGCCCTACCGGCTCTGATCGCCGGACGACAAACAGCGGAGGGAGTGCGGCCGGCCCCGGCCCGGGGCCGGCCGCGCTTGTCCTGCGCCGGCGTCGACACCATCTGACAGGCAGGTGCGAGTCACGTGGAGGTAGCCGCATGGAACCCACCTGGATCCTGGTCGCCGACGAGGCACGGGCGCGGCTGTTTCGGGTCGAGCGGCCGCGCGGGCCGCTGATCGAGGAGGCCGATTTCGTCAACCCGGAGGAACGTCTGCCCGAGCACGAGCTCGGCGCGGACGAGCCGGGCCGGGTGCGCGGCCGCGGGGGCCGGCAGCACGCGCTCGGCGGCGAGGACGGCCGGCGCGAGCACGAGGCCGAGCGCTACGCGGACGATCTGGCGAGCCACCTGCGCGCCGGTCGCGAGCAGGGGCGCTACCGGCGCCTGTACCTGGTCGCGGCCCCGCGCTTCCTCGGCACGCTGCGGCGCCGGGTCGACGAGCAGACGCTGGCGCTGGTCGTGGACAGCCTCGACAAGGACCTGGTGCGGCAGGACGCCGACGGCATTCGCAAGCACCTCCCCTACCGGCTCTGACGCCGGCCCGAAGAGCGCACCCGCCGCAACGAAAAGGGCCGTGCCCCTGGCGGGGCACGGCCCTGGATCGTTCCCGTTGCGCGGCGCGGCCTACTCGTCGAGGAAGCTGCGCAGTTGCTCCGAGCGGCTCGGGTGGCGCAGCTTGCGCAGCGCCTTGGCCTCGATCTGGCGGATGCGCTCGCGCGTGACGTCGAACTGCTTGCCGACCTCCTCGAGGGTGTGGTCGGTGTTCATGCCGATGCCGAAGCGCATCCGCAGCACCTTGGCCTCGCGCGGCGTCAGGCTCGCCAGCACGCCCTCGGTGGTCTCGGACAGGCCCTGGGTGGTGGCCGCGTCGATCGGCGACTGCACCGACTGGTCCTCGATGAAGTCGCCGAGATGGCTGTCCTCGTCGTCGCCGATCGGCGTCTCCATCGAGATCGGCTCCTTGGCGATCTTGAGCACCTTGCGCACCTTGTCCTCGGGCATCTCCATGCGCTCGGCCAGTTCCTCGGGCAGCGGTTCGCGGCCCATCTCCTGCAGCATCTGGCGCGAGATCCGGTTCAGCTTGTTGATGGTCTCGATCATGTGCACCGGGATGCGGATGGTGCGCGCCTGGTCGGCGATCGAACGGGTGATCGCCTGCCGGATCCACCAGGTGGCGTAGGTCGAGAACTTGTAACCGCGCCGGTACTCGAACTTGTCCACCGCCTTCATCAGGCCGATGTTGCCCTCCTGGATCAGGTCCAGGAACTGCAGCCCCCGGTTGGTGTACTTCTTGGCGATCGAGATCACCAGCCGCAGGTTGGCCTCGACCATCTCCTTCTTGGCGCGCCGCGCCTTGGCCTCGCCGATCGACAGCCGCCGGTTGGTGTCCTTGATCTCGCTGACCGGCAGCAGCGTCTGCTCCTCGATCGCGGCCAGCTTGGCCTGCGCCTGGCGGATGGTGTCGGCCTGGTTGTAGACCTTCTTCGAGTAGTGCTCGCCGGCGTCGATCAGCTCCTGCAGGAACTCCGGGTCGCTCTCCCGGCCCTGGAAACTCTCGATGAAGGTCTTGCGCGACATGTTCGCGCGCGTGGTCACCGCATCCAGGATGGTGCGCTCCTGGCGGCGGATCTCCTCCACGTGCGAGCGCAGCTCGTTGACCAGCCGGTCGACGAAGGCGGGCACCAGCTGCAGCTCCAGCACCAGTTCCGCCATCTCCTCGCGCGCCGCCTTCGCGCGCTTGCCCGACTTCGGCTGCGTGCGCTGGCGCTGGGCCTTGGTCAGCGACTGCACCACCCGCTTGTGGCGCTGCGCGAGCTCGTTCATGTGCGCCCGCACTTCCTCGATGTCGATCGAGTTGTCCGGGGTCGAGGAGTCGTCGTCGCCGGAGCCGCTCTTGTCGACCTGGTCCAGCGCCGACGGGTTGCCGCGGGCGGCATTGTCGTCGGCCGAGGGCGCGACCGAGGCGTCCGGGGCGTCCGGGTTCTGGAAGCCGCTCATCAGGTCGGTCAGCCGCGCCTGGCCGTTCTCCACCCGCTCCCAGGTGGCGACGATCTCGCCCACCGTGGTCGGGTAGTCGGCCAGCGCCGCCAGCATCTGCAGGGTGCCGTCCTCGATGCGCTTGGCGATCTCGATCTCGCCCTCGCGCGTGAGCAGCTCGACGGTGCCCATCTCGCGCATGTACATGCGCACCGGGTCGGTGGTGCGGCCGAACTCGCCGTCGACGGTCGCCAGCGCCGCCGCGGCCTCGTCGGCCGCGTCGTCGTCGGTGCTGACCGGGTCGTCGGCCAGCATCATGGTGTCGGAGTCGGGCGCCACCTCGCTGACCGAGATGCCCATGTCGTTGATCATCGAAATGATGTCCTCGACCTGATCGGCCTCGACCACGTGGTCGGGCAGGTGATCATTGACCTCGGCATAGGTCAGGTAGCCCTGCTCCTTGCCGCGGGCGATCAACTCTTTGAGGCGCGACTGCTGTTCCTGATCCATATTCTCTTCGATACCCCGGGGATGGCCGGCCCGATCAAAATGTAATCCACCAGTATAGCACCCGGCCTGCCGACCTGCCACGCGGGCGCGCGCGGGGAGGGCCGGGCGGGCGCTTGCTGTCGGGGGCCGACTGGGCGACAATTCGCGCTTCGCCGCGCCGCTGTCCAGTGCCCCCACAGGCCCCGCTCCCGGGTGACCGCACCCGCGGAGGGCCTGCACAGTGGGAACATGAGGTCGACGGGGCGCCGGCTCAAGGCCGCCGTCGTCGATCGCCCGCGCCTGTCGCGCGGCGGCCCCGGCGCGGCCGCAGTGCCCGCATTCCCAGGAGTTCGATGCATGCCCGCCCGTCGCGATCTCGCCAACGCCATTCGCGCCCTCAGCATGGACGCCGTCCAGCAGGCGAACTCCGGCCACCCCGGGATGCCGATGGGCATGGCGGACATCGCCGAGGTGCTGTGGAACGACTTCCTCCGCCACAGCCCGGACAACCCGAACTGGGCCGACCGCGACCGCTTCGTGCTCTCCAACGGGCACGGTTCGATGCTCCACTACTCGCTGCTGCACCTGACCGGCTACGACCTGCCGCTGCAGGAGCTGAAGAACTTCCGCCAGCTGCACTCGAAGACCCCGGGCCACCCCGAGTACGGCTATGCCCCGGGCATCGAGACCACCACCGGCCCGCTGGGGCAGGGCCTGGCCAACGCGGTCGGCATGGCGCTGGCGGAGAAGGTGCTGGCCGCGCGCTACAACCGTGACAACCACAACATCGTCGACCACTGGACCTGGGCGTTCGCCGGCGACGGCTGCCTGATGGAAGGCATCTCGCACGAGGCCTGTTCGCTCGCCGGGACGCTGGGGCTGGGCAAGCTGGTGGTGTTCTACGACGACAACGGCATCTCGATCGACGGCGAGGTCCGGGGCTGGTTCACCGACGACACCCCGGCCCGATTCGCCGCCTACGGCTGGCACGTGGTCGCCGACGTCGACGGTCACGACGCCGAGGCCGTGCACGCGGCGATCGAGGCCGCCCGCGCCGAGACCGAGCGGCCCTCCATCATCTGCTGCAAGACCGTGATCGGCTGGGGCTCGCCCAACAAGCAGGGCCGCGAGGAGTCGCATGGCGCGGCCCTCGGGCCGGACGAGGTCGAGCTGGTGCGCGAGACCATCGGCTGGCCGCACCCGCCGTTCGTCGTCCCCGACGAGATCTATGCCGCGTGGAACGCGCGCGAGCGCGGCGACGCCATCGAGGCGGACTGGCATGAGCGCTTCGAGGCCTATCGCAAGGCGCAGCCGGTACTGGGCGCGGAGTTCGAGCGCCGCATGAAGGGCGAACTGCCCGAGGGCTGGGACGAGCACGCCGAGCAACTGCTGGCCGAGATCCACGCGAAGGCCGAGGGCCCGGCCACGCGCAAGGCCTCGCGCGTGGCCCTGAGCGGCTTCGCCGAGTCCCTGCCGGAACTGATCGGCGGCTCCGCCGACCTGACCGGCTCCAACCTGACCTACTGGGAAGGGGCGCGTGACATCTCGGCGCGCGACGCCGACGGCGGCTACGTCTACTTCGGTGTGCGCGAGTTCGGAATGTCGGCGATCGTCAACGGGCTGACCCTGCACGGCGGCTTCCGCGCCTTCGGCGCGACCTTCCTGACCTTCTCCGACTATGCCCGCAACGCCGTGCGCATGGCCGCACTGATGAAGATCCCGAGTGTCTTCGTCTACACCCACGACTCGATCGGGCTCGGCGAGGACGGCCCCACGCACCAGGCGGTCGAGCACGTCGCCAGCCTGCGGCTGATCCCGAACCTGGAGCTCTGGCGGCCCTGCGACGCGGTCGAGACCGTGGTCGCCTGGCGCCGCGCGCTCGAGCGCCGCGACGGCCCGGTCGCGCTTTCGCTCACCCGCCAGGGCGTGCCGCACCAGTCGCGCGACGCCGAGCAACTCGCGGCCATCGGTCGCGGCGGTTACGTACTGGTCGATGCCGCCGGCGACGGCGAGCCGGACGTGACGCTGATCGCGACCGGCTCCGAGGTCCAGCTCGCGGTCGGGGCGGTCGAGCCGCTGGCCGACGCCGGCATCCGCGCGCGGGTGGTGTCGCTGCCCTGCGCCGAGGCCTTCCTGGCACAGGATGCCGACTGGCGCGACGCCGTGCTGCCGCCGGGCGGTCTGCGGGTCGCGGTCGAGGCCGGGGTCACCGGCCTCTGGCGCGCGTGGGTCGGCAACGAGGGCGGCGTGGTCGGCATCGACCGCTTCGGCGAGTCGGCGCCGGGGCCCGAGGTCATGCAGCATTTCGGCTTCACCATCGAGCGCGTGGTCGAGACCGCCCGCGCGGTGGTCGGCCGCTGAGGCATCCCATGGCGCCGGGGCGGCCCGGCGCCGGTACCACATCTTCAGAGGGGAACAGGAACCATGGGCATCAAGATCGCGATCAACGGCTACGGACGAATCGGGCGCAACGTCCTGCGCGCGGCCTACGAGTCCGGGCGCAACGACGACCTCGAGATCGTGGCGATCAACGACCTGGGCGATGCCGCCACCAACGCGCACCTGACGCGCTTCGACACCGCCCACGGCCGGTTCCCGGGCACGGTCGAGGTCGACGGTGACGCCATGGTGGTCAACGGCGATCGCATCCGCGTCTGCGCCGAGCGCGACCCGTCGAAACTGCCGTGGGGCGAGCTCGGCGTCGATGTCGTGCTCGAGTGCACGGGGCTGTTCACCGACGGCGACAAGGCGCGCGCGCACATCGAGGCGGGGGCCGGCAAGGTCCTGATCTCGGCGCCGGCCAAGGGCAACATCGACGCGACCGTGTGCTACGGGGTCAACCACGAGGTGCTGACCGGCGACATGACCGTCGTCTCCAACGCGTCCTGCACCACCAACTGCCTGGCGCCGCTGGTCAAGGCACTGCACGACAGCATCGGCGTCGAGTGCGGACAGATGACGACGGTGCATTCCTACACCAACGACCAGGTCCTGACCGATGTCTACCACAAGGACCTGCGGCGGGCGCGCTCGGCCACCCAGTCGATGATCCCGACCACCACCGGTGCGGCCAAGGCGGTCGGGCTGGTCCTGCCCGAGCTCGAGGGCAAGCTGCAGGGCTACTCGGTGCGTGTGCCGACGATCAACGTGTCGCTGGTGGATTTCAGTTTCGTCGCCGCGCGCGACACCAGCATCGAGGAGATCCACGAGGTCATGAAGAAGGCGAGCGAGGGTCCGCTCAAGGGCATCCTCGCCTACAACGACCAGCCGCTGGTCTCGATCGACTTCAACCACGATCCAGCCTCGTCGACCTACGACGCCGACCAGACGCTGGTCACGGCCGGCCGGCTGGTGAAGGTCGCCTCGTGGTACGACAACGAGTGGGGCTTCTCGAACCGCATGCTCGACGTCGCCGAGTACTGGGCCAACGCGGGTTGACCGCAGCCGTGGACGACGCACGCCAGGCCATCGACGACAGCACGAAACCCGAGGAGGTCGTGCAGGTCGCCGGCATGCTGCGGATGACGGAGCTCGATCTCGCCGGCAAGCGGGTGCTGATGCGCCTCGACCTCAACTCCCCGGTACACAACGGGCACGTGACCAGCGACGAGCGCATCCGCGCCTCGCTGCCGACCATCCGCGCGGCCCTGAACGCCGGCGCCCGGGTGGCGATCATGGCCCACCTCGGCCGGCCCGACGAGGGCCACGTCGACAGCGCGACGACCCTGAAGCCGATCGCCGAGCGCCTGGAGCTGTTGCTGGGCCGCACGGTCCCGCTGGTGCGCGACTGGATCGACGGCCTGCCCGAGATCGAGCCCGGCCAGCTCGTGTTGTGCGAGAACGTCCGCTGCCAGGTCGGCGAGAAGGCCAACGACGAGACGCTGGCGCGGAAGATGGCCGCGCTCTGCGACGTGTTCGTGATGGATGCCTTCGGCGTCGCGCACCGCGCCCAGGCGTCGACCCACGGCGTCGCGCAGTACGCGCCGGTCGCCTGTGCCGGCCCGCTGCTGCTGCGCGAACTGGCCGCGCTGAAGCTGGTGCTGGAGGAGCCGGTGCGGCCGCTGGTCGCCATCGTCGGTGGTTCCAAGGTATCGACCAAGCTCGGCGTGCTCGACGCGCTGCTGCACAAGGTCGACCAGTTGATCGTCGGCGGCGGCATTGCCAACACCTTCATTGCCGCCCAGGGCCATTCGGTCGGGAAGTCCATGTACGAGCCCGACCTGGTCGACAATGCCCGTCGCCTGATCGCCCAGGCCGAGGAACGCGGGGCTGCGGTCCCGGTGCCGGTGGACGCGGTGGTCGCGCCGGAACTGAGCGACGAGGCGCCGGCAACGGTCAAGCCGGTGACGGAGATCGGCGACGACGACATGATCCTCGACGTCGGCCCGCAGACGCGCGCGAAGTACGCCGGCCTGCTGGCCGAGGCGGGCACCATCATGTGGAACGGCCCGGTCGGGGTATTCGAGATCGAGGCCTTCTCCGAGGGCACGCGCGCGCTCGCCCTGGCGATCGCCGCCTCGAGCGGATATTCCATCGCCGGCGGCGGCGATACGCTCGCCGCGCTGCACCGGTTCGGCATGACCGACCGCATGTCGTACATCAGTACCGGCGGCGGCGCCTTCCTGGAATATGTCGAACACGGGCACCTGCCCGCGGTGGATATCCTTGAACAACGAGCCGACCAGCACTAATCCGGCACGCACGCTGGACCTGGGCGACAGCCGCCAGATTCGCCGTACCAAGATCGTCGCCACGCTCGGGCCCGCCAGCGAATCGCGCGAGGTGCTGGCGGAGATGATCGCGCACGGCGTCGACGTCGTGCGGCTGAATTTCTCGCATGGCTCGGCCGACGAGCATGTCGAGCGCGCCGAGCTGGTGCGCGCGATCGCCGCCGAGCAGGGCCGCAACATCGCCGTGCTCGGTGACCTGCAGGGCCCGAAGATCCGGATCGAGCGCTTCGCAGACGACGAGGTCGAGCTGGCCGAGGAGGCGGAGTTCGTGCTCGATGC
>JAWWAE010000028.1:0-18291 GCA_033721835.1 Halofilum sp. (in: g-proteobacteria) | reverse complement strand
GCTGCGCGAGGACAACGCCGACCTGCGACTGACCGAGATCGGGCGCGAGCTGGGGCTGGTCGACGACCGGCGCTGGGATGCCTTCGCCCGCCGCCGCGACGCCATCGCCGAGGAGACCGGGCGCCTGCGGACGCTGCGCCTGCAGCCCGGGGGCGAGGCCGCCCGCGTGCTGGCCGAGAACAAGGGCGTGCGGCTATCGAAGGCGGAGACCGCGGCCGAGCTGCTGCGCCGCCCCGAGCTCGATTACGCGTGCCTCGCCGCGCTGCCCGGCGTCGGGCCGCCGGTCGCGGCCGAGGACGTGGCGCTGCAGGTCGAGGTACAGGCGAAGTACGCCGGTTACGTCGCCCAGCAGCGCGAGCAGATCGAGCGCGACCGAAGCCGCGAGTCGCTGGAACTGCCGCCCGATCTCGACTACGAGCGGGTCGCGGGGCTGTCCGCCGAGGTGCGCGAGAAGCTGGCGCGGCACCGCCCGGCGACGGTCGGCCAGGCCGGCCGCATCGCCGGCGTCACCCCGGCCGCGGTCTCGCTGCTGCTGGTCCACCTGAAGCGCCACGCCGGGGGCGACTGGCGGGAGACTGCCTGATGCGGCTCGTCGGCGGTAGCGGCACCGACACCTGGAAACCACCGAAGACACCGAAGTACACCGAAGACACCGAAAAGGCGGAAAAAGTGCTGACAGCCGGCCTGACCGGGATCCATGCGCAGGAGGGAACTGGCCACTTCCGGAATCGCTTGATCCGCGGGGAATTCAGATCACTCGATTGTTGTTTCGGTGACTTCGGTGTACTTCGGTGTTTTCGGTGTTCCCCCTTTGACCGACCACACGCCGCGGTTGCCGGTCGCTGCCGTTCGACCGACCAGTCATGACGGACGAGGTGCTGGCCGCCGGGCTGGCGGCGCTCGGCCAGGAGCTCGACCCAGCGCGGCAGCGGCAGCTGCTCGCCTACCGCGACGAGCTGGCCCGCTGGGGCCGGGTGCACAACCTCACGGCCGTGCTCGAACCCGAGCGGATGGTCCCGACGCACCTGCTCGACAGCCTCGTGCTGCTGCCGCTGCTGCGGGGCACCACGCTGGCCGACGTCGGCTCCGGTGGCGGACTGCCCGGGCTGCCGCTCGCGATCGCCGCGCCGGGGCTGGACGTGACCCTGATCGAGCCACGCACCAAGCGGGCGGCGTTTCTCGCCCATGTCGCCCGCCACCTCGGGCTGGCGAATGTTAAGGTAGAGCGCTGCCGCGCCGAGGACCTGCCGGCGGGCGACGGCTTCGACACCGTGGTCACCCGGGCCTTCGGCCGGCTGGCCGCATTCGCCGCCGCCGCGGGCGGCCTCGCCCGGCCGGGCGGCTGCCTGCTGGCCGCCAAGGGACGCGACCCCGCCGCCGAGATCGCCGAGCTCGACCCGGAGTGGGCGGTGGAGGTCACGCGGCTGTCGGTACCGGGCATCGAGGGCACGCGCCACGCGGTGCGGCTGCAGAGGGATGGGGAGCGATGGCGCGCATCATCGCGATAACGAACCAGAAGGGCGGGGTGGGCAAGACCACCACCGCCGTCAATCTCGCCGCCTCGCTGGGCTCCACCCACCGCCGGGTGCTGCTGGTCGACCTCGACCCGCAGGGCAACGCCACCATGGGCAGTGGCGTCGACAAGCACGGCCTCGTGCGCTCCGCCTACCACGTGCTGATGGGCGAGTGCGACGCGCACGCCGCGATCATCCCGCTGGAGCGGCTGCGCTACTCGCTGCTGCCGGGCAACGGCGACCTGACCGCGGCCGAGGTCAAGCTGATGGAGAAGATCGCCCGGGAGCAGCGACTGCAGAAGGCGCTCGACCCGGTGCGCGAGCACTTCGACTACATCCTCATCGACTGCCCGCCGGCGCTGAACATCCTGACGCTGAACGCGCTGGTCGCGGCCGATGGGGTGCTGATCCCGATGCAGTGCGAGTACTACGCGCTCGAGGGGCTGACGGCGTTGCTCAACACCATCGAGGAGGTGCGCGAGAGCGTGAACCCGAGGCTGAAGATCGAGGGCCTGCTGCGGACCATGTACGACGGCCGCAACAACCTCGGCAGCGACGTCTCGCAGCAGCTGTCACAGCACTTCGGCGAACAGGTCTACCGGACCATCGTGCCGCGCAACGTGCGCCTGGCGGAGGCGCCGAGCTACGGTTGTCCCGTCATGTATTATGATCGCACCTCGCGCGGGGCGCTGGCCTACCTGGCCCTGGCCGGCGAGATCCTGCGGCGCGAATCGCGCACCCGTGCCACCGCGGGCACGGCCTGAAACGAACGGCACCCGGCTCCGGGGGGAACGGCTCAGTCATGGCGAAGAAACGTGGTCTCGGCCGGGGCCTGGACGCCCTGCTCGGTGACAGCCGGTCCGTGGCCGCGGTCACGGAGGTCAGCGAGGAGGAGCGCCGCAGCGACCTGCAGGCGCTGCCGATCGACCGCGTGGGCCGGGGCCAGTACCAGCCGCGCCGCCACTTCGACCCCGAGGGCCTGCAGGAGCTGGCCGACTCCATCGCCGCCCAGGGCATGATCCAGCCGGTCGTGGTGCGGCCGACGCCGGGTGGCTACGAGCTGATTGCCGGCGAGCGCCGCTGGCGCGCCGCGCAGATGGCCGGCCTGCACGAGATCCCGGCGGTCGTGCGCGACCTCGACGATCAGGCGGCGGCCGCGGTCGCGCTGATCGAGAACATCCAGCGCGAGGACCTGAACCCGCTCGAACAGGCGCGCGGCATCGGCCGCCTGATCGAGGACTTCGGCCTCACCCACCAGCAGGTGGCGCAGGCCGTGGGCCGCTCGCGGGCCGCGGTCAGCAACCTGCTGCGGTTGCAGGAGCTGGACGAGGAGGTGAAGGGCCTGGTCGAGCGCGGCGAGCTGGAGATGGGCCATGCGCGCGCGCTGCTGGGCCTGAAGGGCGAGCAGCAGCGGGCGCTGGCGCGCCAGGTCGCGCGCCGCGGTCTGACGGTGCGCCAGATCGAGGCACTGGTGCGGCAGCAGACCGAGGGCGGCGGCAGCCGCCGCCGTCCCGCGCGCACGCACAAGGACGCCGACACGCGCCGGCTGGAGCAGGACCTGTCGGACCGGCTCGGCGCGCAGGTGACCATCGTGCCCGGTCGCCAGGGCAAGGGGCGGCTGCAGATCGCCTACAACAGCGCCGACGAGCTGGAGGGCATTCTCGAGCACATCCGCTGAGCGTGGCGGCCATCAAGTTGACCGGCCACAGAGCCTCTCTATATACTCCTGCGCCCTCGCAGGCCGGTTTTCCGGCGCGTGGTGCAGGGGATCGCCGCAGAGGGGCGCAGCCCGTGCGGAGTCGAACCATCGCGGCAGGCCGGCGCCGTCCCATTGGCCGGATGATCGCCGCACAGGCCGGCGTGATGCTCGTGGCCGCGGCCATCAGCGCGATGGCCGGCGGCGCCGAGACCGCCGCCGCCAGCGGGCTGGGCGGGCTTGCCTGCCTGCTGCCGCAGGCCTGGTTCGCCTGGCGCGTCTTCCGGGTTGGTGCCGGCGATTCGCCCCAGGCGATGCTGGCGGCTTTCTACCAGGGCGAGGTGGTCAAGCTGGCCCTGGTCGCGATCGCGTTGGTCGCGATCTTCCGAGCCTGGCCGGGCGTGCCGCTGGCGCCGCTCGTGCTGACATTCATGGCGGTACAGGCGGTGCACTGGTTTGCGCCCCTGCTGCTGGAACGCTGACAAGAAGCCGATCACGGGCGAGACATGGCAAGCGAGCAGCTCACCTCCCAGGGATACATCAAGCACCACCTGACCAATCTCACCTGGGGTCGTCACCCCGATGGCGACTGGGGATTTGCCTCGAACGCCGAGGAGCTCGCCGAGATGGGCTTCTGGGCGATCCACGTCGATACCCTGCTGTTCTCCGCCATCACCGGCATTTTCTTTATCTGGCTGTTCCGAATGGCCGCCAAGCGCGCCACGTCGGACCAGCCCGGCGCATTGCAGAACTTCTGCGAGACCCTGGTCGAGTTCGTCGACAACCAGGTGCGCGACAGCTTTCACGGACGCAGCGAGCTGATCGCACCACTGGCCCTGACCATCGTGGTCTGGGTGTTCCTGATGAACCTGATGGACCTGATCCCGGTCGACTACATCCCGTGGGTGGCCGAGAACGTTTTCCACGCGCCGTACTTCCGCATCGTGCCCTCGGCGGACATCAATGCGCCCATGGGCATGGCCCTCGGGGTATTCGTGCTGATCATGTTCTACAGCTTCAAGATCAAGGGTGCGGCCGGGTTCGCGAAGGAGATGACGCTCCACCCGTTCGGCAAGTGGATGATCCCGTTCAACTTCATCCTCGAGAGTGTCACGCTGATCGCCAAGACCGTCTCGCTCGGCATGCGTCTGTTCGGAAACCTGTATGCCGGTGAAATGATCTTCGTGCTGATCGCGGCGCTCCTTCCCTGGTGGATCCAGTGGGCCCTGCAGCTGCCCTGGGCGATCTTCCACATCCTGATCATCACGCTGCAAGCATTCATATTCATGGTCCTGACGATCGTGTTCCTGTCGATGGCGCACGAGACCGATGAGCACTGAATATCTTCGGTGACACAGTTCACGCAACCCCACGACATCCGGGAGTGAAGTAATGGAAATCGCAGAAGGTCTGAAGATGATTGCCGCCGGCCTCATGCTGGGCGCCGCCGGTTTCGGCACCGCCATCGGTTTCGGCATTCTGGGTGGCAAGTTCCTCGAGGGCGCCGCGCGGCAGCCGGAGATGGCGCCGATGCTGCAGGTCAAGATGTTCATCGTTGCCGGCCTGCTCGACGCGCTGTCGGTGATCGGCCTGGCCATCGGCCTGTACCTCGTGTTCGTCGCCTAGCGACCGATGCGGTCGCTCGAGCGACCGTCGCCGAAGCCGAACCACCGGGGACGCAGTCATGAATATCAACCTGACACTGCTTGGACAGACCATCGGGTTCGCCCTGTTCGTCTGGTTCTGCATGAAGCTGGTGTGGCCGCCACTGCGCGACGCCCTGCACGAGCGCCAGAAGAAGATCGCCGACGGCCTGGCCGCGGCCGAACGCGGCGAGCACGAAGAGGAACTGGCGCGGCAGCGGGCGACGGAGAAGTTGCGCGAGGCCAAGCAGCAGGCCTCGGAGATCCTCGACCAGGCGAACAAGCGCGCCAACGAGATCGTCGAGGAGTCGAAGGATACCGCCCGCACCGAGGCCGAGCGGATCAAGCAGTCGGCACAGTCCGAGATCGACCAGGAGATCAGCCAGGCGCGCGAGCATCTGCGCGGACAGGTGGTGGCGATCGCGCTGGCCGGTGCCGAGAAGGTGCTCGAGCGCGAGGTCGACAAGGACAAGCACGCCGAGGTGCTCGACGAACTGGCCTCGGGGCTGTAACCGGCGATGTCGAACAACATCCTCGCACGCCCCTACGCGCGCGCCGTGTTCCAGCTGGCGCAGGAACAGAAGGCGCTGGCCGAGTGGTCACAGACGCTGGAGCTGCTGGCGCTGATCGCCGCTGACGAACGGGTGGCGCGTGTGCTGCGGGCACCCCGGGTTGCGGCCGAGAAGCGGGTCGAACTGATGCGCGCGATCGCGGGCGACAAGCTCGACGAGCATGGCGACAACCTGGTGCGGCTGCTGGCGGCCAACGGCCGGCTGCCGCTGCTGCCGAGCATCCACGATCAGTTCGAGGTCCTGCGCGCGGAGGCGGAGGGGCGGATCGCGGCCCGCGTGACGTCAGCGCGCAAGCTCACCAAGGAACAGCAGGAGCGCATCGCCAAGGCGCTGGGCAAGCGGCTCGACCGCAAGGTCGAGCTGGATTGCGATGTCGACGAGGCTCTGCTCGGCGGCGCCGTGATCCGGGCCGGCGACCTGGTCATCGACGGCTCGCTGCGCGGGCGTCTGCGGCGCCTCGGCAGCCGCCTGACGCACTGAGACACCGGCAAGCGCCACCGAATTCAACGAGGAACGACAGATGCAACTCAACCCGTCCGAAATCAGCGAGCTGATCAAGAAGCGCATCGAGGACTTCGATACCGAAGTCGAGGCCCGCTCCGAAGGCACGATCGTCAGCCTCAACGACGGCATCGTCCGCATCCATGGCCTCGGAGAGGCAATGCAGGGCGAGATGATCGAGTTCCCGGGCGATACCTACGGGCTCGCGCTGAACCTCGAGCGCGACTCGGTCGGCGTGGTGGTGCTCGGCGACTACACCCACCTGAAGGAAGGCGACACCGCCAAGTGCACGGGGCGCATCCTCGAGGTGCCGGTGGGCGAGGAACTGCTCGGTCGCGTGGTGGGCTCGCTCGGCGCCCCGCTCGACGGCAAGGGCGCGATCGACACCAAGCAGACCGCGCCGATCGAGGTGGTGGCGCCGGGCGTGATCGCGCGCCAATCGGTGGGCCAGCCGGTGCAGACCGGGCTAAAGGCGATCGACTCGATGGTGCCGATCGGACGCGGCCAGCGCGAGCTGATCATCGGCGACCGCCAGACGGGCAAGACCGCGGTCGCGATCGACGCGATCATCAATCAGAAGGGTACGGGCATCAAGTGCATCTATGTCGCGATCGGCCAGAAGCAGTCGTCGATCGCGCAGGTGGTGCGCAAGCTCGAGGAGCACGGCGCGATGGAGCACACCATCGTCGTCGCCGCCGGTGCCTCGGAGTCCGCGGCCGCGCAGTACATCGCCCCCTACGCCGGCTGCGCCATGGGCGAGTTTTTCCGGGATCGCGGCGAGGATGCGCTGATCATCTACGACGACCTCACCAAACAGGCCTGGGCCTATCGCCAGGTGTCGCTGCTGCTGCGGCGGCCGCCGGGTCGTGAGGCCTATCCCGGCGACGTGTTCTACCTGCACTCGCGCCTGCTCGAGCGCGCCTCGCGCCTGAACGCCGACGAAATCGAGCGGCGCACCGACGGCAAGGTGACCGGCCGGACCGGATCGCTGACGGCGCTGCCGATCATCGAGACGCAGGCCGGTGACGTGTCGGCGTTCGTGCCGACCAACGTGATCTCCATCACCGACGGCCAGATCTTCCTCGAGACCGACCTGTTCAACTCCGGCATCCGCCCCGCGATCAACGCCGGCCTGTCGGTGTCGCGGGTCGGCGGCGCGGCGCAGACCAAGGTCATCAAGAAGCTCGGCGGCGGCATCCGCCTGGCGCTGGCGCAGTACCGCGAGCTGGCGGCATTCTCGCAGTTCGCCTCCGATCTCGACGAGCAGACCCGCAAGCAGCTCGAGCGCGGCCAGCGCGTCATGGAGCTGATGAAGCAGAGCCAGTACGCGCCGCTCTCGATCGGCGAGATGGCGGTATCGCTGTTCGCCGCCAACGAGGGTTACCTGGACGACGTCGAGGTCAACAAGGTGGTCGACTTCGAGAAGGGCCTTCACAGTCACGTCGAGTCGAAGTACTCCGACCTGATCGAGAAGATCAACGAGGAGGGTGACTACACCGACGAAATCAAGGAGGGCCTGAAGAAGGCGCTCGAGGACTTCAAGGAAAACGGCGTCTGGTAAGCGGAGCCGATCATGGCAGGTGCAAAGGAAATCCGCGGCAAGATCTCGAGTATCCAGAATACTCAGAAGATCACGCGCGCGATGGAGATGGTGGCCGCATCGAAGATGCGGCGCGCCCAGGAGCGCATGGCCGCCTCACGACCGTACGCCGACAAGATGATCGACGTCATCGGTCACCTGGCGCATGCCAACCCCGAATATCGCCACCCGTACATGATCACGAGCGACCAGGTACAGAAGGTCGGCTACGTGGTGGTCACCACCGATCGCGGCCTGTGCGGTGGCCTCAACGTGAACCTGTTCCGTGCGCTCACGCGCGACTTCAAGGAAAAGCTTGACGCCGGGCAGACGCTCGAGACCTGCGCCATCGGCCGCAAGGGAGTGCAGTTCCTGAAGCGTACGGGCAGCGACGTGGTCGCGCAGGCGCAGGATCTCGGCGACCAGCCGAGCCTCGACGACATGATCGGACCGGTCAAGGCCATGCTCGAGTCCTACGACGAGGGCCGCATCCAGGAGCTGCATCTGGTGCACAACCGGTTCGTGAACACCATGACCCAGAAGCCGGTCATCCGCCAGCTGCTGCCACTGGCGCCGGCGGAGACCGACGCCGGTGACGACAAGGAGCTGGCGAAGGAACTCGAGCACATGCAGCGCACGCACTGGGATTACATCTACGAGCCCGATGCGCGCGAGGTTCTCGATGCCCTGCTGCAGCGCTACATCGAGGCGCTGGTCTACCAGGGCGTGGTCGAGAACGTGGCCTGCGAGATGGCCGCGCGAATGATTGCCATGAAGAGCGCGTCCGACAATGCTGACAGCCTGATCGACGACCTGCGCCTGGCCTACAACAAGGCCCGCCAGGCCGCGATTACTCAGGAGCTGAGCGAGATCGTGGGCGGCGCGGCCGCGGTTTCCTGAGCGCGCGCGGACGAAACGAGACTATTTTCCGAAGGTTTTTGCAGAGGACTGCCAGATGAGTTCCGGAACAATCGTATCCATCATCGGCGCCGTCATCGACGTCGAGTTCCCGCGAGACGCCGTGCCGCGCGTGTACAACGCCCTGACCGTCGACGACGTCGGCCTGGTGCTCGAGGTAGAGGGCCAGCTGGGGGACGGGGTGGTCCGCTGCATCGCGATGGGCTCGTCCGAGGGCCTCAAGCGCGGCATGAAGGTCAAGGACAACGGCAAGGCGATCTCGGTGCCGGTCGGGACCAAGACACTCGGGCGGATCATGAACGTGCTCGGCGAGCCGATCGACGAGAAGGGCGAGATCGGCGCCGAGGACACCTGGGAGATCCATCGCAAGGCGCCCTCCTACGAGGAGCAGGCGGGTGCCGCGGAGCTGCTCGAGACCGGCATCAAGGTCATCGATCTGCTGTGCCCCTTCGCGAAGGGCGGCAAGGTCGGGCTGTTCGGCGGCGCCGGAGTCGGCAAGACCGTCAACATGATGGAGCTGATCCGCAACATCGCGATCGAGCACTCCGGCTACTCGGTGTTCGCGGGCGTCGGCGAACGCACCCGCGAGGGCAACGACTTCTATCACGAGATGACCGAGTCGAACGTGCTCGACAAGGTGTCGCTCGTGTATGGGCAGATGAACGAGCCGCCGGGCAACCGCCTGCGCGTGGCGCTGACCGGCCTGACCATGGCCGAGGCGTTCCGCGAGGAAGGCCGCGACGTGCTGCTGTTCATCGACAACATCTACCGCTACACGCTGGCGGGCGTCGAGGTCTCGGCGCTGCTCGGGCGCATGCCCTCGGCGGTGGGCTACCAGCCCACCCTGGCCGAGGAGATGGGCGTGCTGCAGGAGCGCATCACCTCGACCAAGACCGGCTCCATCACCTCGATCCAGGCGGTCTACGTCCCTGCCGACGACCTGACCGACCCGTCGCCGGCGACGACCTTCGCCCACCTCGACGCGACGGTGGTGCTCTCGCGCCAGATCGCGGAGCTCGGCATCTACCCGGCGGTCGACCCGCTCGACTCCACCAGCCGCCAGCTCGATCCGCTGGTGATCGGCCAGGAGCACTACGACTGCGCCCGCCAGGTGCAGCAGACGCTGCAGCGCTACAAGGAACTCAAGGACATCATCGCGATTCTTGGTATGGACGAGCTGTCCGACGAGGACAAGCAGGTGGTGAGCCGCGCGCGCAAGGTGCAGCGGTTCCTGTCGCAGCCATTCTTCGTCGCCGAGGTCTTCACCGGCTCGCCCGGCAAGTACTGCTCGCTGAAGGAGACGATCCGCGCGTTCAAGGGCATCGTCGACGGCGAGTACGACGAGCTGCCGGAACAGGCGTTCTACATGGTGGGCACGATCGACGAGGCGGTCGAGAAGGCCAAGGAACTGAAGTAGCGGACAATCGAGATGGCCATGACCATTCGTGTCGACATCGTCAGCGCTGAGGCCGAGATCTACTCGGGTCAGGCAACCATGCTGTTTGCCTCGGCCGAGATGGGCGAGGTCGGCATTTCGCCGCGCCATGCGCCGCTCGTCACCCGGTTGAAGCCCGGCGACGTACGCGTGCAGAAGGACAACGGCGAGGAGGAGATGTTCTACGTCTCCGGCGGCATCCTCGAGGTGCAGCCCCATCACGTGACGGTGCTGTCGGACACGGCCATCCGTGCCCGTGATCTCGACGAGGCGGCGGCCCAGCAGGCCAAGAAGGATGCCGAGGAACGCATCGCACACCAGCAGGACGAGTACGACTACGCCCGCGCCCGCGCCGAGCTGGCCGAGGCGGCCGCCCAGCTGCAGACCATCCGCAAGCTCCGCCGCGGCGGCCGCGCCTGAGGGATTGCAAAGGATCTCTCGCCAGGGCGCAAAGCACGCAAAGGAACTCTCGCAGAGGCGCAGAGAACGCAGGGAAGACGAGAGATAGAGGGACCACCGAAAATCCACGGGTGGCCCAGTGGCTCCTCCATGCGGCGGTTCCACCTGGTCTCGGCGGGTGGCTCTCCAGGTTGGCAACTCGGCGAACCGGTTTTCCGCTTTCCCCGCGTTCTCTGCGCCTCTGCGAGAAATTCAGTCCTTCTTGGCGTAGCCGCCGCCTTGGCGAGCCTCGGTCCTTCGTCTTCCACGTCCCGTCACGGCATAATTGGGCGTTCTGCAGGGGCGTCGAAGCGGGAGCTGTCTGAATGGGCCTGAGCGTGATCGTGCTCGCCGCCGGCGAGGGCAAGCGGATGCGCTCGCCGCGGCCGAAGGTGCTGGCCGACCTGGCCGGGCGGCCGTTGATCGCGCACGTGCTCGAGGCCGCTGCCGCGCTGCAGCCGGCACGCGTACGCGTGGTGCTCGGCCACGGGGCCGATGCCGTTCGGGCGGCCATGCCCGACGAGGTCGAGATCCGGCTCCAGCCCGAGCAGCGCGGCACCGGCGACGCCGTCGCCTGCGCCATCGACGGCATTCCCGATGACGACCTGGTACTGGTGCTGTGCGGCGACGTGCCGCTGGTGCGCCCGGCCAGCCTGCAGGCGCTGGTCGACGCGGCTACGGCTGCCGACGGGGCGCTGATGACGGTCGAGCTCGCGGACCCGACCGGGTACGGGCGCATTCTGCGCGCCCCCGATGGCGCGCTCGAGCGAATCGTCGAGCACAAGGACGCGGACGCGGACGAACGCGCCATCGGCGAGATCAATACCGGCCTGCTGGCGCTGCCGGCGGCGACCCTCGCCCGTCACGTCGACGTGCTCGACAACGACAACGCCCAGGGCGAGTACTACCTGACCGACGTGATCGGCGCCGTGCGCGCCGCCGGCGGCCGCATCGAGGCGGTGCGGCCCGAGTTCGAGTGGGAGGTGCAGGGGGTCAACAGCCCGCGCCAGCTGGCGGACCTGGAGCGCGCCTGGCAGCGGCACCTGGCCGGGCAGTTGCTCGACGCCGGGGTCTGCCTGCGCGATCCGGGGCGGATCGACATCCGCGGCACGCTGACCGCGGCCGCGGACGTGCTGATCGACGTCGGCTGCGTGTTCGAGGGGACCGTCGAGCTGGGTCCCGGGGTCCGGGTCGGCGCACACTGCGTGCTGCGCGACTGCCGGATCGGCGCAGGCACGACGATCGAGCCGCACAGCCAGCTCGATGGCAGCGAAACCGGCGAGCACTGCCGGGTCGGTCCGTTCGCCCGCCTGCGCCCCGGTACCGTGCTCGCCGGGCGGGCGCGCGTCGGCAACTTCGTCGAGACCAAGAACGCGGCCGTCGGCATGGGCAGCAAGATCAATCACCTGTCCTACATCGGCGATGCCGAGATCGGCCGCGAGGCGAACATCGGCGCGGGCACCATCACCTGCAACTACGATGGCATGCGCAAGCATCGCACGGTGATCGGCGACGGCGCCTTCATCGGCTCGGATACGCAGCTGGTGGCGCCGGTGACGGTCGGCGCCGGCGCCACCATCGGCGCCGGCTCGACCATCACCCACGATGCGCCGGCCGGACAGCTGACCTTCAGCCGCAGCCGGCAGCGCACGCTGAGCAACTGGGTGCCACCGTCGGCGCGCGAGGAGGACTGAGCATGTGCGGCATCGTCGGTGCGGTCGCCGAGCGGGATGTGGTCCCGCTGCTGATGGAGGGACTGCGGCGCCTCGAGTACCGCGGCTATGACTCGGCGGGGCTGGCGGTGGTCGCCGGCGGCGAGATCGCGCGCCGCCGCGCCAAGGGCCGGGTCGAGGCGCTGGCCGCGGCGCTCGACGAGGCGCCGGCGCACGGCGGCAGCGGCATCGCCCACACCCGCTGGGCGACCCACGGCGCCCCCAGCGAGCACAACGCGCATCCGCACGTGTCCGGCGACGCGATCGCGCTGGTGCACAACGGCATCATCGAGAACTACCAGGGCCTGCGGCGCGAGCTGGACGCGGCAGGCTATGCCTTTACCTCGGAGACCGACACCGAGGCGGTCGCCCACCGCATCCACCAGCACGGCGCCGGCGGCGCCGACCTGCTGGCCGCCGTGCGGCAGACCGTGGCCGAGCTCGACGGCGCCTACGCCCTTTGTGTCATGGCACGCGACGAGGACCATCGGCTGGTTGCCGCCCGCCGCGGCTGCCCGGTCGTGATCGGGCTCGGCATCGGCGAGAACTTCGTCGCCTCCGATGTCGCCGCCCTGTTGCCGGTCACGCGACGCTTCATCTTCCTCGAGGAAGGCGACGTCGCCGAGATCACGCGCGAGGGGGTCCGGGTCGTCGACCTGGACGGCCAGCCGGTCGAGCGCCCGGTGCACGAGTCGGAACTGAGCGCCGACGCGGTCGAGCGCGGCCACTTTCGCCACTTCATGCTGAAGGAGATCTTCGAGCAGCCGCGCGCGATCGCGGAGACGCTGGAGGAACGCCTCAGCGACGAGCACGTGCTCGACGCCGCCTTCGGCCACCGCGCCACCGAGCTGCTGCCGGGCGTGGCCGGCGTCCACATCGTCGCCTGTGGCACCAGCTTCCATGCGGCCCTGGTCGCGCGCTACCAGATCGAGGCGCTGGCGCGGATCCCGGTCAACGTCGAGATCGCGAGCGAGTACCGCTACCGCAGGCCCGTGGTGCAGCCGGATACCCTGTTCGTGACCATCTCGCAGTCGGGCGAGACCGCGGACACGCTGGCCGCGCTGCGCGAGGCGAAGACGCTCGGCTACTGCGCGACCCTGGCGCTGTGCAACGTGCCCGAGTCGTCCCTGGCCCGCGAGTCGGACCTGGTGCTGATGACCCGTGCCGGGCCCGAGGTCGGCGTGGCCTCGACCAAGGCCTTCACCACCCAGCTCGCCGGCCTCGGCCTGCTCGCCATCGCCCTGGCCCACCAGCGGCCCGGCATCGAGCTCGACGAGGCGCAGCGGGTCGCCGAGCTGGTATCACTGCCCGGTCGGGTCGAGACCGCGCTCGAGCTGGACGACGAGATCGCGAAACTGGCCGAGTACTTCGTGGACAAGCGCCATGCGCTGTTCCTCGGCCGCGGTGTGCACTACCCGATCGCGATGGAGGGCGCGCTGAAGCTGAAGGAGATCTCCTACATCCACGCCGAGGCCTATGCCGCCGGCGAGCTGAAGCACGGGCCGCTGGCGCTGGTCGACGAGGACATGCCGGTGATCGCGGTCGCGCCCAACGACGCCCTGCTCGACAAGGTCGCCTCGAACCTGCAGGAGGTGCGCGCGCGCGGCGGCCGCCTGATCGTGTTTGCCGACGCCGAGACCGGGCTCGACCTCGGCGAGGAGGTGCGGGTGATCCACGTACCGGGCGCCGGTGCCACGCTGACCGACCCGACCGTCTACACCATCCCGCTGCAGCTGCTCGCCTACCACGTCGCCGTGCTCAAGGGCACGGACGTCGACAAGCCGCGCAATCTGGCCAAGTCCGTCACCGTCGAGTAGCCCCGCCCGCGGGCCCAAGCAGGAGCGCGGTCCCGGTCGTCGCCGGAAACGCCTTCCAGCCAATCCGGGCGTCGGGGCGGGGCCGGTATACAGAGGGAACACCGAAAACACCGAACGCACCGAAGGGTTGTAGGTCGGACTTCAGTCCGACAGTCCGCGCCACGCAACGCACTCACCGGAAGCCTGTGGGTCCGGCTTCAGCCGGACAGGCCGAAACAGGCAACGCGTTCCCGAGCAGGGTTCGCGAGCATGGCTCGCTCCTACAGGTTCCGTTGCGGGCCCGCATCCACCTCGCTGCAACTCGACTCCGTTGAAGCTCGTCACCTGGTGTCAGGATGTGCTCTTCCGCGCCTTTGCCGCGCCGAGCCCGGCTCGTGGCGTAGGTGCGCTTTTGGCCGGCGCAGCCGGGCAAACGCGTACGTTCATCCTCGCCCTGTCTGCGCGCCCCGTCTTGCGCGTGACGCAGACGCGCAGATCAAGCGCGAGCGCAGCGAGCACCGCATCTTGAGCGAGAAGCGAGGGGAGCCGGGTTGGGGGCAAGCCCGAACCCGGCCGCGGCAACCAGCGCAGGGCTTCTTCGGGTACTTTCCTGGCCCCATGAAAGTACCTCGCTCCTCGTCAGCGGAGCGAAACCCCGGGGCTGCATCCGACGATGCGCTCGCGAGGATGCTCGGGAAAGCGTCACCCGCTGAAAAAGAGTCCGCCTGAAGCCGGACCCACAAGCTTCGTTGGGCCGCGTTGCACGCGTGCGTGCGAGGCCCTCTCGAGGGCTTCAGCGCTCGGCCGGCGCGTCCGTGCCCGGGGCGTGGGCGGCCACCCGGGGGACTGGCTGCGGCGCGCCCGGCGTGCCGCAGGTCCGGATGTACTCGCGCAGGCCGACCCGCCGCACGCCGCGAATGCGGGGCAGAAGCCGTTCGAGCACGGCCAGCGTCTCCGGGTAGGGATGGCCGATTGCAAGCGCGCAACCGGTGCGCTCGGCACGCGCCAGCCAGTGATGCAGCTGGCGCTCGATCGCGGCCGGCTCGCGCTCGTTGTCGAGGAAGACGTCGCGCGCCGCGGTTCCGATGCCGGCGCGGACGGCAGCGGCCTTGGCCACCGTGTCGGCCGTCGTGCGCGAGTCGAGGAACACCAGGGGCGCCCGCGGTGCCGCGCGCAGTTCCCGCATCACCACGGTCATGGCGCGGCGGTCCTCGGTGAGCACGCTGCCCATGTGGTTGCTGATGCCGATCGCGCCGGGAACCCGGCCCAGAGCCACGCGTACCCGGCGGCGGAGCTCCTCATTGGTCATGCCGTCATGCAGGGCCATCCGCGGTGGCTGGCTCTTGTGGCCCTCCATCGGCAGATGCACCAGCAGCTCGATCCCGGCCCGGTCGGCCGCGCCCGCGATCAGGCGGGCGTAGGGCGCGTCCGGGAGCACGGCGACTGCGAGCGGCGGCGGCAGGGCCAGGGCCCGGCGGGCCCGATCGCGGTTGTGGCCGAGATCGTCGATGACCAGCGCCGCGGTCGCGGCCTGGGCGCCGGCGCCGGGCAGGGCGGTCAGCAGCGCGAGGAGGAAGCCCGCGCGGATCATGTCACCGCCTGGGCTGCAGGATGTTCAGGCCCTTGAGCAGGTTGAGCGCGACGTAGAGCTCGTAATCGCTGGTCGCGAGGCCGTTGGCGGCCTCTTCGCCGCCCTCGCTGGCGCCGTCGGCGGGGGCCGCGTCCGGGTTGGCGAGGTGCTGGCTGAGGCTGGCCTCGGTCAGCGGCCCAAGCCCTTCGTCGCCGATCTCGGTCAGCTTGAAGGCACCGGTGTGGATGTCCGGGTCGATGCCCTGGGCCTGGATCGAGCGGCCATCCGGCGTGTAGTAGCGGGCGGTGGTCAGTTTCAGGGCGCCGCCGTTGGCGAGGTCTTGGATGGTCTGGACCGAGCCCTTGCCGAAGGTCTTGTGACCGATGACCACGCCGCGCCGGTGATCCTGCAGTGCGCCCGCCACGATCTCCGAGGCCGAGGCCGAACCCTCGTTGACCAGCACCACCAGCGGGGCGCCGTCGAGCGCGTCGCCCGGGCGTGCGCTGTAGCTCAGGCGCGAGTTCGCCACCCGGCCCTCGGTGTACACGATCAGGCCGTCGTCGAGGAAGGTGTCCGACACGCTCACCGCGGCCGACAGCACGCCGCCGGGGTTGTTGCGCAGATCCAGCACCATGCCCTTGAGGCCCTCCTTCGCCTCCCGCTGCAGTCGGCGCAGGGCCTCGTCGAGGGCGTCCTGGGTATTGGTCTGGAAATGCGACACGCGCAGGTAGCCGTAGCCGTCCTCGAGCATGCGCGAATCGACGCTCTGGACCTCGATCACCGCGCGGGTGATGGTCACCTGCAGCGGCTGGTCGCGGCCCTCGCGCACGATGGTCAGCTTGATCTTGGTGCCGGGCTCGCCGCGCATGATCTGCACCGCGTCGTTCAGCGTCATGCCCTTCACCGGCCGGTCGTCCAGGCGCACGATCAGGTCGCCGGCCTTGACGCCGGCCTGCTTGGCGGGCGTGCCGTCGATCGGCGCGACCACCTTGACGAAGCCGTCCTCCATCGTGACCTCGATGCCGAGTCCGCCGAACTCGCCCTCGGTGCCGATCTTGAGTTCCTTGAACTCGTCCTGATTGAGGTAGGTCGAGTGAGGATCGAGGCCGCTCAGCATGCCGCGGATCGCGTACTCGAGCAGTTGGTCGTCCTCCACCGGCTCGACGTAGTTTTCCTTGATGCGGCTGTACACGTCGGTGAACGTGCGCAGCTGCTCCAGCGGCAGTTCCTCGGCCACACTGCGGTCGTCGTCGCGGGTGGCGAGCACCGTGTGCGCCACGGTCAGGGTGGCGCCGAGCAGGGCGCCGACGAGGACCAGCAGGAGTGTGCGGGTCGAGGAAGGCATGAAACTCTCCGACAGGTGCTGCGCGCACCGCTTCAATTCGATCAATTCTAGCACGCGGGCCCGGCACGCCCGCCCCGCACGGCCTCAGCGTCGTGCCAGCCAGCCCTCCGGGTCGACCGGTCGCCCGTTGCGGCGGATCTCGAAGTAGAGCCCCGCCCGCTCCTGGCCGCCCGAGTCGCCCACGGTCGCGATCGGCTCGCCCGGGGTGACCCAGTCGCCGGTGGAACGCAGCAGCCGCTGGTTGTAGCCGTAAAGGCTGAGGTACCCGTCGAGGTGGTCGATGATGACGAGCTGCCCGAAGCCGGACAGCCAGTCCGCGAACACGATGCGCCCATAGTATACGGCACGAACCGGGGTCCCGGTTTCAGCCCCGATCACCAGGCCCCGTGAGCGCATGCGGCCCTCGGCGCGGGGCGAACCGAAGCGGGCACGCAGCGTGCCGTCGACCGGCCAGGCCAGCTCCCCGTCGCGGCTGGCGAACGGCCGCTCCTCGAGCGGCGCGGCCGGGATGTCGGCCAGCACCGAGCCGAGCCGGTCGAGCAGGCGCTCGAGCTCCGCGCGGTTCGCCTCCATCCGTTCCAGCCGCTCGCCCTTGTCCGCGATCGAGGCCTGCAGGCGCTCGAGGACCCGGCGGCGCTCGGCCCGCGCCGCCTGCAACTGGCCCCGTTGACGCTCGAGGGCGTCGAGCTCGCGCTGCAGTCGCTGGCGGGTGCGCTCGGTGTCGCGCTCCACCGCGCGCGCCTCCGCCGCCAGCGCCGTCGTGCGCTCGATCGCATCCAGTCGGGCGCGGTTGAGATAGCCGTAGTAGCCCAATGCGCGCGCGAGCCGGCCGGGCTCTTCCTGGCGCAGGATCAACCGCAACGCCGGCTGGCGGCCGAGCCGATAGGCGGCGCGCAATTGCGCGCCGAGCGTGCTGCGGTGTTTCGACAGTGCCGCCTCGAGCGCGCTCCGGCGCCGGTCGAGCCGGTCGAGCTCGGCGCGCGCGTCCGCCAGCGCCGACTGGGTCCGCTGCAGCTCGGTCGCCAGCTCACCGATGCGCCGCTCGATCCGCTCCAGCTCGTTCTCGGTGCGGCTGTGCTGGCGCCGCTCCTGGGCGAGCGCCTTGCGCACCTCCTCGATCCGCTCCCGCAGCTGCTCCAGCTCGGCCCGCGTCTCGGCGGCACCGGCCGCCGCTGCCGGTGGCGGGAGCGCGATTGCGAGCAGGAGCGCGAGCAGGGCGAGCGGGCGCGGGGTCGACATGCGCGTCATTGTACCGATTCAAAGGCGCGGTTCGGTCCAGGCCGACTGGGGGCAGGGGATGGCCCATCGCCATGGTTGTTGCCTTCGGCACGTTGGCGCGCATGGACCGCGAGCGAGTCCGCTTCCACCGCATTCCGGCGAGTGCCCTCCAGGATGCTGTAGGTCGGACTTCAGTCCGACAGCCGCACGCCGGTCGGCCTTTCCCGAGCAGCCCGGCCAGCCAGTCTTGTCGCTGCCAACTCGTCGGGTTTCGCTCCGCTGTGGCGGAGCGAGGTACTTTCTTGGTGCCAAGAAAGTACCCAAAGAAGCCTGGCGCTGGTTGCCGCGGCCGGG
>JAWWAE010000027.1:0-18563 GCA_033721835.1 Halofilum sp. (in: g-proteobacteria) | reverse complement strand
GGACGCCTGCGTGAACACGCGGCTGGAACCGGATGGCCCGCCGGTGGAGCTGCGGCTCGGCACCGTCGGCGATGATCGGCATCTGGTCGCGATCGCGCCGCCCGATCCGCCGCCGCTGCTCGGCAGCGCCATCGCCCGCGCGTCCGGTGTGGGGCTGGCCCTGATGGACGCCGAGGGCCGTTACCGCTACGTGAATCCCGCCTACTGCCGGATGTACGGCTACCGGCGCGACGAACTGCTCGGCCAGCGCTTCACCATGGTGATCCCGCCGGGCGAGCACGACAAGGCCCTGGCCAACCACCGCGCGGCGCTTGCCGCCGGCACCGGGCTCAACCGGGAGCTGCGGGTGCGACGGCGCGACGGCAGCGAGATGACGGTGGACAGCAGCAGCCGCCGCATCACCCTGCCCGGCGGCGAGTCGCTGCGGCTGGCGACCGTCACCGACGTCACCGGCATCCGCGCCGGTGAGCGCCGGCTGGCCGAGACCGAGTCACGGCTGCGCGGCTTCGCCGAATCGCTGCCCGGCGCCGTCTACCAGTTCCGGCACGAGGCGGACGGGAGCAGCCGCTTTTCCTACATGAGCCGCGGGCTGCACGGGATCGCCGGCTTCCCGCCCGACTTCCCGCTGGACGATTTCGAGACCTTCATCGGCCTGGTGGCGGAGGAGGATCGGCCCCGGCTCAAGCGGGCCATCGCCGAGAGCGAACACACGCTGGAGCCGATGCGGCAGGAATTCCGCCTGCTCACGCCCGCCGGGACCCTGTGGGTCGAGGCGCGATCGACGCCCATCCAGCAACCCGACGGGTCCGTGGTCTGCAATGGCTTCATCGACGACATCACCGATCGCGTCCTGGCCAAGCATGCGCTGGCCGAGGAACACCACCTCCTCGACGAGATCGTGCGCACCAGCGTGTCGGCGCTCCTCATCACCGACACCGCCGGCCGCATCGTGCACGCCAATCCGCACGCCCACGCCATGCTGGGATTCGAGGAGAAACAGGCCGCCTACATGCAGGAGCTGCCGGGGCGCCTGACCGAGACCGACGGCACCGCGCTGGTCCCGGCCCGCTACCCGCTGCAACGCGTGCTCGATGCGGGCGAGGCCGTCGAGGACATGCGCTTCGCGCTGTGCTGGCCGGGCGGCTCGCGGCAGTATCTGTCGGTCAATGGCTCGCCGGTGCCCGGCCACGAGGGCGCGATCGAGCGCATCGTTTTCTCGTTCGCCGACCGCACCGGGGAAGAGGAGGCCCGCGCCCGTCTCGAGCGCCAGAACGCGCTGTTCCACGCCATCTTCGAGGACTCGTCGGAGACGGTGATCGTGACCGATCCCGAGCGCCGCATGATCATGGTCAACCGCGCCTTCACCGAGCTGTTCGGCTATTCCGAGGACGAGGTGAAGGGACAGCCGACCCGATTGATCTACGCCAGCGCCGACGACCATCGCCGGGTCGGCGAATCCTACGCGCAGCGCTCTGCGGGGGACCGATCACGGGCACGCACGCATACGGTGCGCTTCCGCTCGCGTGCCGGCCGGGAGTTCATTGCGGAAACGGTCACCGACATCCTCCACGATACCGATGGCAACGAGATCGGCTACGTCGGCTTCATTCGCGACATCACCGAGCGCAAGCGCGCGGAAGAGGAGTTGCAGCGCCAACAAGAGCTCTATGCGGGGCTGGTGGAGTCGACCTCGGCCATCCTCTGGGAGGGCGATCCCGAGACCTTCCAGTTCACCTTCGTCAGCGGCGAGGCCGAGAACCTGCTCGGCTACCCTGTTTCCCGCTGGACGGAGGAACCGCGCTTCTGGGTCGAGCATATCCACCCCGATGACCGGGAGTGGGCGCCGGCCTACTGCCAGCGGGCGACCCGGGAGCTGCGGCGGCACTCGTTCGACTACCGGATGATCGCCGCGGATGGGCGCACCGTCTGGCTGCGCGACATCGTCACCGTGGTCGTCGAGGATGACCGGCCGGCCCGGCTGGTCGGCGCGATGATCGACATCACCGAGACCAAGGAGGCCGAACGCGAGCTGGCGCGCAGTGAGGCCCGTTACCGGGAGCTGTATCACCGCACGCCGGTGATGCTGCACTCGATCGACCCGGACGGCCGGCTGCTAGCGGTGAGCGGCTTCTGGTTGCAGCACCTCGGCTACACGGAGGAAGAGGTGCTCGGCCGCAAGTCGATCGACTTCTTCACCGAGGAATCGGCGCGCCGCGCACGCGAGCAAGTCATCCCGGAGATGTTCCGCACCGGCCGTTGCCGCAACGAGCCCTACCAGGTGGTGCGGGCCGACGGCGAGGTGATCGACGTGCTGCTCTCGGCCGAGGTCGAGCACGACGCGTCGGGCAACGTCCTGAACACGCTCACGGTGATGACCGACGTCACCGAGCAGCGCCGGGCCGAGTCCGAGTATCGCGAGATCTTCAACAACGCCACGGAGGGCATCTACCGCACCTCACCGGAGGGCCGGTTCGTGCGCGCCAACCCGGCGCTGGTGGCGATGGCCGGGTTCGAGACCGAGCAGGAACTGCTCGCGGCGGTGACCGACCTCGGCAGCCAGTGGTACGTGAACCCGGAGGATCGCGACCGCATCACCGAGCGGCTCGACCGGGAGGGGCGCGTGCAGGGCTTCGAGTGCGAGATCTACCGCCCCGGCACTGGCGAGCGCATCTGGGTCACCGAGAACGCGCGCGCGGTGCGCGACGAGCGCGGCCGGGTTGCGTATTACGAGGGCACGGTATTCGACATCACCGAGCGCGTGCGCAAGGACCAGGAGCTTGCGCGCAGCGAGGCGCGGTTCCGCGCCCTTTACCATGACACCCCGGTGATGCTGCACAGTACCGACGCGGACGGGGTCATCGTCGACGTCAACCAGTACTGGCTGAGCGTGCTCGGATTCGAGCGCGACGAGGTCGTGGGCCATCGCATCACCGACTTCCTCACCGACGCATCGCGCGAGCGCGCCGAGCGGGAGTACATGCCCGCGGTGTTTGCCGACGGCGCCGTCGAGGAGCTCGAGTACCGGCTGCGGCGCAAGGACGGGGAGATCCGCGAGGTACTGCTGTCGTCGAGCGCGGTCCGCGACGAGCAGGGCCGCATCGAGGGCCTGCGCTCGGTACTGACCGACATCACGGAACGGCGGCGGCTGGAGGCCGAGTACCGCGACCTGTTCGAGAACTCGAGCGAGGGCATGTACCGCTCCACCCCGGAGGGCGAACTGCTCCGGGCCAACCCGGCGCTGGCACGCATGCACGGATTCGACACACCGGACGAGCTGCTGGCGGCGGTCTCGGACCTGAACTCGCAGTGGTATGTCGACCCCGACGCGCGGGCGGAGATGCAGCGCCAGTTGCACGACCAGGGCTACGTCGACGGCTTCGAGGCGGAGGTCCGCGCCCTCAATGTCGGCTCGCGGCTGTGGACCAGCGAGACGGTTCACGTCTCGCGGGACGTCCGCGGCAACGTGCTCTACTACGAGGGCCTGGTGCGAGACATCACGGCCGAGCGCAAGGCGCGCGATCTCGTCCGGCAGCGCAACGCCGTGCTCGAGATGATCGCGCGCGATGACCCCGTCAGCGGGATCCTCTACGAGGTGGTCGGCGTCACCGAGCAGCAGCACGAGCGCGTGACCGTCGCCATCTTCCGGCTGCAGGACGGCCGCGTCCACAGCGCGGCGGCGCCCGGCCTGGACAGCGACTGCATCGAGGCGATCGACGGCGCCGTGCCGGCCGAGATCGGCGGGGCCATCGCCGAGGCACTGGCCGGCGAGGGGAAGCGAGTGGCCCGCGAGCACTTCGATGGCGGTGATGCGCAGTCCCCCTTCGCCGCCGCCGCCCGCGCGGCCGGCTACGACGCGATGGCGGTTACGCCGATCCGCGACCAGACGGGGACGGTGCTCGGCGTGCTCGCGGCCTTCGCCGCGGACGCCAGCGCCCTGGACCAGCCGGCCCGCGAGCTGCTGCACGAGATGGCCCAGATCGCCTCGATCGCGATCGAGCAGCACCGCCTGTCCGAGGCCCTCTTGCGGCAGGCACAGTACGATCCGCTTACCGAATTGCCGAACCGGGCGCTGCTGTCGGACCGGCTGGAGCTCGCCATCCGCGAGGCCGAGCGCTCGGGCCATGCGGTCGGCGTGCTGCTGCTGGACCTGGACGAGTTCAAGCTGATCAACGACTCGCTCGGCCACAGCGCCGGCGACGAACTGCTGCAGAAGGTGTCGGCGCGGCTGCGCAACTGCCTGCGCGCGGCCGATACCGTCGCGCGGCTCGGCGGTGACGAGTTCGTGCTCGTCGTACCGCTGCACAACAGCCCGGATTACTGCACCGACATCGCCGAGCGCGTCCTGTCTGCGCTGCAGCGCACGTTCCGCGTCGCCGAGCGCGAGGTGACGGCGCGCCCCAGCATCGGCATCAGCACCTTCCCGCAGGACGGGCGCACCCCGGAGGCGCTGCTGCAGGCCGCCGACACGGCGATGTACGCGGCGAAAAACGCGGGCAAGAACCGCTACCGCTATTTTGCCGAGAGCATGAACCGGCAGGTCTCCGAGCGCCTGCAGATCGAGTCGGAACTGCAGGACGCCCTCAAGGGCGACGAGTTCGAGCTGTACTACCAGCCACGCGTCTCCCTGGTCGATGGCGCCATCAGCGGCGCCGAGGGGCTGGTCCGCTGGTGCCACCCGGAGCGCGGCCTGCTGAACCCGGGCGCGTTCATCGATGTCGCCGAGCGCAGCCCGCTGATCACGGAGATCGACCGCGTGGTGCTGGAACATGCCGCCCGCCGCGCGGCGGGGTGGCAGAAGGGCGGGCGCGAGCTGCTGCTGTCGGTCAACCTGTCGGCGCGCGAGCTGCATGCCGACGGCTTCGCCGCCGATGTCGCCGGCATCCTCGAGCGGCTCGGCGTGGACCCGGCGGGCATCGAGCTCGAGATCACCGAGAGCATGCTGATGCAGGATTTCGAGCGCGCCAGCCGGCAGCTGGTCGATCTGAAGGAGCGGGCGCCCGGATTGCACATCGCAATCGACGACTTCGGCAGCGGCTACTCCTCGCTCAATTACCTGCGGCACCTGCCGGTCGACACGCTCAAGATCGACCGCTCGTTCGTCGTCGAGCTGGAGCACGCGCGCGCGGACGACACGGCAGCGGCGATCGCCAAGACCATCGTCGAGCTGGCGCACAACCTGCAGATGAGCGTGGTCGCCGAGGGCGTCGAGCACCGGCGGCAACTGCGCCTGCTGCAGGAATTCGGCTGCGAGGAGGCCCAGGGCTTCCTGTTCGAGCGCCCGTTGCCCATCGACGAGTTCGAGGCCCGGCTGCGCGCGGGCGACGGCTACCGCGACATCGTCACCAGCCCCTGAGCCCGGCGTCGCCGGCGCGCAGGAGCGGCATCGCACGCCTCCCCGGCCCTTGAAACCGGCCCGCCACGGCCCTAGAGTAGAGCGGAATTAGACTCGTTCCAAAGTTTAGTCCGGACAAACTTTCGTGACCGCCGCCATCCTTGCCGCCCGGCGCGGCCTGATCGACCTGCATCGCGGCACCCGCGAGGCGCTCTCGTGGCGGGTGCTGGTCCCGCTGGCCCTCGCGACGCTCGCCTGGGCCTCGCCGGCGGCCGGCCGCATCATGGTCGAGGCGATCGCCGAGGCCTACCTCCAGGTCAGCGTGTTCGTCGCCGCGACACTGGCCCTGCTCTATGGGCTGGAGCGGCTGTTCCGGTTCGACAGCGCCGACTTGCTGGCCCGCCACCCACGGATCCAGGTCCCGGTCGCCGCGTTTCTCGGCGCCTTGCCGGGCTGCGGCGGCGCCATCGTGGTCGTGACGCAGTACGTCAACGGCCACGTCGGTTTCGGCGCGCTGATCGCCGTGCTGACCGCCACCATGGGCGATGCCGCGTTCCTGCTGCTGGCGCAGGAGCCGCTCACCGGCGGCCTGGTGTTCCTGCTCGGGATGGTGGTGGGGACCATCTCGGGCTATCTGTTCGAGGCCCTGCACGGCCCGGGCTTCATGCGCCGGGACGGGCGCCCCGGCGGCGAGGACACGGCTCGCACCAACGCGGCCGGGGCGCGGCTGCGGCCGGCTACGCGGCTCAACCCGCTGTGGATCGCACTGATGATCCCCGGCGTGGTCTTCGCCCTGCCGATCGCGGCCCAGCTCGACCCCAACGGCTGGTTCGGGCCGCTGGCCGCCTGGGAGCCGGTTACCTGGCTCGGCTTCGCCGGCGGCATCCTGGCGCTGCTGATGTGGACCGCCCACATGACCGCGGAGCCGGGCCAGCTGCTGTGCCGCACGGACGCCGGCGGGCGCCACGGCACCGCCAACCCGAACGACACCGTACCCGGCCGGCCGACCCTGGGTTCACGCGTCATCAACGACACCAACTTCGTCACGGTCTGGGTGATCGCCGCGTTCCTGGTGTTCGAGCTGGGTGTGCACTTCAGCGGCGCCGACCTCGGTGCCTGGTTCCGCGTCTGGGCCCCGCTGACGCCACTGATCGCCGTGCTGGTCGGATTCCTCCCGGGCTGCGGGCCGCAGATCATCGTGACCGCGCTCTACCTGAGCGGTGCGATCCCGCTCGCGGCCCTGCTCGGCAACGCGATCAGCAATGACGGCGATGCCCTGTTCCCGGCCCTCGCGCTGGCCCCGCAGGCGGCCATCGTGGCCACCCTCTATACGGGGATCCCGGCCCTGCTGGTCGGCTACGGCGCCTGGTTCCTGCTCTATTGAGAGACCCGTCGCAGGCGCGGGCACCCGGCTGGCACACGTCTTGCGTTATTCCAGTCACGGCATCTTTACCCGTTCCGTGCATTCCAGCACCAAGCGGGGGTGCGGCACCGATATCCGGGGGGAGCGGTGCCGCACCGATGCCGCCTTTGCAGCTGCCGCCCCCGGCGCCCCCAGCACCATGTCGCCCCGCCGTCAGCCGGCGACGATCCCTCGCCGGCCGGACCTGCTATCCTCCCGCCCTGGGAACGATTCGGCGCACGACCCACGGGAACCGGCATGCCCCCCGGCAGACCTCTGCTGTTGCTCGCCCTGCTGCTGCTTGGCACGCCCGCCGCGGCCGATACGGCGACGGAGGCCTTTGCCCGTGGCCAGGAGGCGTTCGAGCGTGAGGACTACGAGGCCGCGCTGGAGCACTGGCAACAGGCGGCGGCGCTGGAGCATGCGGCGGCCGAATACCGCATCGGCGCGATGTACGAGGAGGGCAAGGGCGTCAAGCGCGATCCCCGGCAGGCCGTCGACTGGTACCGGCGGGCGGCCGGCCACGGCAGCGAGCGCGCCCAGTTCAATCTCGGCCACATCTACGCCAAGGGCCTCGGCGTGAAGCGGGACGAGGCCCGCGCCGCACACTGGTATGGGCTCGCGGCCGAACGCGGCAACCCGCACGCGCAATACACGCTCGGCCTGATGTATGCCCAGGGCCGTGGTCTCGAGCGCGACCGCGCGACCGCCTACGCCTGGCTCACCGTCGCCATCCACAACTTCAACCCGAACATGTTCCGCGACAACGCGAACGAGGCGCGCGGGAAGCTCGAACAGCGGATGAGCGAACAGGAGCTGGAGCGCGCGCGGGAGCTGCTGGACGAGTGGGAGTCCGCCCGTCACTGAGCGCGGACCTGCGCCTCAGGGCCGGACGCGGCCCCGCCGCCACTCGGGCACCGTTTCCAGCACGCCGGCGGCGATCACCAGCACGGCCCCGACCGCCAGCGCGGCCCCGAACGGTTCGTCGGCGAACAGCGCCGCGGAGACCGCGCCCACCAGCACCTCGCTCATCAGCAGGATGCCGACGCGGGCCGGCTCGAGGGCCTGGGTGGCCCACATGAACGCGGTCAGCGACAGCGCCCACCAGAAGCCGCCGATCAACAGCGTCCAGCCGGCCGCGGGCAGCCAGGCCCCGGGCGCGATCGGCGGCAGACCCCCGGTGCCGAGCGACAGCGCCAGCAGCAGCGCCATGGCCGCACCGCCCGCGCAGAACATGAAATTGGTCTCGGCGGGACGGGTGCGCGAGTGGACGTGGATCCCGGTCGAGGCGATCGCCCACAGCAGGCCGGAGGCCAGCCCCAGCCAGTCGCCGAGCCCGTGGGGCAGCGGCACGCCGCCGTGGGTGCCGGCGAGCACCAGCGCGATGCCGACCAGGCCGCAGGCGATCGCCGCGTAGCGCCACCAGGAGACGGCCCAGCCGAGCCAGAAACGCGCGATCAGGGTGCTCCAGATCGGGGTCAGGTAGAACAGCAGGATCACGACGGCGACGTGGCCGTAGAGCAGGCCGTTGGAATAGAGCGCGAACGAGGCGCCGCCGAGCGCGACGCTCGCGAGCGCCCGGTTGCGGGCCGCGCGCAGGCGCGCCCGGCCGCGCCAGGCGGCGGGCGCGAGCAGCAGGCAGGCGACCAGCAGGGCGGCCAGCGTCAGCCAGGGCCCGGCCGGCAGCGCCGCCTCGAGCCGGCGCAGCGGCATCCAGTAGATGCCCCAGAGCGCGCCGACCGCGACCACGGCCGTGCCCGCGAACGGGCCGGTCTGCAGCGGCGCGGTATCATGGCGCATCGGCGGCGCTCCGGTCGCGTCGGCGGTCGGACCCCGGACCCGGATGGACGCCGGACCCGGCAACGGAAATGGTGCCGGCGAGAGGAATCGAACCTCCGACCTACTGATTACGAATCAGTTGCTCTACCGACTGAGCTACACCGGCACGGCGCGGGATGCTGCGGAGGGCGAAGGATAGCGACCGTCGGCCGGCCTGTACAGCGGTCCGCGGGGCGCGCGGTGGAGCGGCTGACCGGGATCGAACCGGCATCTCGACCTTGGGAGGGTCGGGTTCTACCATTGAACTACAGCCGCATCGCCGTCAGATCGTACGAGGAGGCCGGCGGACACGCAAGCGACCCGCGCCGTCGGCCGGCCCGGGTACCGGAGGAGGCATGCAGGTCACTGTCAACGGCGAATCCTGCGAGCTGCCGGAGGCGCTGCGAGCGGACGAGCTGATCGAACGGATCGGGCTCGCCGACCAGCGGATCGCGCTCGAGATCAACCGCGAAATCGTGCCGCGCAGCGAGTACGCGAACACCACGCTGCACGAGGGCGACCGCGTCGAGATCGTGCGCGCGATTGGCGGTGGCTGAGGGCTTGGCCGCGTAGCTGCCACGTTGGATACCCGACCTGCAGAGGGACACGAGACGCGATGCGCCTGGAGACAATCGGCGCAGGAGAGAGAGGATGGCCACAGTGCCACGGGATGTTCCCAGCGACGATCCGCTGCTGATCGGACAGCGGCGGTTCCAGTCGCGGCTGCTGGTCGGTACCGGCAAGTACCGTGACCTGGAGCAGACGCGCAATGCGATCGCGGCGAGCGGTGCGGAGATCGTCACGTTCGCGGTGCGCCGCAGCAACATCGGCCAGGACCCGGACGAACCGAATCTGCTGGACGCGATCCCGCCCGACCGTTACACCCTGCTGCCCAACACGGCCGGCTGCTACACGGTCGAGGATGCCGTCCGCACCTGTCGCCTGGCGCGCGAGCTGCTCGACGGGCACAGCCTGATCAAGCTCGAGGTACTCGGTGACGAAAAGACGCTCTACCCCGACGTGCCGGCGACGCTGAAGGCGACCGAGCAGCTGGCGTCGGAAGGCTTCGAGGTCATGGTGTACACCAGCGATGATCCGGTGATGGCACGCCGCATGGAAGACGCCGGCGCGCTCGCGGTGATGCCACTGGCCGCGCCGATCGGCTCCGGCCTCGGTATCCAGAACCGCTACAACGTGCTCGAGATCGTCGACAACGCGAAGGTGCCGGTGCTGGTCGATGCGGGCGTCGGCACGGCCAGCGACTGCACCATCGCAATGGAGCTCGGTTGCGACGGCGTGCTGCTGAACACCGCCATCGCCCAGGCCCGGCATCCGGTGCTGATGGCCGAGGCGATGCGCGACGGCGTGCGCGCCGGTCGCAAGGCCTGGCTCGCCGGCCGCATGCCCCGCCGCCGCTACGCCTCCGCCTCGTCGCCCGAGGAGGGCACGTTTTTCTGATTTCCGGACCGCGAATGAACGCGAATGGACGTGAACAGGCGCGCGTCGCTGCATGCGGGCGCGTCGGGGCTTCGCTGGAAGCGTGTCACCGCAGGTGCTGCATTGAAGAACCACGAATGAACACGAAGGGACACGAATCACTCGCCGGGTCGGCAGGATGACGTAGGTGCGCTTTTGCGAAGCAAACGCGTACGCCTTCGTTGCAGCAATGCGTACGCGTTCGCCTGCGGCGAAAGCGCACCTACGGGTTCCCTTATCCCCTATTCGTGTTGGTTCGTGTTCATTCCTGGTTCAATTTCCTGATGACGAGCGATTCGCCCGAACAATGGATGCGCCCCGTGCGCAGCTTCGTGCTGCGCGAGGGTCGGCTGACGCCGGCGCAGCAGCGGGCGCTGGATGAGCTGATGCCGCGTTACGGCATCGAGCCCGAAAGCGGGCCCCTCGATCTCGCCGGCGCATTCGGCCGCGAGGCGCCGGTGTGGCTGGAGATCGGATTCGGCAACGGCGACGCGCTGCACGCAATGGCAGCCAGCCATCCGGAGGTCGACTTCCTGGGCGTCGAGGTGCACCGACCCGGCATCGGGCGGCTGTTGCGCGCGATCGACGAGGACGGGCTGCCGAACGTGCGGGTGATCCAGGCCGACGCCACCGAGGTGCTGCGCGACCATCTGCCGGACGCCTCACTGGCCCGCGTGCTGCTGTTCTTCCCCGACCCGTGGCCGAAGAAACGCCACCACAAGCGACGCATCGTGCAGCCCCCGTTCGTGCAACAGGTGGCGCGCGTGCTCGAACCCGGCGGCGTGTTCCACCTCGCGACCGACTGGGACGACTATGCCGACCACATGCGTGACGTGCTGACAAAGCACGATGCATTCGAGCCCGTCGGCGATACCGAGCGCCCGGCGTACCGACCGCGGACCCGTTTCGAGCAACGGGGCGAGGATCGAGGTCACGCAGTACACGATCTGCTGTATCGGCGATTGGCAGGCAAGGGAACCGGGATCGAGACCGGATAGAAACGAGCCGGACGATGGCGCACGGGAATGGAACGGGTGCGCCGTTGCACAGCCCACGTGCATGTGCCAATGCAACGAATCCCGTGTGTCGGCCTGTCGGGACGCGAATACTCGATGTCATCGCGAGGAGCGAAGCCGGGAGGCATCCAGGACCCTGTGCCGCGGACCTGGCTGGATTGCATCACTCCGCTCACAATGACCGTTCCGGCGCGTGATCCATTGATATTCATCGGCGGTTCCCTGCTCCGCGCGGGGTAACGACACGGGGCGGCATGGGGCGGTATCATGCGCGGCTCGGGCCGTGCGGGCCCCGGGGGACGGACCATGTCGCTGCAACACCCGATCATTGCCGTGACCGGCTCGTCCGGCGCCGGAACCTCGACCGTGCGGACCGCGTTCGAGGGCATCTTCCGACGCCATGACGTCACGCCGGTCTACATCCAGGGCGACAGTTTCCACCGCTACTCACGCGAGGAGATGGTGGAACAGATCCGCCGCGCACAGGCCGAGGGCGAGGTATTGAGCCATTTCGGGCCTGCCGGCAACCAGTTCGACCAGCTCGAGGCCCTGTTCCGCGAATACGGGGAGTCGGGCACCGGCTGGCGCCGCCTCTACCTCCACAATGCCGAGGAAGCGGCGCGCTACGGCGGTGACGCAAGCGAGGGCGAATTCACGCCCTGGGAGCGGTTGCCCGAAGGGTCGGACGTGCTGTTCTACGAAGGGCTGCATGGCGGCGTGGTCACGTCCGAACACGACATCGCGCAACACGTGGATTTTCTCGTCGGCGTGACCCCGATCGTCAATCTCGAATGGATCCAGAAGATCCATCGCGATGCCGGCACTCGCGGCTATGCCCCCGAGGACACTGTAGAAACGATCAAACGACGGATGCACGACTACGTCGAGTACATCACACCGCAATTCTCGCGTACCGACATCAACTTCCAGCGCGTCCCTCTCGTTGATACGTCGAATCCCTTCGTTGCGCATGAGGTGCCTTCAGCCGACGAAAGCCTCGTGGTAATCCGCTTTGGTGATGCGATGAAGGCACATGTGGATTTCCCCTATCTACTGACCATGCTGACCGATTCATTCATGTCGCGGCCGAACACCATCGTGATCCCCGGTGGCAAGCTCGGATTCGCAATGGAGATGATTCTGGCGCCGTTCATCCGCCGGTTGATCCGGGGCGAGCGGATTCGGGAAAAGGATTCCGGAACCGCGAATGAACGCGAATGAACGCGAATGGACGCGAATGGGGACGGGCATCACGACGAGATCGCAAGCTTGATGTAGGTGCGCTGTTGCGAAGCAACGCATACGCCCCGGTTGCCACGAAACGTACGCGTTTACCTGCGGCGAAGGCGCACCTGCCGGCTTGTTGATTCGCGTTCATTCGCGGTTCGTTCATTTCGATTGCAGCGAGGCACGGCATGAAATATTCGCAACTGGGCACCACCGATCTGCAGGTCAGCCGAATCTGCCTCGGGACCATGACCTGGGGTCAGCAGAACAGCGAGGCCGAAGCGCACGAGCAGCTCGATCTCGCCGTGGAACGCGGCGTCAATTTCATCGACGCCGCGGAGATGTACCCCGTGCCACCGAAAGCGGAAACGCAGGGCCGGACCGAGGAATACATCGGCAGCTGGCTATCTCGGCGCAATGATCGCGATCGGCTGGTCCTGGCCACCAAGGTCAGCGGGAACTCGGACGGGCTGGAGTGGATCCGCGGCGGGCCGGTGCTCGAGCGCGACCAGATCCTGCAGGCGGTCGAGGACAGCCTGCGCCGCCTGCAGACGGACTACATCGACCTCTACCAGGTGCACTGGCCGGCGCGGCCGGCGAACTACTTCGGTCGGCTCGACTACGAGCACGTCGAAGACGACGGCGCCGCCCTGGCCAACCTGGAGGAAACACTGTCGGTCGCGGCGGAGCTGATCGAGGCCGGCAAGATCCGACACCTGGGCATCTCCAACGAGACGCCATGGGGCACCATGCAGTACCTGCGGCTGGCCGAGCACAACGACTTGCCGCGGGTGGTGTCGATCCAGAACCCGTACAACCTGCTGAACCGCTCGTTCGAGATCGGACTGGCGGAGATCGCGCAGCGCGAGGCGGTCGGGCTGCTGGCCTACTCGCCGCTCGCCTTCGGCGTGTTGTCGGGCAAGTATGTCGATGGCGCACAACCGGAGAACGCGCGGCTCACCCTGTTTCCGCGCTTCTCGCGCTACAGCGGCGAGCCCGCGATGCAGGCCGCCGGCGAATACGTGGCGCTGGCTCGCGACCACGGCCTGACACCGGCGCAGATGGCGCTGGCCTTCGTCAACGAGCGCCCCTTCCTCACCAGCAACATCATCGGCGCGACCACGCGCGAACAACTGGAGGAGAACCTCGGCAGCATCGACGTCGAGCTGGACGCGGAGACGCTGAAGGCGATCGACGCCATCCACGCCCGCATCTCCAACCCCGCGCCATGATTCGCAGGGAACCGCGAATGAACGCGAATGAACGCGAATGGGGGCGCGTCAGGACATGCGAGCGAGCTGGAGCTGCGCTGGAAGCGAGGCGCCGCTGAACGGCGGTGAAGAACCACGAATCAGAACGAATGGACACGAGTTATTCGACAGTGCCGCAAGATTGACGTAGGTGCGCTTTTGCGAAGCAAACGCGTACGCCCGCCTTGCACAGATGCGTACGCGTTCGCCCGCGGCGAAGGCGCGCTTGCGGGTTCCGCCCTTCGTGTTCATTCGCGGTTTGCCTTTTTCCATCCCCGAACCCACGACGGCACACCAGCGGAGCTCTGACACGGCACGCAACACGACGCGGCTTTATTCGCGTTCATTCGCGTCCCTTCGCGGTTCCTCCCCCGCCCCACCGGCTTCGCTGATCCGCTCCATCTCGCCCTCGATCACCGCGCGCACCTCGTCGTTGAGCTGCTCGGGGTTCTTGCCGGCGGACTCGATTGGCGGGCGAATCGATACCACCACCTCGCCCGGCCACTTGACGAAGCTGTGGCGCGGCCAGAAGTCGCCGGCGTTATGGGCGATGGGCAGCACCGGCGTCCCGGTCTCCGTCGCCAGGATGGCGCCGCCCATGCGATAGCGCTCGGTGGTGCCCGGTCGCACGCGCGTGCCCTCCGGGAAGACCATCACGCACTGCCCCTGCTCCAGCCGCCGCCGGCCCTGCTGCAGCATCTGCTCGACCGCCGCCCGCCCGGCCGAGCGGTCGATCGCGATCGGCCACAGGGCGGCCAGGCCCCAGCCGAAGAACGGCACCTTGAGCAATTCGCGTTTGACGACCCACACCTGCGGCGGGAGCAGCCATGCGAGGGCGATGGTCTCCCAGGTGGACTGGTGCTTGGCGAAGATCACCATCGGATACGCCGGCAGGTGCTCGCGGCCCTCGACCCGCCAGCGCAGGCCGCAGATCCAGCGCAGGGCATAGAGATTGATGGCCGCCCACTGCCGAACCGGCAGGTGGCGCCAGCGGAACGGCAGCAGCCAGGCGATGGTACCGACCAGGAAGCCGTAGACGATGGTGCTCGCGGCGAAGACCAGCCAGTAGAGGCCGGAACGAAGGTAGAGCAGCGGCGACGCGCGCCGTTCGCTCATCAGGCGGCACCTTCCCGCAGGTAGTGGTCGACGAAGGCAGCCAAGTCATCGTACACCTCGACCCCGGACAGGTCCGGCGCCTCGCGCTCGGTCGTACGGCCGTTGCCGGTGCGCACGAGCACCGGCCGCGCGCCGGCGGCGCGCGCCGCCTCGATGTCGCGCCAGGAGTCGCCGACGAACGGCACGCCATTCAGGTCGACGCCGCAGCGGGCCGCGATCTCGTGCAGCATGCCCGGGTTCGGCTTGCGCCGGGGGCTGTTCGAGCCGGGCCCGTCGGGCGAGTACACGATCGGGTCCAGCCGCCCGCCGATGCGCCCCAGCTCGGCGTTGATGTGGCGGTGGATCGCCTGCAGGTCCGCCTCGTCGAACAGTCCGCGCGCGATGCCGGACTGGTTGGTCGCCAGCGCCACCCGCACGTGGGCGCGGCACAGACGGGCCACCGCTTCCAGGCTGCCGGGCAGCGGCAGCCATTCCTCGACCGACTTGATGTGGTCGGGCGACTCGGCGTTGAGCACGCCGTCGCGGTCGAGGATCACCAGCCCGCGGCTCATGTGCCCGCGCCCTGCAGCTGCGACAGGTCGGCCACGTCGAGGAACAGGCCGCGCGCCCGATCGAGCAGCGCGATGCGGTTGGCGCGCACGGCCGGGTCCTCGTCCATCACCAGCACGTCGGTGAAGAAGCGGTCGAGCGGCCCCGCCAGCCCGGCCAGCCGCTCCAGCGCCCCCTGGTAGTCGCGCTGCTCGATCAGCGGCCGCACCTCGACTGCAAGGTCATCGACCCGCGCGGCCAGCGTGCGCTCGGCCGCCTCGGTGAACAGCCCCGGCTCGGGGCCGGCGTTCACCGCCTCGGCCTTGCGCAGGATGTTGCGGATGCGCTTGTTGGCCTCCGACAGCGGCGCCGCCTCGGGCCGGTCGCGGAAGTCGCACAGCGCGCGGATGCGGGCGTCGAAGTCGAGCGGCCGGGTCGGCCGGCGTGCCCGCACCGCCTCGAACAGGTCCGGGCTGTAACCGGCCGCGCCGTACCAGACCTTGAGGCGCTCCAGCATGAACTCGAACACGGCGGGCACCGCGGCCCCGGCATCGACCTCCGGCGGGTAGTGCCCGGCGGCAGCGCGCAGGGCCTGCTCCAGGTCCAGATCGAGCCGCGACTCGATCACGATCCGCAGCGCGCCGAGCGCAGAGCGGCGCAGCGCAAACGGGTCCTTGTCGCCGCTCGGAGCCTGGCCGATGGCGAAGATCCCGACCAGCGCATCAAACCGATCGGCGAGCCCGACCGCACAGCCCTCGATCGAGCGCGGCAGCGCGTCGCCGGCGAAGCCGGGCCGGTAGTGATCGGCGATCGCGCGGGCGACGGTCTCGGCCTCGCCGTCGTGGCGCGCGTAGTAGCCGCCCATGGTCCCCTGCAACTCCGGGAACTCGCCCACCATTTCGGTCAGCAGGTCGCACTTGGAGAGCCGTCCGGCGCGCTGCGCCGCCGCGGGCTCGGCACCCAGGGCACGGGCGATGTCCGCCGCGCCGCCGGCGATCCGCTCTGCCCGGTCGCGCAGCGAGCCGAGCCGGCGCTGGAACACCATCGCCTCGAGGCCCCCGAGCCGCGCCTCCAGCGGCTGCCGGCGATCCTGGTTCCAGAAGAACTCGGCGTCGGCCAGGCGCGGCTCGATCACGCGCTCGTTGCCGGCCCGCACCACCTCGGGCCGCTCGCTGTCGATGTTGCTCACGGTCACGAAACGCGGCTGCAGTCGGCCCTCGCGGTCGCGCACCGGGAAATACTTCTGGTGGTCCTTCATCACGGCCACCAGCGCCTCCGGCGGCACCTCGAGGAATCGCTCGTCGTACCGCCCCGCGAGTGCAACCGGCCATTCGACCAGCGAGGTCACCTCGGTCAAAAGCGCCTCGTCCATCTCGGCCTCGCCGCCGACCTCGTGCGCGGCACGCGTGACCTGCTCGCGGATCTGCTGCTTCCGCTCGTCGAAACCGGCGATGACGTGACCGGGCTCGCGCAGGCGCCGGGGATAATCCTTCGGCCGATCGAGCTCGATCGCCGCCGGATGATGAAAGCGATGACCGCGGGTGCGGCGGCCGGTCGTGACGCCGAGCACCTCGGTCTCGACTGCGTCCTCGCCGAACAGCAGCACCGCCCAGTGCACCGGGCGCGGGAAGGTCACCCCGGGCACGCCCCAGCGCATCTGCTTGTTTGGCCGCAGCCATCCGAGCGCGGTTCGCACGATCTCCGGCAGCAACTCGATCGTCGCACGTCCGGGCTGATGCTCGAGGTAGAAGAGATACTCGGCGTTGCCGACACTGCGCCGTTCAAGCTGGTCGACTGAAACGCCGTGCTTGCGCGCGAATCCTTCCAGCGCCCGGGTCGGCCTGTCGTGCTCATCGAACGCCACGTTGGCTGGCGGCCCACGGTGCTCGACGGTCTCTTCGGCCTGCACGGCTGCAACGTTCCGGAAGTACACGGCCAGTCGCCGCGGTGTTGCAAACGATGCCCCCCCGGCGCCGTCGGGAGTTGGTTCCCGCCCAATCCGGGCACGCTCGAGCGCCAGCGCAAGGTTCACTTCCAGCGCGTCCTTCAGGTCGACGAGCTCGCTCGAAGGCAGTTCCTCGGTGCCGAGTTCGAACAGCAGATCGCGCGCGTCAGTCATCGCGCCCCTCCCCGCGGCACAGAGGGAAGCCGAGTTGCTCCCGGGCGCCGTAGTAGGCGTGGGCCGCGCCGCGGGCGAGGTCGCGGATGCGCAGGATGTAGCGCTGGCGCTCGGTGACCGAGATCGCCGCCCGCGCGTCCAGCAGGTTGAAGGTGTGCGAGGCCTTCAACACCTGCTCGTAGGCGGGCATCGGCAGCCCGGCCTCGATCAGCCGCGCGGCCTCGCGCTCGCAGGCGTCGAACCAGGCAAACAGCGCCTCGGTATCGGCCAGCTCGAAGTTGTAGCGCGACTGCTCGACCTCGTTCTGGTGGTAGACGTCGCCGTAGGAGACCGTGCCCTGCGGGCCCTCGGTCCACACCAGGTCGTAGACACTCTCCACGCCCTGCAGGTACATGGCGATGCGTTCGAGCCCGTACGCGATCTCGCCGGAGACCGCATCGACGTCAATGCCCCCCACCTGCTGGAAGTAGGTGAACTGGCTGATCTCCATGCCGTTGAGCCAGACCTCCCAGCCGAGCCCCCAGGCACCCAGCGTGGGCGACTCCCAGTCGTCCTCGACGAAGCGGATGTCGTGCACCAGCGGGTCGATCCCGAGCGCCGCGAGCGACCCGAGGTAGATGTCCTGGATGTCGAGCGGCGCGGGCTTCAGCAGCACCTGGAACTGGAAGTAGTGCTGCAGCCGGTTCGGGTTGTCGCCGTAGCGGCCGTCGGTCGGCCGGCGCGATGCCTGCACGTGCGCCGCCCGCCACGGCTCGGGCCCGACCGCCCGCAGGAACGTGGCTGGGTGGAAGGTGCCGGCGCCGACCTCCATGTCGTAGGGCTGCATCAGGACGCAGCCCTGCTCGATCCAGTAGCGCTGCAACGCCAGGATCAGGTCCTGGAAGGTGGCGACCGGCTGCGGTTTGGGCGCGGACAAGGCGGAGGCTCGGCGCGAGACTGGCGAAGCGCGTCAGTATAGCGGCGTGCCGCCGGCCATGCAGCCATGTGGCGCGCTCGCCGGGAGGCCCGATACCGGGCCCGGGTGACCGACGAGCGGTAGCAATCCGGCGCCAGGCGCGCGACGGATACCGAACGCATGTGGTTCAATTGAGGTCGTAGTCCAGGGGTACGCCACCGGCGGCCCGAGCCAGTGCCGCCGGTCGCGCACCCGGTCAGGGGAGCCGCGCGATGACGGGGATCCAACTGGAACCGACGCCCACCGCCCATTGGCGATCGCTGGTGCAGCGCGCGGGCCGCGCCTGCAATACGCGCCTCGACGAGCCCGTCGAGGCCTACGTCG
>JAWWAE010000026.1:0-18691 GCA_033721835.1 Halofilum sp. (in: g-proteobacteria) | reverse complement strand
GGCACGCCGGCCGCGTCCAGGATCTCCGCGAACAGGTGCGCCGACAGCGGCGAGATCTCGGACGGCTTGAGCACGCAGGTGCAGCCGGTGGCCAGCGCCGGCGCCACCTTGGCCGCGACCTGGTTCATGGGCCAGTTCCAGGGCGTGATGAAGGCGCAGACGCCGACCGGCTCGCGGCGCACGGTGGTGCCCTTGCCGTCGTCGCTCTCGAAGGCGTAGCTCTCCAGCGCCGCGCGCGCGGCCTCCAGGTGCCCCAGACCCGAGGGCGCCTGTTCGCTGTCGGCCAGCTTTTTCGAGGACCCCATCTCGGCCGTCATCACGGCGGCGAGTTCGTCCTGGCGCCGGCGGTAGACCTCGATCACGCGGTCGAGCAGCACCAGCCGGTCCTCGCGCGAGCTCTGTGACCAGTTCTCGAACGCCGCGCGCGCCGCCGCCACTGCCCGGTCGACGTCCTCGTGCTCCGCCTGCAGGACCCGGCCGATCACCTGCCGGGTCGCGGGGTTCTCGACCTCGATCGTCGTCCGGGCGGAGTCGGGCACGACCCACTTGCCGCCGATGTAGAAACGGGTGCAGTCCTTGACGCTCATCGGGTCACGCTCCTCCTGGCTCTGGTCCCGGCGGTCATCCGGCCGGCCCGGGTTCGCCGGCGCGCCGGTGCATCACTTCGCTGCCCGGCTCCTCGGGCTCGTCGTCGACCATCGCGGCCGGGAAGCCGTCGGCCAGGATGCGGACGTCGCAGGCCTCCTCCAGCCTCCGGACGATGTTCGGTGACCATTCGCGTGGACCGTAGCGCGTCTCGCCGTCGAGAAAGATCGCCTGCAGCGCGGGCGAGATCTCGAGCGGAATCTCGGCCCGGTCGGCCAGCGCCTGGAACAGGCCCAGGTCCTTGCGCACCAGGTCCATGGTGAAGTTGATGTCGCGGCTGCCGTTGAGGATCACCTGGCTCTCGGTCTCGTGCACGAACGAGTTGCCCGAGGAGATGCGGATCGCCTCGTAGCTCGTGCCGAGGTCCATGCCCGCCTTCCGGGCGACCGTGAGCGCCTCGCACAGGCTGACCAGGTTCGCGGTGGCCAGGTAATTGGTCACCACCTTCAGGATCGAGGCCGACCCGAGCGGTCCGGTGTGCAGGATGCGGCGGCCCATGCAGCCGAGCACCGGCAGCAGCCGCTCGAAGGTCACGCGGTCACAGCCGGCGAAGATCGAGATGTTGCCGGTGGCGGCGCGGTGGCAGCCGCCGGACACGGGGCAGTCGGCCGCGACGCCGCCGGTCGCGGCGACCAGGGCGCCCAGGCGCCGCACCTCGGCCTCGTCGGTAGTGCTCATCTCGGCCCAGATCGTGCCCGGGCGCAGGCCGGCGAGGACCCCGTCCTCGGCCTCCATCACCGCGGCACTGGCGGCCGGGCTGGGCAGGCAGGTGATGACGACGTCGCAGGCCGCGGCCAGCTCGCGCGGGCTGTCCGCCCAGCCGGCCCCCTGCTCGAGCAGCGGCTGCGCGTGCACCGGGTCGAGGTCGCGCACGGTCAGGTCCTGGCCGTTGCGCTGCAGGCAGCCGGCGAGCTTGGCGCCGACGTTGCCGAGTCCGATGAAGCCGATTTTCATGGCGGGTGTTCCGGTGGCTGGGCCGAGCCGGGGATGCGGCCGCGTGGCCCCGGCGCGATGCATTATGGATGCGCCGCGCACCGATTTGCACGCAACGGATCGTGATGACCCGCATGCAGTTGCCTGATGACCGCCGGCGCCGACCGGCACCCCGCGGCGTCTGGCGGCCCGCGGAAACTTGCCTATACTCGGCAGCATGACCCACCGACGGACCGGCGCCAGGCCGGTCGGGAGCGCTCGTCATGAAGGGATCACGCCCGCTCGGCCGGGCCCTGTCCGGCCTGTTCCTGCTCGCCCTGCTGCTGCCCGCCGGCGCGGTCGCCGATGGTTCCCACCAGCGGATCGTCGCCTTCGGCGACAGCCTCGTCGATTCCGGCAACGTGTTCGTGCTGACCGGCCGGCTCGCGCACAAGCCGTACCTCCCGGTCCCCGACGCCCCCTACCCGATCGGCGGGCCGCAGTTCAGCAACGGCCCGACCTGGGTCGAGCAGCTGGCGAAGAAGCTCGGCGCCGAGCCCTCGACCGGACCCTCGTTGCGGGCCAACGGCGTGTTCACCAATTACGCCTTCGGTGGGGCGCGGGCCGGGGCGGGCGGAAACTCGCCGTCCCTGTCCGCACAGGTCGGCATGTTTTTCGCCGACTTCGGATGCAGCACACCGCCAAATACGCTCTTCGCCATCGCCATCGGCGGTAATGACTTGCGAGCGGTATTTGAGGCTGAGGATCCGACCGAGGTCCCGGACATCGTGGCGGGACTGATCAACGGGCTGACCGACAACCTGATTGCACTCGTCAATTGCGGCGCCACCGACTTCGTGGTCGCGAACCTGCCTAATCTCGCGGCCGTGCCCGTGTTCTTGGGTCTACCGGAGCCGCAACGGATGGCCGTCTCCGAGTTCGTGAACGCACGTAACCTCGAGGTCGAGGCGGTCCTCGCGGAAATCGACGACATCCCGGGCGTCAATGTCGCAATTGTCGACGGCTTCACGCTGAGCACGGAAATTGCCAACCCGGCACGTGCACGCGAGCTAGGGTTCAAGGCCGGCACCGAGCCCTGCCTGAAGTTCGGCGTGGAGGAAGACGCGATCTGCAACGACCGCGACGCGCATTTCTACTGGGACGGCATCCACCCGACCCGGGCCGGGCATGCGCTGATCGCCGAGCGGGCCCTCGAGGCCGTCACGGCCGACTGATCGTGGCCGGCGCCGTGGCCTCGACCGGCGCGGCGCCGGCACCATGACCGCATCCACCAGGGAGAATCCGATGGCTATCGCTCGTACACTGCTGCTTGCCGTCGCGTTGCTGGCCGCCGGCGCGTCCGCGGCCGCCGACGGCGTCCGCCTGCAATGGTTCGGCCAGTCGGCCGTCAAGCTCACCTCGCCCGGCGGCAAGGTGATCGTGATCGACCCGTTCATCCTCAACAACCCGGTGCTGCCGGAGTCGCTGCGCGACCTGGAACGGATCGGGCCGGTGGACCTGATCCTGGTCACCCACGCCCACGGCGACCACTGGGGCGACACCGCGGAGCTCGCGCGCATGACCGGCGCCCCGGTCGGGCTGAACGCCGATTTCGGCAACACCGTCCGCACCCTCGGCGTCCTGCCCGGCAAGCAGCTGATCCGCTTCAACAAGAGCGGCCCCATCCAGCCGCTCGGCGAGGGCATCACGATCACGATGGTGCACGCCGAGCACAGCTCGGACTTCGTGCACGAGTCTGCGGTATATCCGGGCGGCGAGCCGGCCGGCTACATCATCGAGTTCGAGGACGGCTTCAGCATCTACCACATGGGCGACACCGGCGTGTTCGGCGACATGGCCTGGATCGGCGACTACTACGACCCCGACGTGGCGCTGGTGCCGATCGGCGGCCACTTCACGATGGACCCCGAACACGCGGCGTTCGCCATCGACCAGTACGTCGACCCGGAGATCGCGATCCCGATCCACTACGGCACGTTCCCGCCGCTGAAGGGCACCCCGGAACAGTTCGTGGATGCACTGGGCGACTCCCCCGTCGAGGTGGTGACGATGACGCCCGGGAGCAGCCGCACGTTCGGGGATTGAGCGGCAGCGCACGCGCCCGGCCCGTGTTGCGGGGAACGCCCGGCTGCCGCCATCCGTGCGACCGGGCCGGGCCCGCCGGCCCGTGACACGGCGGCGCCAACCGGTGTACGGTGGCCGGCGTCGAGACCGCGCACGCCCCTCCCCACCGATCGCGTGGGTTCTTGACCTCAATCAAGTGCGGCCCCGCGTCAGCGGCTTACCTTGAGTCAACACCGAAAACTGCTGGAGACGGACATGTACGACAAGATCATGGTCCCGGTGGACCTCAGCCACAAGGACGCTCTGCAGAAGGGCATCAAGACCGCTGCCGACATCGCCAAGGCCAACGATGCCACGATCACCTTCGTGGGCATCACGACCGCCGAGCCCTCGGCCGCCGGCCACACGCCCGACGAGTTCAAGCAGAAGCTGGCGGACTTCGCGAAGGAGCAGGCCGAGCAGCACGGCGTGCAGATCGACTCGGAGTCGCGGGTGAGCCACGACCCGGCGATCGACAAGGACGACATCCTCGAGGAGGTGGTCGAGACCGAGGGCTTCGACCTGGTGGTGATGTCCTCGCACGTGCCCGGCCTGATGGACCACGTGTTCTCCTCGAACGCCGGTTACCTGGCCAAACGTTCCAAGGTCTCGGTGTTCGTCGTCCGCGGCTGAGCCGCGCCTGCCATCGGGACACCGGGCCGGGCGGCGTTTCTCCCGGTCCGGTCCCCGCACCCGCGACCGAGCCCGCTTCGGTCGATCCGGTCGCCGGCCACGTTCGCGCGAGAGGAACGGGTCGGGCCGCGCTGCTACCATGTCCGGCCTCCGGCCGGGCGGTCCCGCGTGACCGCCCCGGTCGTCCGGTGTCCAGGAGCGCCCGGCGCGAATGTCCCGCAACCGCCCCAACCGCGACAGGGCGACCGCCCGCCCCACCAGTCGCGTCGAGATCGTCGACGCCAATTTCCGCGAGTTCGTCCGCGGCTGGGCCGGCACGCCCGGCGACGGCGATCCCGCGGCGCCACTGCCCGGATCGGGCGGGCTGACGGGCCGCGACTTCCTCGAGCTGCTGGAGTCGCAGCTGCTGTCGCGCCACCTCGACTTCGAGGCGCGCGCGATGCGCGCCCGCGACGAGGGCTTCTACACCATCGGCAGCGCCGGCCACGAGGGCAACGCCGCGGTCGCGCGGGCGACCCGCCACACCGACCCCGCCTTCCTGCACTACCGCTCGGGCGGCTTCATGCTCGAGCGGGCCCGCGCACTGCCCGACAGCGACCCGGTCTACGACACCGCGCTGTCGCTCGCGGCCAGCGCCGAGGACCCGATCGCCGGCGGCCGCCACAAGGTCTGGGGCTCGCTCGCGCTGAACGTGCCGCCACAGACCTCCACCATCGCCTCGCACCTGCCGAAGGCGGTCGGCACGGCGATCGCCCACGGCCTCGCCGGCCACTGCGGGGTGGAGCGCCCGGTGCCCAACGACGCGATCGTGGTCTGCTCGTTCGGCGACGCGGCGGTCAACCACGCCACGGCGCTGTCGGGCTTCAACGCGGCCGCCTGGACCGCCTGGCAGCAGCTCCCCTGCCCGCTGCTGTTCGTCTGCGAGGACAACGGCATCGGCATCTCGGTGCAGACGCCGCGGGGCTGGGTCGCCGCCTCGTTCCGCGCCCGCCCGGGAATCGAGTACTTCCACGCCGACGGCTGCGACGTGCTCGCCGCCCACGCCGCCGCGCGCGCGGCGGCCGAGCACGTGCGCCGCACCCGGCGGCCGGCGTTCCTGCACCTGGAGCTGGTGCGGCTGCTCGGCCACGCCGGCAGCGACGTCGAGACCCGCTACCGCACGACCGCCGCGGTCGAGCACGACGAGGCGCGCGACCCGCTGCTGCGCACCGCGGCGATCGCGCTGGAACAGGGACTGCTCGGCACCGATGAACTGATCGAGCGCTACGAGGCGGCCCGGGCGCGGGTGCAGGCCGCCGCGGCGCGCGCGGCGGGACGGCCGCGGCTCGAGAGCCGCGAGCAGGTGATGCGCCCGCTGGCGCCGTATCACGCCGAGGCCGTCCGCGCCGAGGCCACCCGCGCCGACTTCGGCCCGGCCCGCGAGGCGGTCCATGGCGGCGCGGACAGGCTGCCGGAACGGCAGCCCCCGCGGCATCTCGCCGTACAGATCGCGCGCGCGCTGCACGACCTGCTGGCACAACACGATGGCGCCATCGCCTTCGGCGAGGACATCGCCGCCAAGGGCGGCGTCTATACCGTCACCAGCGGGCTCGCCGAGGCGTTCCCGCCGCACCGGGTGTTCAACACCCTGCTCGACGAGACCACCATCCTCGGGCTGGCGCAGGGCGCCGGCATGATGGGCCTGCTGCCGATCGCGGAGATCCAGTACCTGGCCTACGTCCACAACGCCGCCGACCAGCTCCGCGGCGAGGCCTGCTCGCTGCAGTTCTTCTCCAATGGCCAGTATGCCAACCCGATGCTGGTGCGCATCGCCGGGCTCGCCTACCAGAAGGGCTTCGGCGGCCACTTCCACAACGACAACTCGATCGCCGCCCTGCGCGACATCCCGGGGCTGGTCATCGCCTGCCCGGCGCGGGGCGACGACGCCGCGGCGATGCTGCGCACCTGCGCCGCCCTGTGCCGGGTGGACGGGCGCGTGGTCGCCTTCATCGAGCCGATCGCGCTCTACATGACGAAGGACCTGTACGCGCCAAACGACGGCGAGTGGCTGTTCTCCTACCCGGAGCCGGGTGTGGCCGCCGACCTCGGCGAGCCGCGGATCTATCACGCCGACGCGGACGACCTGCTGATCGTGACCTACGGCAACGGGGTGCCGATAAGCCTGCGGGTCGCGGCCCGGCTCGAGGCCGACACGGGTCGCCGCGCGCGCGTGCTCGACCTGCGCTGGCTGAAGCCGTTGAACCGGGCCGCGATCGCGGAGCACGCGCGCGCCACCGGCCGCGTGCTGGTGGTCGACGAGGGCCGCACCACCGGCGGCATCGCCGAGGAGGTCGTTACCTGCCTGCTCGAGGACTGCGGCCCGGGCCTGCACCTCGCCCGCGTCGCCGGTGCCGACAGCTACGTGCCGCTGGGCGCCGCGGCCAACACGGTGCTGGTGTCGGAGGACGAGATCCGCGCGGCGGCCGAGCAATTGCTGCACTGAACCGTGACACGAGCGGTCGCGCCCCAATGGGAATCGTAGCCCGGATGGAGGCGTAGCCGGAATCCGGGGCATGCGTCGGTTCTCCCGGATTTCGCTGCGCTCCATCCGGGCTACGGTTCCTACGGTTCCGTGCCTCGCCTCAGCCGTCGTCGCGCTGATCGAGCGGCTGCTGCGGTACCCGCCGCAGCTTCGAGACGTCGTAGCCCAGTGACGCCACCCGGGCGACCAGGTCGTCGTAGGTCGACTCGGGAATCATGGGCGTGCGCGCCATGATCCAGACCAGGTCGCGCGCCGAGCGGGCGATGATGGTGGTGTCGTAGTCCGGCGAGACATGGCTGATGGTGAACTCGAACCGCAACGGCCAGAAGAACTGCATCGCCCAGACGGCGTTGCCGGTCCCCTCTAGCACGTAGCCGGTCGGCTCCATCCGCTCGGCCTCGCCGTCGAATGCGCCCTCGCGGAACGTGAAGACGGTCGCGATCACGCCGGGCTCCACCTGCTCGTAGCGTTCGATCGCGTTGTAGGCATTGCGCTCGGCACGCGCGGGGATGTGGGCGATCACGTACCAGGTACCCATGTAGCGCTCGAGGTCGACCCGCTCCGCGCGCGGGAATTCCTGCGGCGGCATGACGCTGCAGGCGCCGAGCGCCAGCGCCAGGCCGGCGGCGAAGAACAGGCGGGCGAATCGTTTCATGGGCAGGTCTCCGGGCATGCCAGAATCCGTTCGCGTGACCCCGCCGCGCGGATTCGGGCGCAGCACGCGGCGGCGCCCTTGCGCAGGCCCGGCCCCGCCCGCAGAATCGACCGACCGTTCTACCCGGGCCGCCAGGCGATGATGCACCCCTCGAAGCGCGAGACGCTGCTCGACACCGCGGAACGCCTGTTCTACGAGGAGGGCTTCCACGCCACCGGCATCGACCGCGTGGTAACGGCGGCCGGAGTGGCGCGGATGACCCTCTACAACCACTTCGCGTCGAAGGAGGTCCTGGCCGAGTCGGTGCTGGAACGCCGCTTCCGGCGCTACCTCGACGATCTCCGCGCCGCCGTGGCGGCACGCGGCAACGGCTCCGCCATCGCGGCGCTGGCCGAGCGGCACAACGAGTGGCTGCGCACGCGCGCGTCGGGCGGCTGCATCGTGCTGAAGGCGATCGCCGAGTTCGAACGCCACGGCCCGGCGATCGCCGAGCGCGGCCGCGAACTGAAGCGCGAGCTGCTGGCACTGATCGGCGAGGCCCTGGCCCTCGATGGTCGCCCCGGCGATGACGCGCTCGCACAGCGGGTATTGCTGGTACTCGAGGGCGCCAACGCGCTCGCCCCGGTACTCGGGCCGGGTCCGGCGGTCGAGCAGGTCGACTCGGTGCTGGCGACCCTGATCGACGCGACCGAGGGGCGGTCGGCTTGAAGCCGCTCGCGGCCACCGGCTTTGCCGCACTCGGCGCGGCCCTGATCGCGGTCGCCTACGGGCTGGCGCGGTTCGCGTTCGGCCTGTTCGTGCCGCCGATCCGGGCCGATCTGGGCCTGTCGCCCGACGTGATCGGTATCGTCGGCTCGCTCGCGTTCGTCAGTTTCATCCTGGCCAGCATGGTGGCCCCCGTGCTGGCCCATCGCCTCGGCGCGCGCAACACCGCGGTGCTCGCCGGCCTGTTCGCCGTCGGCGGGCTGATGCTCATCAGCCAGGCCCGCGACGAGTTCATGCTCGGTGCCGGGGTCTTCGCCTGCGGCCTGTGCACCGGCCTGATGATGCCCGCGCTGTCCTCGGCCGTGCAGTCGGTGGTCTCGCCCGGACTTCAGGATCGGGTGAACGCGGTCATGAACGCCGGCACCAGCGTCGGCATCGCCCTGTCGGTGCCGGCGGTGCTTTTCATGGCCGGGGCCTGGCGCTGGGCCTACGCCTCGTTCGCCGTGCTCGCCGGCATCGGCGTCGTCGCCGCCTGGCTGTTCATCCCGTCGGCCTCGCGGGTGAGTTCGGACGCCCCTGCCTCGCTGCTGCGGATCACGGTGCGGCAATGGTGGGCCCTGGCGCGACTGTGCGGGTTCGGGTTCGGCATGGGCCTGATCAGCGCCTCCTACTGGGTGTTCGCCCCGGACCTGGTCGTGGGCATCGGCGAGATGCCGTCCCACCTTACGGGCTGGCTGTGGCTGGCGGTGGGCGTGGCCGGGCTGGCGGGCGCCGCCTCCAGCGACTTTGCGGCGCGCAACGGAGCGGCCATCACCCAGGCGGTCGGCTGGCTCGGCCTGTGCGCGGCCATCGCCCTGATCGCCGCGAGTCCATCGCAGCTGCCCACCGCAGTGGTGTCCGCGGGCGTGTTCGGCGCCGCCTACATGACCCTGTCCGGCCTCTATCTGGTCACCGGCATCCGCTGGCTGCCCGACCACCCCTCGGTCGGACCGGTGCTGCCCTTCCTCTCGATCGCGATCGGCCAGGCCGTCGGCTCGCCGCTGGCGGGCTGGCTGGTCAAGCAGCTCGGTTATGCCGACGCCTTCGCCGCCATTGCGGCCGCCGGCCTGCTGCTGGCCATGCTCTCGCCCCTGTTCCCGGTCCATCGGAGTCCCCAGGCCGAGCTGCCGCTGCCACGCCCCGAGCCCGCGACCGACGCCGCGAGCGAGCCCACGAGCCAGCCCGCGACCGAGCCCGCAACCCCGACCGCGACCGCCGAACCGGTGGAGCCCCGGCCGTGAGTGGCCCCGCCAGGCACCCGGCCCCGGCGTGAGGGCGACGGCACCCGCAGGCATGTTGCTGTACTAGACTCGGGAGCGCTGGCCGCGGCCGTCCGCGGCCGCGAATCCGGCGCCTGTTCGCGGGCGCCAGCGCCGGGGCGAGGAGTTCGATGGGATATGCAACACCCCGCGCGCGCCGCTGGCCGCGGCTCGGCGCGACCCTGCCGATCGCCGGCTACCTGCTGCTGACCACGGCCCCGCTGCTGCTCGCGGCCGCGGTCGGGGCCGGTCACCGACCCGGCCTGCAGGAGCTCGGCTCCGCGGTCGCCATGGTCGGGTTCTCCGCGCTGCTGCTCGAGTTCGCGCTGTCCGGGCGCTTCCGCGCGCTCACCGACCCGATCGGCATGGATGCGCTCATGCGCTTCCACCAGTTCAGCGGCCACGTGGTGCTCGCGCTGCTGCTGGCGCACCCCCTGCTCTACGCGCTGTTCCCGGTGCAGACGGGCCTGGTCGGCGGCCGTATCGTCGAGCCGCCCGGCGGCGGCGCTCTCGCCGGCGTGACCGGCTTCGCGGCCTGGTTTCTCCTCATCGCGCTCGTGGCCATGGCGGTCTTCCGCGACGAGCTGCCGCTCAGCTACGAGCGCTGGCGGCTCACCCACGGCCTCGGCGCCGCCGGCGTCGCGGTCCTCGGGCTGGTCCACACGCTGGAGGCCGGCACTGCGGCCGCGCATCCCGGCGTGGCCGGCTTCTGGATCGCGGCCGTTGCGCTCGCGCTGGCGACCCTGGCGCACGTCTACGGCCTCAAGCCTTGGCTGCAGCAGCGGCGACCATGGCTCGTGCGCCGGGTCGAGCGCCTCGGACCGGACATCCACGAACTGACGCTCGAGCCCGACGGCCACGACGGGCTCGACTTCCGCGCCGGCCAGTTCGTCTGGCTGCGCATCGCGCCCCGCCCCTGGGGCCTGCGCGAGCACCCGTTCTCCATCGCCTCGGCGCCGGCCGACGGGCCGGCCCTGCGCTTCGTGATCAAGGCCAATGGCGACTTCACCCGCACCATCGGCTCGGTCAGCCCGGGCACAAGGGCCTGGATCGACGGCCCGTACGGCAATTTCGGGCTGCGTGGGGACGGGACCGAGGCGCTGCTCTTCATCGCCGGCGGCGTTGGCCTCGCCCCGATCCTGTCGCTGCTGCGCGAGCGGCTGCACGCCGGCGACCCGCGGCCGATGCGGTTGCTCTACGCCTGCCGCTGGCGGCGCGACCTGGTGCTGGAATCGGAACTCGCGGAACTGGCACGGAAGCTGGAGCTCGAGATCGTGACCGTGGTCGACGAGACCGACCGCCCGCCCTCGGCCCGGCCGGGGCCGGTGAAGCCGGCGCTACTCGAGGCCGTCCTGCCGGCGGTCGCGCGCGACCGCATCGCCTGCACGATCTGCGCGCCGCCGGGGATGATCGACGCCATGGAGACCGCGCTGGCCGCGCTCGGCATCCCCCACCGGCAGATCGCCAGTGAGCGCTTCCGCTACCGGTACGCGGCCGCCAGTCCGTCCGCGCGCCGGGTCCGGCGACTGTACGGGGCGCTGGCCGGGCTGCTGGCCCTGACCGCGGTGACCTTCTCGCTCGCCGGCTGAGCCGGGGCGGTGCGCGGCGGCTCAGCCGATGGCGCCCGCCGCGCGCAACTCCTCGATCGCGGACTCGTCGAGGCCGAGCACGTCCTGCAACACCTCGGCCGTGTGCTGCCCCAGGGTCGGCGGCGCGACCGCCTCCCGGGTCGGCGTGCGCGAGAACTTGAGCGGACTGCCGACCAGCGGCACGTTCCCGGCCAGCGGGTGCGGGGCCTCCACCCGCATGCCCCGCGCCTGCACCTGCGGGTCGGCGAACACCTGGTCGATGCGGTTGATCGGGCCGCAGGGCACGCCGGCGCCATCGAGCGCCGCGAGCCAGTGCGCGCTCGGCTGCTGCTCGAACACCGTCTGCAGGATGGGGATCAGCTCGTCGCGGTGCTCGACGCGGGCAGCGTTGGTGGCGAAGCGCTCGTCGTCGGCCATTTCGGGCACGCCGATGAACGCGCACAGCCGCCGGAACTGGTCGTCGTTGCCGACGGCAAGGATGAAGTGGCCGTCGGCGGTGGCGAACGCCTGGTAGGGGACGATGTTCGGATGCGCATTGCCGAGCCGCTGCGGCGCCCGACCGGACACGAGGTAGTTCATCGCCTGGTTGGCGAGCGCAGCGACCTGCACGTCGAGCAGCGCGAGATCGATGTACTGGCCGCGCCCGCTGCGCTCGCGCTCGGCCAGCGCGGCCAGCACGGCGATCACGGCATAGAGCCCGCTCATCACGTCGGCCAGCGCGACGCCGACCTTTTGCGGCCCGCCGCCCTCGACCGCGTCCGGCTCGCCGGTGATGCTCATCAGTCCGCCCATGCCCTGGATCAGGAAGTCGTAGCCGGGGCGGCCGGCATAGGGGCCGGTCTGGCCGAAGCCGGTGATCGAGCAGTAGATCAGCCGCGGGTTGAGCGCGGACACCGACTCGTGGTCGAGCCCGTAACGCGCCAGTCCCCCGACCTTGAAGTTCTCCAGCAGGATGTCCGAGCGCGCCGCCAGCTCCCGCACGATGCGCTGGCCCGCGGGCGTGGCGATGTCGACCGCGAGCGATTTCTTGCCGCGGTTGGCGGCCAGGAAGTATGCCGATTCGGCGGTGGCATGCCCCTCGCGGCCGGCGAGCCAGGGCGGGCCCCATTGACGGGTGTCGTCGCCGCGGCCGGGGCGCTCGATCTTGATCACCTCGGCACCGAGATCGGCCAGGATCTGGCCGGCCGTGGGCCCGGCCAGGATCCGCGACAGGTCGAGCACGCGCAGGTGCGAGAGCGCGCCGGTGGTCATCGCCGCGACGGCGCCTCAGCTGGCAAAGGCCTGCAGTCCGGTCTGGGCGCGACCGAGAATCAGCGCGTGCACGTCGTGCGTGCCCTCGTAGGTGTTGACCGTTTCCAGGTTCATGAGGTGGCGGATGACGTGGAACTCGTCGACGATGCCGTTGCCGCCGTGCATGTCGCGCGCGGCGCGGGCGATGTCGAGCGCCTTGCCGCAATTGTTGCGCTTGAGCAGAGAGATGAGCTCGGGTGCGGCATTGCCCTCGTCCATCAGGCGTCCTGCACGCAGTACGCCCTGCAGCCCCAGCGCGATCTCCGTCTGCATGTCGGCCAGCTTCTTCTGCACCAGCTGGTTCGCTGCCAGTGGGCGGCCGAACTGCTTGCGATCGAGCGTGTATTGCCGCGCCGCGTGCCAGCAGAACTCGGCGGCCCCCATCGTGCCCCAGGCAATGCCGTAACGCGCGCGGTTGAGGCAGCCGAAGGGGCCGCTCAGGCCCTCGGCATCGGGTAGCAGGTTCTCGTGCGGCACGAACACCTCCTGCATGACGATCTGGCCGGTCACCGACGTCCGCAGCGAGAACTTGCCCTCGATGGCGGGCGTCTCCAGCCCGTCCATGCCCCGCTCGAGGATGAAGCCGCGCACCTTGTGCCGGTCGTCCTTGGCCCAGACGATCAGGACGTCGGCGATCGGCGAGTTGCTGATCCAGGTCTTGGTGCCATTCAGGCGGTATCCGCCCTGGACCTCCTGCGCACGCGTCTTCATCGCGTTCGGGTCGGAGCCGGCGTCCGGCTCGGTGAGACCGAAGCAGCCGATCCATTCACCGGTGGCGAGCTTCGGCAGATATTTCTTGCGCTGTTCCTCGCTGCCGTAGGCATGAATCGGGTGCATCACGAGGCTCGACTGCACACTCAGTACCGACCGGTAGCCGGAATCGACGCGCTCGACCTCGCGCGCGATCAGCCCGTAGCTGACGTAATCGAGACCGGCGCAACCGTAGTCCTCGGGCAGGGTGCAGCCGAACAAACCCAGCTCGCCCATCTCGGTCATGATCTCGCGGTCGAAGCGTTCGCTGCGGTGGGCCTCGAGCACGCGCGGCATCAGGCGGTCGTCACAGTACGCACGGGCGCTGTCGCGCACCATGCGCTCCTCCTCGCCAAGTTGCTGCTCGAGCAGGAAGGGGTCATCCCAATGGAAATCGGTAAAGGCGGAATCCGGCATCGGCTCCTGCTCCAGGGTGTTCGGCCATGCGCGCGGCACAGGCGGATTCTACCGTGAATGCCGGCCGGCCGCGGTCCGGTACGCGGCCGGTTCGCAATCGCCGGTCGCGCGCGGGTACACTGAGCCGCGGCGGCGCCAACGGCTCGGGCGCCGTCCCTGCCCCGGCGCGGTTCGCGAGCCGGGCTCCCCCCTCGCGTGCCCCACTCCCGCGCCCCGCGCGGGCGGCCCACCGCAGCCCGGGATCGAATGCATGACGGACGGCACGGACAGCGAGTTCAGCCCTTTCCGTGTGCTGGCGGTCGACGACGTATCCACCGACCGGCTGCTGTTGAAGACCCTGCTGTCGCGGCACGGGTTCGAGGTCCGCGAGGCGGGCAATGGGCACGAGGCGCTCGCCATGCTCGAGCGCGAGGACTTCGATGCCGTCGTGATCGACGCGGTCATGCCCGAACTCGACGGCTTCGACTTCTGCCGCCACGTCCGCGAGCAGATGGGCATGGAGCTGTTGCCGATCGTCATGGTCACCTCGCTCGACGGCGCCGATGACATCACTGCCGGATTTCATGCGGGCGCCACCGACTTCGTGACCAAGCCCTACAACGGCGTCGAGCTGATCGCGCGGGTTCGCTCCTCGGCTACCAAGAAGCGCCTGACGGACCGCCTCGACGACACCGAGTCGGTGCTGTTCGCGCTGGCCCGCATGGTCGAGGCGAAGGACTCCAGCACGCGTGACCACTGCGACCGGCTGGCGCACATGGCGGTGGTGTTCGGCCGGGATCTTGGCTGCAGCTACGACGAGCTGCAGGCGCTGCGCCGGGGCGGGATCCTGCACGACATCGGCAAGCTCGGCGTGCCCGATGCCATCCTGTTGAAACAGGGGCCGCTGGACGCGGCCGAGTGGGCGATCATGCGCCAGCACCCCGTGATCGGTCACCAGCTGTGCAGCCCCCTGCTGACCATGCGCCGCACGCTGGAGATCATTCGCCACCATCACGAGCAATGGGATGGCAGCGGCTATCCCGACGGGCTCGCCGGTACGGATATCCCGTTCCTGGCCCGCGTGTTCCAGATCCTCGATGTGTATGACGGGCTGTCGAGCGAACGGCCCTACAAACCGGCCCTGCCCCGAAACGAGGTGATCGCGGTGATGGAACAGGAGGCCGCCGCGGGCTGCTGGGACGAGACACTGGTCGGGCGCTTCCTGCGCATCGTGCGCGACCAGCCCGAGCGGCTCGCGCTGCCTGCCGACTCGGCGCGCGCCGACAGCGCGCGCATCGTGGAGCAGATCATCGAGTCGATCGGCCGCCACGGCTTCCGCTGAGGGACCGCGGCGCGAGCAGTGGCGGGACTCAGGGGCCGGTGTCGTCGCGCGGTGCCGCCAGCCCGGCGGAGGGCAGCGCCCAGCGGCGCTCGGTGGTGAACAGCACATCGATCAGCACCCGCGGGTGCAGCGCCCGGACGGCGGCGTCGATCTCGCCGCGCACGCGGTCGAGTTCGCGCAGGCCAAGGCCGTCGGCGTCGTTCGCAAGCACCGTGTGCACGACCACGTACAGCGTCCGCCCCGGGCGGACCATGCGCACATGACGCTCCCGTACCGGCAGCGCGGCGAGCGCGGCGTCGATCGCGTCGGTGACCGGGCGGGTGACCACCGGATCCGGGGCCCGGTTGAGCAGCTCGAGGATCGCCTGGCGCGCGATCCGGATCGGGACGCCGAGGAACAGCAGCACGACCGCGAGCACGAGCACCGGATCGACATAGAGGGCGGCCTGCTCCCAGCCGGCGGCCCGCAGCCCGACCGCCGTGCAGAAGCCGGCCAGTACCGCGGCCGAGATCACGGCATTGAGCAGCCAGTTGTCGACGTCGGCGTCGACCAGCGGGCTGGCGAGGGCGGCCCGGGCCCGGCGGAGCGCCAGTGCCGTGGCGCCGCAGAGGGCGGTGGCGAGGGCGGCGTAGCCGATCGCGAGGCCGGCCGCGATCTCGGTGCCGCCGCCGATGATCGCGGACACGGAATCGACCAGCGCCAGTGCCGAGACGCCGAGGATCACCAGCCCCTTGCCGGCGTTGACCAGCGACTCGAAATAGGCGTACCCGAACGGGAATTCCGGGGTGTCGGGCTGCCGCGCAATGCGGGCGACACGCAGGGTAGCCACGGCGACACCGAGGTACACCAGGTTGAACACGGCGTCGAGCAGGATCACGCGCGAACCCGTGAGCGTGGCGAAGCCGACCCCGAGCCCGGCCATCGCCAGGGCGGTGAACGCCGACAGCAGCAGCGCAGCGCGTTCCGTTTTCATGTTCCCCCCGCCCGGCGAGGTCGCCGGGACGCGCCTGCAACGCACGCAGTGTAAGCCAGCCGCGGTACTACCCGCGGGCGAAGTGCCAATGCCTCCGCCGCCGCCGCGGTCGCCGTAGAATGTCCACGACGCGGCGCGGTGGCGCCAGCGCGTCTCTCCAAGGGGCCCGATGCTGCGGATTTCCAACAAGGTCGCCATCCCCGACGAGGAGATCGAACTCGCGGCGATCCGCGCGGGCGGTCCCGGGGGCCAGCACGTCGACAAGGCCGCGACCGCGGTCCATCTGCGCTTCGACGTACCGGCCTCGTCACTGCCCGATCACTACAAGCGGCGATTGCTGGCGCTGGAGGACCGGCGAATCACGGGCGACGGGGTCGTGGTGATCAAGGCCCGCGAGCACCGCAGTCGGGAACTGAACGAACAGAGCGCGCGCGAGCGTCTGCGCGAGCTGGTGCGTTCGGTCGCGACACCGCCACGTCCACGCAAGCCGACCCGCCCGTCGCGGGCGGCGAAGGCGAAACGCATCGACGAGAAGAAGCAGCGCGGACGGGTGAAGCGGCTGCGCAAGCCGCCGGTCGACTGAGCCCCGGGGGCCGGGCGCCGCCCACGCTGGCATGTTCCAGTTGACCGGACGCGGACCGCGACGGAAACTCCGGCCGAGTGAGCACAACCATGCCTTGCGTGCGCCACGAGCGAGAACAATCAGAGGGCCACCGCAATGACCGCCATCATCGATTTCCTGAACACGATCTTCTGGGGCTACGTCCTGATCTACGGCCTGCTGGCCGTCGGCGTGTTCTTCACGCTGCGGCTGGGGTTCCTGCAGTTCCGTCATTTCGGCGAGTTCTTCCGCGTGATCCGCAGCGCGCCGGAGACCGACAAGGCCGGGATCACGCCGTTCCAGGCGCTCACCGTCAGCCTCGCGTCGCGCGTGGGTACCGGCAACATCGCCGGCGTCGCGGTCGCCCTCTACCTCGGTGGTGCCGGGGCGATCTTCTGGATGTGGCTGGTGGCGCTGGTCGGCATGGCGACCGCCTATGCCGAGAGCACGCTGGCGCAGCTCTACAAGGTCAAGAACGAGGAGGGCAGCTACCGCGGCGGGCCGGCCTTCTACATCGCCAAGGGCCTGAAGTCCAACTGGGCGGCGATCCTGTTCTCGATCGCCCTGATCCTGTCGTTCGGCCTGGTGTTCAACGCGGTGCAGGCGAACTCGATCGCCGCCGCGATGGACGGGGCCTTCGGCGTGCCGCGGATCGCCACCGGCGTCGTCATTGCCGCCATCGCCGGCTGGGTCATCTTCGGCGGCATCCCGCAGGTTGCGCGCTTCGCCTCCTACGTGGTGCCGATCATGGCCGGCTTCTACCTCCTGCTCGGCATCATCGTCCTGATGCTGCACATCACCGAGGTGCCGGCGATGCTGTATCGCATCGTCGCCAGCGCGTTCGGCCTCGAGGAGGCGGCGGGAGGCATCACCGGCGGCCTCGCCGCGGCCATGCTCAACGGCGTCAAGCGCGGCCTGTTCTCGAACGAGGCCGGCATGGGCTCGGCGCCGAACATCGCCGCCTGCGCCGTGCCGCAGCCGCACCATCCCTCTGCCCAGGGCTTCGTGCAGGCGCTCGGCGTGTTCATCGACACGCTCGTGGTCTGCACGGTGACTGCGCTGATCATCCTGCTGTCGGGCGTGTTCGAGCCCGGTTCGGGCCTGACGGGCACGGAACTGACCCAGAGCGCGCTCGAGTACCACGTCGGCGCGGGTGGCAGCTACTTCGTCGCGATCGCGATCCTGTTCTTCGCCTTCACCTCGATCGTCGGCAACTACTCCTATGCCGAGAATGCCCTGACCTACCTCGGGCTGGCGGGCAAGACCGGGCTGACGGTGCTGCGCAGCACGCTGCTGCTGATGGTGCTCTGGGGCTCGCTGCAGAGCGTGGCGACGGTGTTCAACACGGCCGACGCCTCGATGGGCCTGATGGCGACCATCAACCTGGTCGCGATCGTGCTGCTGTCGGGCACCGTGGTGAAGCTGACCAGGGACTACTTCGATCAGCGGCGGGCCGGTCGCGAGCCCGTGTTCCACGGGGCCGACTATCCCGAGCTGGCCGACGAGGTGGATCACGACATCTGGTACCGCAGCTGACCCGCGGACCTGGCGCCCGGCCGTTCGCGGCCGGGCGCCGGGCCCTCGATGAGGCGCACCGGCGAGCATCGACCTTGAACGCACGTCCCGACCTGGCCCAGCTGCTGTCGGAGGCGCTGGCCCGTGGCCGCGAGGCCGCGGCCGCTGGCACGGTGGCCGATTACATCCCGGAACTGGCCAAGTCCGATCCGGCGCATGTCGGGCTGGCACTGGCCACGCTGGCCGGCGAGCGCCACCAGGTCGGCGACGCCGAGGTCCCGTTCACCTTCCAGTCGGTGTCCAAGGTGTTCTCGCTGGCGCTGGTGCTGCGCGAGCAGGGCCCGGCGGTGCTGGACGAGATGGCCTGCGAGCCGAGCGGCGACGCCTTCCATTCCATCGTCCGCCTGGAGGACGAGAAGGGCCGTCCGCGCAATCCCTACATCAACGCCGGCGCCATCCTGGTGAGCGGCCGCATGCCCGGCGCCACGGCCGGCGACAAGGTGGCCGCACTGCAGGCCTTTCTCGGCGAGATCTGCGACGGCGCGCGCTTCGAGGTGAACGACGAGGTGTTCCGCTCCGAGGCCGCCACCGGCTACCGCAACCGCGCGCTGGCGAATTACCTGCGCCACTTCGGCTATCTCGACGACGCGGAGCTGTCGGTCGAGACCTATTTCCGCCAGTGCTCGATCGCGCTCGACACGGTCCGCCTGGCGCGGCTGGGGCTGTTCCTGGCCAATGGCGG
>JAWWAE010000025.1:0-18880 GCA_033721835.1 Halofilum sp. (in: g-proteobacteria) | reverse complement strand
GTGATCGCGAGCGGCGACTCGACCACGCGCGGCTCGAAGGCCGTGACCGTGACCGCCGCGCCGCGCTTGCCGCGCGGCTGCAGCTCGCCGAGCCAGTCGCCGGGCTCGCCGTTGAACAGGCGCAACGCGGCACCCGGCGGCAGGCGCAGCACGCGCAACAGGTGATGCGCGGTCGCGGCGGGCAGCTCGACCGTGTGGCCGACGGCGAGGTCGTGGGGCAGGTGGACGCGCGGGATCCGCACCGGCGCCGCCAGCCTAGTCGGCCGTTGCCCGGTCGATCCCCTCGCGCGCGACCGCCACCAGGTGGCGGATCTCGTCGCCGGTGATCACGTAGGGCGGCATGAAGTAGATCGTGTTGCCGAGCGGCCGCAGCAGGCAGCCGCGGGTCAGGCCATGGCGGTAGACCCGCAGGCCGCGGCGTTCCTGCCACGGGAAGGGGTCGCGGCGATCGCCGTTGCGGCACATCTCCACGGCCGCGACCATGCCGTGCTGGCGGACGTCGCCGACCTGGGGATGGCCGTCGAAGGCCTCGGCCAGCGCCTGGCGCAGGATGGCCGCCCGCTCGCGGTTGGCCGTGATCACGTCGTCCTCGGCAAAGATGTCGAGCGTCGCCAGCGCCGCGCGGCAGGCCAGCGGGTTGCCGGTGTAGCTGTGCGAGTGCAGGAAGGCCCGCAGGGTCTCGAATTCGTCGTAGAAGGCATGGTAGACGGCCTCGCCGGTCAGCACCGCGCACAGGGGCAGGTAGCCGCCGGTGATGCCCTTGGAGAGGCACAGGAAGTCGGGGCTGATGCCGGCCTGCTCACAGGCGAACAGGGGTCCGGTGCGGCCGAAGCCGACCGCGATCTCGTCGGCGATCAGGTGCACGCCATGGCGGTCGCAGGCCTCGCGCAGCAGTGCCAAGTACACCGGATGGTACATGCGCATCTGGCCGGCACACTGCACCAGCGGCTCGACGATGACCGCGCAGGTCTCGTGCGCGTGCCGTTCCAGCGCCCGCTCCATGTGGGCGAACATGCGTCGGCTGTGGGTCTTCCAGTCCTCACCCTGCTCGCGATGGAAGCAGTCGGGCCCCTCGACCACGATCGATTCCATCAGCAGCGGGCTGTAGGTCTTCTTGTAGAGGTCGACGTCACCGACCGCGAGCGCACCGAGCGTCTCGCCGTGATAGCTGTTGGACAGGGCAATGAATTTCGTGCGTTCACCCTCACCGACGTTGCGCCAGTAGTGGAAGCTCATCTTGAGCGCGGCCTCGATGCCGGAGGAACCGTTGTCGGCGTAGAAGCAGCGCGTTAGAGGCTCCGGCGTAAGCGCCACCAGCCGCTCGGACAACTGCACCACCGGCTCGTGCGTGAACCCGGCCATCATCACGTGCTCGACCCGCTCGAGCTGGTCGGCGATGGCGGCGTTGATGCGCGGATTGGCGTGGCCGAACAGGTTCACCCACCAGGAGCTGACCGCGTCGATGTAGCGATTGCCCTCGTAATCCTCGAGGTAGACCCCCTCGCCGCGCGCGAACGGAATCGGCGGCCACGACTCGTGGTCCTTCATCTGCGTGCACGGATGCCAGACGACCGACAGGTCACGCTCGATCAGCTCACGGTTGTTCATGCCGGGTCACAATGGTTGAGGAGGAATGGGAACCGCGAATGAACGCGAATGGACACGAATAGAGACAATCCGCCACTGCGCGAAAACGCGCCTGCGAGAACCACAAAATGGACACAAGATGAACACAAAATGATCCAGCCCCGGGGAAATTGATCCTTCCGGGTGTTCTTTGCATTTTGTGTCTATCTAGTGTTCATTTTGCGGTTCTGGATTGATGTATCGGCTGCGACGCGCCCAAAGCGAAGCTCTGACACGCCCATGTATCGACGCGCAAATATTCGCGTCCATTCGCGTTCATTCGCGGTTCCCCCGCCGCGCGTCCCTGCGCGGCGGGGTGGCCGTCAGTAGCGGTAATGGTCCGGCTTGAACGGGCCCTGGCGTCCGACGCCGATGTAGTCGGCCTGCTCCTGCGTCAGCTCGGTCAGGTGGGCGCCGATCTTCTTCAGGTGCAGGTGCGCGACCTTCTCGTCGAGGTGCTTCGGCAGGACGTAGACCCGGTGCTCGTACTGGTCCGGCCGCTGCCAGAGCTCCATCTGGGCCATCACCTGGTTGGTGAACGAGGCCGACATGACGAAGCTCGGGTGGCCCGTGGCGCAGCCGAGATTCACCAGGCGACCCTCCGCCAGCAGGATGATCCGCTTGCCGTCCGGGAAGGTGATGTGGTCCACCTGCGGTTTGATGTTGTCCCACTCGTAGGCGCGCAGTCCGGCGACGTCGATCTCGTTGTCGAAGTGGCCGATGTTGCACACGATCGCCTCGTGCTTCATCGCCGCCATGTGATCATGGCCGATCACGTGGTAGTTGCCCGTGGCCGTGATGAACAGGTCGGCCTGGGTGCAGGCCTCGTCCATCGTCACCACGCGGTAGCCCTCCATCGTGGCCTGCAGGGCACAGATCGGATCGATCTCGGCCACCCAGACCGTCGCGCCCATGCCGCGCAGTGCCTGCGCACAGCCCTTGCCGACATCGCCGTAACCGAGCACCAGCGCGATCTTGCCGGCGATCATCACGTCGGTGGCCCGCTTGATGCCGTCGATCAGCGATTCGCGGCAGCCGTAGAGGTTGTCGAACTTCGATTTCGTGACCGAGTCGTTGACGTTGATGGCCGGGAACGGCAGCGTCCCCTCGCGCTCGAGCTTGTAGAGCCGGGCGACGCCAGTGGTCGTTTCCTCGGTCACACCGCCGATCGCGGCGGCGAGCTTGGCATACCAGCCGGGCTTGGTTTCAAGACGCTTGCGGATCGCGGCGAACAGCGCGCGCTCCTCGTCGCTCCCGGGCTGGTCGAGTATCGACGGATCCTGCTCCGCCTTCGCGCCCAGCATCGCCAGCAGGGTGGCGTCGCCACCGTCATCGAGGATGCGATTCGGCAGGCCGCCATCGCCCCATTCCATGATGCGGTGGGTGTACTCCCAGTACTCGTCCAGCGTCTCGCCCTTGTAGGCGAACACCGGTACGCCGGACTGGGCGATCGCGGCCGCGGCGTGGTCCTGGGTGGAGAAGATGTTGCACGAGGCCCAGCGGACCTCGGCCCCGAGCGCGGTCAGCGTCTCGATCAGCACCGCCGTCTGGATGGTCATGTGCAGCGAGCCCGCGATCCGGCAGCCCGCCAGCGGCTGCTGGCCGGCGTATTCCTCGCGCAGGGCCATCAGCCCCGGCATCTCGGTCTCGGCGATCGCGATTTCCTTGCGCCCCCAGTCGGCGAGCGCGGGGTCCTTGATCACGCAGTCCTTCTGCAGGGTTTCGGGTACAGCGTTCATCGGGTCAAACCTCCGGGTTCGACGAGCGCCGTTGCTTCGATGCCGCTCCTGCCGAGCCTCGCGGGCGGTCCCGCTGCAGCGCTCCTCGGCAGGGCGGTGTGAATCGATTACGGGCCGGTCAGCACCGCGTGCGGTTGCTCAACATCCATGGCCCCAAGTGCAGAAACCACCGAAAACACCGAATGACACCGAATTCACCGAAGTGGAGGATTTGGGCAAGGCCATCGTCCTGGATACGGGATCCTTCAGTCGTAGCCGCTGCCTGCGCCTCCACGTTTCGGCGTATGTCATGTTTGTTGCATTTTCGGTGTCTTCGGTGCTCCTCGGTGTTTTCGGTGGTTTCCTTGCAAGTCCAATCCTCTGGGCTACTTGCAACGCCCCTGACTGGCGCTCCCTGGTGCGACTGTGGGTCGCCCCTCAGGCGGTCGCGCGGATGCCGGCGGCGTCGGCCAGGGCCTCGGCGCGGTCGGTCCGCTCCCACGGCAGATCGACGTCCTCGCGGCCGAAATGACCGTAGACCGCCGTCTGCGCGTAGATCGGTTGGATCAGGTCGAGCATCTTGATGATGCCGTACGGCCGCAGGTCGAACTGGTCGCGCACCAGCTGCTCGATCCGCCGGTCGTCGATGCGGCCGGTGCCGAAGGTCTCGACGCTGACCGAGGTCGGGTCGGCCACGCCGATGGCGTAGGACACCTGGATCTCGCAGCGGTCGGCCAGGCCGGCGGCAACGATGTTCTTCGCCACGTAGCGGCCGGCGTAGGTCGCCGAACGGTCGACCTTCGACGGGTCCTTGCCGGACATCGCGCCACCGCCGTGACGGGCCATGCCGCCGTAGGTGTCGACGATGATCTTGCGCCCGGTGAGGCCGCAGTCGCCGAGCGGGCCGCCGATCACGAACTTGCCGGTCGGGTTGATGTGGATCTTCTCCGCGGGACAGGTACTCAACCATTCGGCCGGGAGCACCGGCTGGATGATGGTCTCCATGACCGCCTCGCGCAGGTCGGCGAGCGAGATGTCGTCGCTGTGCTGCGTCGACAGCACCACCGCGTCGATCCCGATCGGCTCGCCGTCGCGGTACCGGAACGTGACCTGGCTCTTGGCGTCCGGACGCAGCCAGTCGAGGATGCCGTGCTTGCGGACCTCGGCCTGGCGCCGGACCAGCCGGTGCGCGTAGGTGATCGGCGCCGGCATCAGCACATCGGTCTCGTTGCTGGCATAGCCGAACATCAGGCCCTGGTCGCCGGCCCCCTGGTCCTCGGGCTTCTCGCGGTCGACGCCCTGGGCGATGTCGGGCGACTGCTTGCCGATGCCGTTGAGCACGGCGCAGGTGGCGCCGTCGAAACCCATGTCCGAGCTGGTGTAGCCGATCTCGAGGATGGTCCTGCGCACCAGCTGCTCGAGATCGATCCAGGCGTTGGTCGTGATCTCGCCGGCGATGATCGCGAGCCCCGTCTTGACCAGCGTCTCGCAGGCCACCCGCGAGGCCGGATCCTCACGCAGGAGTTCGTCCAGCACCCGGTCCGAGATCTGGTCGGCGATCTTGTCGGGATGGCCCTCGGAGACCGATTCCGAGGTGAAGAGATACTCGTTGCTCATGGCGTGGCGCGTCCGCGTCCGGGGTTGAGACAAGCCGCGAATTGTCCCGCCTGACCGGCGCGATGTCCAGCCGTGGGCCGCCGCTCAGCCCCGGCCGGGCGCGGGTTCGTCCACCCGCAGCTGCCGCAGTTCCTGTTTTTCCTCCGCGCTCAGCTCGCGCTCCCGGGCGGCCGCGCTCAGGGCGCCCAGGCGCTGGCGACGGTGCTTCTTCGCCAGCCCCGCGAGCGCGTCGTCGAATTCCCGCGCCAGCGCCGCGTCCCGGTCCTGCTGCGGGTCGGTTGCGAACTCGTGCGCGGCCAGGCGCTGCAGGTGGGGCGCCTCGGAGGTGTCGCGGTAGGCCTCCAGCAGCCGCGCGGTGGTGATGTCCGGTGCCGCGAGGATGCGCCGGTGCAGGTCGCGCAGCAGCGAGCCGCCCGGCTGGTCCGAGCGCATCGCCGGGTGATCGTCGGGCAGCCGCTGCGCCAGCTGCGGCATCTGCAGCAGCAGCCCGATCACGGTCCGCATCGCGGTCATGCGCACGCCGCCGCCACGGGCCTGGCGCAGCGGCGGTGTCGGGCGGCGTGCACCGGCAGCCGTTCCGAGGTCGGCCCGGAGGCGGTCGCTGGAGAGGCCGATCTCGCGGGCCAGCCGCTCTAGCAGCAGGTCGTGGTACACGCCGGCCGGCATTCGCGCCAGCAGTGGCCGGGCGTCGGCGGCCAGCCGGTCGCGCGCGCCGATGCTGTCGTCCTCGTGTCCCTCGCGCAGCCGCTCGACCAGGAAGTCCGCCAGCGGCCGGGCGTCCGCCAGCCGGGCCTCGAACGCCGCCTGGCCCTCGCGCCGGACCGTGCTGTCCGGGTCCTCGCCCTCGTCGAGGAACAGGAAGCGCGCCTCGCGGCCGCCGCTCAGCAATGGCAGCGTGTTGGTCAGCGCGCGCCAGGCGGCCTGGCGGCCGGCCTCGTCGCCATCGAAACAGAACACCACCTCCCCGACCGCCCCGAACAGGCGCTCGATGTGCTGCTCCGACACGGAAGTTCCGAGCGTGGCAACGGCGTAGTCGATGCCGTGCTCCGCCAGCATGACGACGTCCATGTAGCCCTCGACCACCAGCAGCCGCTCGAGCCGGCGGCGGTGCTGCCGTGCCTCGTACAGGCCGTAGAGCTCGCGGCCCTTGTGGAACACGGCGGTCTCGGGCGAATTGAGGTACTTCGGGGTGTCGTCATCGAGCACCCGCGCACCGAAGGCGATGGTGCGCCCGCGGCGGTCGCGGATGGGAAAGGTGATGCGGTTGCGGAAACGGTCGTAGACCCGGCCGGCGTCGTTGCGGTTGACCAGCCCGGCGGCGAGCAGCGTCTGCGTGTCACCGCCGGCGACCCGGTGATCGACCAGGTTCGACCAGCCGGGCGGTGCATGGCCGATGCCGAAACTGGCGGCAGTGCGCCCGGAGATGCCGCGCTGTTTCAGGTAGGCGACAGCGGCCTCGCTCGCCCGCAGCTGCTCGCGGTAGAAGCGGTCGGCGGCCGCCAGCGCTGCGTAGATCGGCTCGTGGCTGTCGCCGGCGGCCCCGCCCTCGCGCGGCACCTCGAGCCCCACCGAGGCGGCCAGCGTCTCCACCGCCTCGACGAAATGCAGGCGGTCGTGCTCCATCAGGAAGGTGAGCGCAGTGCCGCTGGCGCCACAGCCGAAGCAGTAATAGAACTGCTTCACGGGGCTGACGCTGAACGACGGCGTCTTTTCCTCGTGAAAGGGACAGCAGGCCACGTGGTTGCTGCCCTGTTTCTTCAGCGGCACGCGTGCATCGATCACGTCGACGATATCGACGCGGGCGAGCAGGTCGTCGATGAACTGTTGCGGGATTCGGCCCGCCATGTTCACCTCGCGGGCGCGGCTGCCGCCGATGCGGCCGGGGACCCGGGCAGTATAGCGGTCGGGCTCCGCCGGGGGCGAACGGGCGCGGGGTCAGCGCTCGCGCGGCAGGGCGTTCAGCTCCGCGGCGGCGGCCGCCTCGATCGAACGCGGCAGGCTGTCGCCACGCCGCGCGATGCGCTCGAGCGCCCGCTCGTCGAAGGGGGCCTCGCCGTCGAGGCCGGCGGCGGCGAGCCGTTGCTGGAGGAAAGGGGCAATCCGCGGCGGCGTCAGCGGCCGCACGTCGCTGGCGAACACGTGACCACTGCGGAGCTGGGCCGACGACAGCCCAGGCAGGCGCAATTCGATCGCGGACCGCGCCGCCAGCAGCAGGCGGAATCCGCCACCGAGCGCCCCGCGCAGGCTGTCGTGGGCCGCGAGCAGGTTGTTCAGCTGGTCGTCGCTGATGGCGTCGGCATCGTCGACCACCAGCACGGCGGGACGGCCGTCGGCGACCAGTCGCCGCAACCGTCGCGCCAGCTCGCGGAAGCACTCGCGGGGTGTCTCCGGTACCGGCCGCACCAGCAGCCGCAGCATGTCGACGATCACCTGTTCGGCGCGCAGGCCGGCCGCGCCGCGGGCCACGAAATAGTGGAATTCGTCGCTGCTGCGGCCCATGACGAGGATCAGCAGAGAGGTCTTGCCACTGCCTTGCTCGCCCTTGAGCAGCGGCAGCATCTCGCCGGTGCGAAGCTGCTCGGTGAGCATGTTGACCTGCATCTCGATCGCGTCGTCGACGAACAGGTCCTCGGCCCCGGCATGATCGTTGAACGGCTGGCGGTGCAGACCGAGATCCCGGAGCACAGCGGGATCGACCTTGCGCGCGACGGGCACCGGTCCCTCGGTGCCCCCTTCACGGCCGGGCCGCAGCCGGGCGATGAGGCCGCGGATCCTTTCGGCGGCAGCGTCGAACACGCGCTCAGGTCACTTGCTTGGAGGGGGCCGGCGCGGCATCGGCCAGGATCGCGGCCAGTGCCTCCGGCGGGTAGTCGTCGACCACGCGGGCCGCCCCGATCGCATCGAGCAACACCAGCCGGATCGTGCCGGCCACCACCTTCTTGTCGCCGGCCATCAGGGCGAGCATGCGCTCGGGGTCGATCGCCGGGGGCATGGTTGGAAGGCCCGCCGCCTCGAAGATCGATTCCACGCGCCCGCGGGTCGCGGCATCGATCCGCCCCAGGCGCTCGGACAGGCGTGCGGCCATGCACATGCCGGCGGCGATCGCCTCCCCGTGCAGCCACGGCCCATACCCGGTCGCAGTCTCGATCGCGTGGCCGAAGGTGTGGCCAAGATTGAGCAGGGCACGGCGCCCGCGCTCGTACTCGTCGGCGGCGACGACGGCGGCCTTGTTGCGGCAGGAGCGCTCGATGGCCTCGGCCAGCAGCAGCGGCTCCCGCTGCAGCAACCCGGCCATGTGCGCCTCCAGCCAGTCGAAGAAGGGTGCGTCGGCGATCAGCCCGTACTTGATCACCTCGGCCAGCCCCGCACGCAGCTGTCGCTCCTCGAGCGTGTCCAGTGTGGCGGTGTCGGCGAGCACGCAGCGCGGCTGGTGGAATGCCCCGATCATGTTCTTGCCGCGGGGATGATTGACGCCGGTCTTGCCGCCGACCGAGGAATCGACCTGTGCCAGCAGCGTGGTCGGCACCTGGATGTAGTCCACGCCCCGCTGGTACACGGCCGCGGCGAAACCGGCCATGTCGCCGATCACGCCGCCGCCCAGCGCGACCAGTGTCGTCGCGCGGTCGAGCCGGTTCGCGAGCGCGCAGTCGAAGACGCGGTCGAGGACCTCGAGGTTCTTGTGCCGTTCGCCGTCGGGCAGGATGCATTCGTGGGTCCGCACGTCGCCGAGTGCCGGGCGCAGGCGCTCGAGATAGAGCGGTGCAACGGTCTCGTTGGTCACGATCAGGGCGCTGTCGCCACGGATCCACGGTCGCAGCACGGCCGGCCGATCAAGCAGGTCGCGCCCGATCAGGATGGGGTAGCTGCGATCGCCGAGCTCGACGTCGACGGTAATGGTGTCCATGGGGAGTCCGTTCAGGTCTCGTCGCCACTGCGGCCCAACGCGCGGACGATGCGTTCGACGGTGGAACCGCGGCGGCTGCCGTCGGTGGTGACGACGATGCCCGCGATCTCGCGATACAGCGGGTCGCGTTGCGCCTGCAGTTTCTCCAGTGTAGCGCGCCGGTCTTCCGCCTGCAGCAGGGGGCGCTTGCGATCATGGCGGGTGCGGCGCAACTGCTCCTCGACCGAGGTCTCGAGATAGACGACCGTGCCGCGACTGGCGAGATCGTTGCGATTGTCTGCATCCAGGACCGCACCGCCGCCGGTGGCGACGACGACGTCGTCACGTTGCGTGAGCTCGTCGATCATGGCGCGCTCACGGCGCCGGAAGCCCGCCTCGCCTTCGAAATCGAAGATGGTCGGGATGTCGACGCCCGAGCGATGCTCGATCTCCCGATCGGAGTCGAGGAAGGTCAGGTCCAGCGTGCGCGCGAGCTGGCGCCCGATCGTGGTCTTGCCCGCGCCCATCGGCCCGACGAGAAAGATCCGCCGCGGGGACGCCAAGGCCGGCCCCCGTCAGTACTGGACGGCGTCGGTGCCCTTCACGATCTTGGGTGTGACGAACACCAGCAGCTCGCTCTTGTCGTCTTCCTTGATGGTCGAGCGGAACAGTTTGCCGACCACTGGCAGCTCGCTGAAGAAGGGTACCCGGTTGACCTGGTCGTTGCGGGTGCGCTCGTAGATGCCGCCGAGGACCACCGTCTCGCCGTTGTCCACCAGTACCTGGGTGTCGACCTCGCGGGTATCGATCGACGGCACGCCGGCGAACAGCTGCCCCACCGAGTCGCGGGTCACCCGCAGGTCCATGATCACGCGATCGTCGGGCGTGATCTGCGGCGTCACCGCCATCGACAGCACCGCCTTGCGGAATGAAGTGCTCGTGGCGCCGCTGGAACTCGCCTCCTGGTAGGGGATCTCGACGCCCTGCTCGATCAGGGCCTCGCGCTGGTTCGACGTGATCACGCGCGGGCTCGAGATCACCTCGCCACGTCCCTCGGCCTGCAACGCCGAGAGTTCGAGTTCCAGGAAGGTGCCGAACGGCAGCTTCGCCAGCGCCAGTGCGACCGAGCCGGCCGGGTTGGTCACCGGCAGATTGACGTTGAAGCGATCGGTCAGGGTGTCGTTGTTGACCAGTTCCTGGACGCCGGTGGCGCCGGGAGCGACCACGCCGCCCTCGCCGTCGTTGGTGGTGTCGCGACTCACGCCCCAGCGGATGCCGAGTTCGCGGTTGAAGTCGTCGGTGGCGACCACGATCCGCGACTCGATCAGCACCTGGCGCACCGGGATGTCGAGCCGGTTGACCAGTCGCCGAGCCTGCTCGAGGTTGGCTGAGGTATCGCGCACCAGCAGCGTGTTGGTACGCTCGTCGACGGTGACGCTGGCCCGCTCGGACAGCAGGCTTCCCTGCTCGGACAACAGGATGTTGGCCATCTCGCCCGCCTTGGCGTAGTTGACCTGGATGTACTCTGTGCGCAGCGGCGCCAGTTCCTGCTGCTGGGCCTGGGCCTCGAGTTCGGCCTGTTCGCGCGCGGCGATCTCCTGCTGTGGCGCGATGTAGATCACGTTGCCGTTCTGCCGCTGTGCCAGGCCCTTGGTCTGCAGGATGATGTCCAGTGCCTGGTCCCAGGGGACGTTCTTCAGGCGCAGCGTCACGTTGCCGGTGACGCTGTCGCTGACCACGACGTTAAGGCCGGTGAAGTCCGCCAGCAGCTGCAGCACGCTGCGCACCTCGATGTCCTGGAAATTGAGCGACAGTTTCTCGCCTGTGTACTGAGGCTTCTCGCGCTCCCTCTCGGCGATCTCCTCCGCGGTCAGCGGCTTCAGCTCCACCGTGACCGTGTTGTCGGACTGGTAGGCGAGCTGCTCGAACTCCTCGGTCCGTGGCCGGATCCGGATCCGGCCATCGCTGCCGCGTTGCAGGATGTCCACGAACTGGATCGGCGTGGCGAAGTCGAGCACGTCGAGGCGGCGCTGGCGGTCCTCCGGGATCGTGGTACCGATCAGGTCGACCACGACGTCGCCGCCGACGCGCTCGATGTTGATCGGCACGTCCGGGCTCGAGAGCGTGATGACGACCCGGCCCTCGCCGTCGCGCCCGCGGCGGAAGTCGAGGTTTTCGAGGCCACGCTCTGTCGTGGACGAGACGGGTGCGGCTGCGTCGCCACCGGGCTCGGTGAACGGTTCGTTGGCTACGGTCTGGCCGGCGCCGCCGTCCTCGCCCAGTGTCACCACGACCCGGTTGCCCTCGCTGCGCACCGAGTGCCTCGGGATCTCGGTGAGGTTCAGGACCACCCGCGTGCGGGTGGGCGTCTCTGCAATGCTGACCGACTCGGCCAGGCCGGAGCCGATCGGGATGCTGCGCTTGCCGGTCGCATTCTTCGTGTTCGGCAGATCGTAGGCGATCCGGGCCGGCTCGCGGATCGTGAAGCTGCGCGGCGTGGCAATCGGCTGCTGCAGCTGCAGCTGGATCTCGAGGCGGTTGCCGGGCAGGGAGGAGAACTCGATCCCCGTCAGCGCATTGCCCGGCGCGGATGCCTCGGTCTGCGCGTGTGCCGGTCCGGCGAGCAGCAGGCACAAAAGCCCGATCATCCGGAGATGAGGGAACCTGTTTCGCGTGGAAGTGTTCATGGATCTCTCCGGTACCTATTCGTCGCTCATGCTGATGGCCGCCTCGCGCTCCATCCAGCCGTCCTGACCGTCCGGGATCACCTCGACCAGCGTTACCTTGCTGCCGGTGATGTTGGTGATGCGGCCGTAGTTCTGTCCCATGTAATTGCCTTCCACCACCTGGTGGACCGTGCCGCTGGGATCGCGGATCAGCGCCCACTGCTGGCCGCCACGGTTGATCGTGCCGACCATGTCGAGGCCATCGAGCGAGAAGGCCTCCAGCGGTTCCCTGCGCCGATCTGTGTCGGGCTTCAGGTCCGAAGTACTCTCGCCTTCGGGCTCATCGGGCTGGGCGAAGCCGGCCTGCGCCTGGAATGGGTCGCGCAGTTTTTCCGGCGCGTAGTTGAAGCTCTGGTACGGCTCGAACTCGGGGATCGGCGGCACCTTCTCGCCCGGTCGCTGCTTCACGCGCTCGACGTAGTTGCGCAGGTCCGACATGTCGCCGGAACAGCCGGCGACCAGCAGGGCGATGCAGGCGATTGTGCTCGTTGTCCGGATCGGCCGCCGCATCAGTTCTGCCTCGACTTGTTCGCTTCGGCCGTCTCGGACTCATCGAGGTAGCGGTAGGTCTTGGCCGTCAGCTCCATGCTCAGTTCGGCACTGCCGGCATCCGCCTCCTCGTCCGTGCCGCCGGTCGGCGTGATACCGATGTTGTGCAGAGTGACGATGCGCGGCAGCGCGGCGAGGCCCGAGACGAACAGGCCGAACTCGTGGTAGGTGCCGGTCACGCGGAGGTCGATCGGATACTCGGCGTAGAACTCCAGCTTCTCCTCCTTGCCGGGCTTGAAATACTCCACGTCGAGGCCGGCGGCGACCGAGGTCTGCGACAGGTCGATCAGCAGACTCTCCATGTCGGTCTCGTCGGGCAGCTGGCGAAGCAGCGCGCCGAACGACTCTTCCATCTCGGCGAGCTGCGCCCGATAGGCGGGCAGGCTGGCGGCCTTCTTCTGCACCACCTCGAACTGGCTGCGCAACTCGCGTTCCTTCTGCTCTGCACGCTCCTTGGCCTCGAGCTCGGGCTTGACCAGGAACCAGCCCATGGCCGCCACGATCGCCACCACGAGCACCGCGATCACCGCCAGCTTGACCGGCTGCGGCGCCGTCCCGATCTTCTTCAGATCCTCGACGTCGAGGTTGTTCAGTTTCTCGATCGCCTCGCTCACGTCCATGCTATGAGGCCTCCCCGCCGGCACTCTCGGCCTCCTCATCCTCGTTCGGCGAGGATTGGGCCAGGTGCAGCGTGAATGCGTTGACGCGGTCGGCCTTGTCGGTCTGGATCACCTCCAGCCGTGGGTCCTTCAACCAGGGCGACGCATCCAGATTTCGCATGTAGGCGGACACACGAGCGTTCGATTCCGCGCGTCCCTTGATCGTCAGGTTGTCGCCGTTCTGCTCGAGCTCGGTCAGGAACACGCCATCGGGCAGGGTGTCCGCGATCTCGAAGAACAGATGCACCACCTGCGGCCGCCGTTGCTGCAGGCGCTGGATGATGTTCATGCGGGCCAGCAACTGGCGGCGCGTCTGTTCAAGGTTCCGGATCTCCTTGATCTCGTTCTGCAGGACGGCGATCTGTTCCTCGAGGTATTGATTGCGCTCCTGCTGGTACTCGACCAGCCCGCGCGCGTGGTACCAGCCGTAGCCGCCGACCACGCCAGCGAGGATCACGGCCAGGACCGCCTGGCGTGCGAATTCCTGGGTCAGTTGCCGGCGTCGCTCCTCGCGCCACGGCAGCAGGTTGATGCGGGCCATGTCTAGTGTCCCCCGCCGTAGGCATTGACCCTTTCAGCGTGGCGCTGCGGGGTCAGATGCAAGGCGCGCTGGCGCTGGAATAGCCAGCTATTTCGAGCCGGCGCAACGCTGCAGATGGCCCCGCAGCGCCGCGCCCGGAGGGAGCCTCCCGGATGTGCCAGCTCGGCGTTGCAATTCTTGGCAAGGGCCGGGCCATTGCCTGCGCGTTGCGCCTGGATCTGGCACATCCAGGAGGCTCTGAAACGGCCAATGTCTGCGGCGGGGGACACTATCGATACCCCCGCGCGGCGAGGCCGCACGCGATCATCAGCGACGGGGCGTCGGCCATCAGCCGCTGGCGATTGATGCGCGACCCCAGTCCCATGTTGGCGAACGGATTGGCGACGGTGGTCGGTGTGCCCACGTGCGATTCGATGAATTCGTCCACGCCGGGTATGGAAGCACAGCCGCCGGCCAGCAGGATCTGGTCGACGCCGTCGTAGTCGCTGGACGAAAAGAAGAACTGCAGGAAGCGACTGACCTGGTGCGCCATGGTGGTCTTGAACGGCTCAAGGACCTCGGGTTCGTAGTTGTCGGGCAGTCCGCCCTGCTTCTTCACTCGCCCGGCCTCCTCGTAGGAAAGGCCGTAGCGGCGCATGATCTCCTCGGTCAGCTGCTTGCCGCCAAACGGCTGTTCGCGGGTGTAGATCAGGTTCAGGTCGTCGATCACGTTGAGGCTGGTCACCGTGGCGCCAACGTCGATCACCGCGACGGTCCGTTCCACGCCCTCGTCCGGCAGCATCTCCGGTGCCGCGTTGCAGACGTGCTCGATCGTGTACGGCTCCACGTCCACGGCCCGCGCCTTGAGGCCGGCCAGGTCGAGCACCGCCGAGCGCATCTCCACGTTCTCGCTCTTCGAGGCCGCGAGCAGCACGTCGACCGTGCTGTCGTCACCGGGGCTGGGGCCCATGACCTCGAAGTCGAGGTTGATCTCCTCCAGCGGATAGGGGATGTACTGGTCGGCCTCGAGCTGGATCTGGCCTTCCATGTCGTCCTCGGACAGGGCAGCCGGCATGGTGATCATCTTGGTGATCACGGCGGAGCCCGGCACGGCGACCGCGGCCTCCTTGGCCTTGGTGCCGGATTTCTTGACCGCCTTGCGGATCGCCTCGCCGACGGCGTCGATGTCCTGGATCGCCTTCTCGCTCACCGCCTCCTGCGGCAGCGGCTCGACTGCATGGGACTCGACCTTGAAGCCACGGCCGGTGCGACTGAGTTCGAGCAGCTTGACCGAGGTCGAACTGATATCGACGCCGAGGATCGGCGGCTGCTTGGGCTTGAGCAGGAACACGAGGTTGTCCGGTGTCCAGCGTCCGTCCGCTGAGATTGATGGTAATCTGGTTTAAAGAATAGCCGCAACTTTCTCAAAATACTACATTAACGGGAATGTGACCCGCTTCACGGCCGGGAAGCGGCCGGCGGCCCCGGCCGAACTCCGCCGCCGCCGATCCCGATCGGCGCCGGTTGCGGGAAACAAAGCAAGATTCGTGCTTGTTCCGGGCGGCGTGGCCGAACCGGCGGCGGGGGCCGCGTTTCGGCAAGCGGTCGTGGCCCCCGGTTCCGACCTTCCTTTATACTCGCCGCCCGGCCGCCCCCGGTGCCGACGCCCGACTTGATCGAGAATCCATGCCCGCACGCCCGTCCCGCGCCCTGCGCGTCCTGAAATGGTTGCTGGCCACCGCCATCGCCGGCCTGACCGCGCTCGCGCTGCTGGCCGGCGGGCTCTATCTGTATCTCGCGCCCAGCCTGCCCGAAATCGACCAGCTGCGCGACGTGCAGTTGCAGGAACCGCTGCGCGTCTACTCTCGGGATGGCGAGCTGCTGGCCGTGTACGGCACCAAGCGGCGGTTGCCACTGGCCCTCGACCAGATCCCCGAACAGCTCAGCAACGCCTTCATTGCCGCCGAGGACGACCGTTTCTACGAGCATCCGGGCGTCGACTGGATGGGCCTCACGCGGGCGGCCGTGAACCTGGTGCTCACCGGCGAGAAGGGCCAGGGCGGCAGCACGATCACCATGCAGGTGGCGCGGAACTTCTTCCTCTCGCGCGAGAAGACCTACCTGCGCAAGCTCAACGAGATCCTGCTGGCGCTGAAGATCGAGCGCGAGTTGGACAAGCAGCAGATCCTCGAGCTGTACCTGAACAAGATCTACCTCGGCCAACGCGCCTACGGCGTGGGCGCCGCCGCGCAGGTCTACTACGGCAAGGAGGTGGCCGAGCTGACACTGCCGGAGGCGGCGATGATTGCCGGGCTGCCCAAGGCCCCCTCGCGCTACAACCCGGTCAGCAACCCCACCCGGGCGCTGCAGCGACGCAACTACGTACTGCGGCGCATGCGCGAACTGGACATGATCGACGAGCGCATCTACGAGACGGCGCGCCTCGCGCAGGTGACCGCGGCCACCCACGGCTCGCCGCTCGCGGTGAACGCACCCTATGTCGGCGAGATGGCGCGGCTCGATGCCCTGGACCGCTTCGGTGACGACGTCTACACCGGCGGCTACAGCGTCTACACCACGGTGGTCGCCGGCGAACAGAAGGCGGCCAACGACGCCCTGCGCACCGGACTGCTGGCCTACGAGGAGCGCCAGGGCTATCGCGGCCCGGTGGCGCGGATCGACCCCGAGCGGCTGCCCGAGGCGGCGGACCTGGAGCAGCGGATCGAGGGACTGGGCTCGGTCGACCAGGACGTCTTCGGCGGCTTCGTCGAGGACACCTCGGAGCCGGATGCGGACGAGCCGCTGGGGCTGATCCAGCTCGACGACCGGCTCGAGCAGTACCCGGCATTCTCGGGCCTGGAACCGGCCATCGTGATCTCCGTCTCCGAGCAGGCCCCCGACGCCGGGGACGGGGACGCGGAGGCGGATGCGACGTCGGCCGGCGAGGAGGGCGAGGCGCCGGCCGAGACCCTGGTCTATCGCCGCGGCGGCCGGCTCGACCCGCTGCCGTTCTCCGGGCTCGAGTGGGCCCTGCCCGAGGACGAGGAGGAGACGCAGGAGCCCGACGAGGCAGCGGCGCCGAAGACCGCGGCCGACGTGCTGGCGGTCGGCGACGTCGTCCACGTCGCCGGGCCCGATGCCGGCCTGGAGCTGGTGCAGCTGCCGCGGGTCGAGGGCGCCTTCGTCGCGCTGGATCCCGACACCGGTGCGATCCGCGCCCTCACCGGCGGTTTCTCCTTCGAGCGCAGCAGTTTCAACCGGGCGACACAGGCCCGCCGCCAGCCCGGTTCCAACTTCAAGCCGTTCATCTATTCCGCCGCTCTGGGCAAGGGTTACACGCCGGCGACACTGGTCAACGACGCCCCGATCGTGTTCGACGACCCGGCGCTGGAGGACACCTGGCGGCCGGAGAACTACAGCGGCCGGGTGTTCGGGCCGACCCGGTTGCGCGAGGGGCTGGTGTACTCGCGCAACCTCGTGTCCATCCGGGTGCTGCTCGATATCGGGATCCCGTACGCGATCCGCTACGTCCAGCGTTTCGGCTTTCCGCGCGAGCAGCTGCCGGCCGACCTCACGCTGGCGCTCGGCAGCGCGGCGCTGACGCCGATGCAGATCGCCCGCGGCTATGCCGTGCTCGCCAACGGCGGCTTCCTGATCGAGCCCTACCTGATCGAGCGCATCGAGGACGGCAGCGGCCAGGTGCTGCACCGGGCCAATCCGCTGCGGGCCTGCCCCGAACCCTGCGAGCTGCGGCAGGAGCTCGAGCGGAAGCGGGCCGAGGAGGAGTCGCAGGCGGAAGGGGAGCAGTCGGCCGCGGAGGCAGCCGGTGCGGAAGAGGCCGACGAGGGCGCGGCGGGCGCGAGCGGCGAGGACACCGCGGCCGGCCCGGAGGCGGGAGGCGAACAGGAGGAGGCCCTGCCGGAGCTCGAGCCGCGCTTCGCCGAGCAGGTGATCGAGCCGCGCAATGCCTACATCGTGCGCAGTTTCCTGCGCGACGTGGCCCGCCGCGGCACGGGCCGCCGCACCCGCGTGCTCGAGCGCGACGACCTCGGGGGCAAGACCGGAACCACCGACGACCAGCTCGATGCCTGGTTCTCCGGGTTCGGCACGGGTCTCGTGGCGTCCGCGTGGGTCGGCTACGACGAGCTCGAGTCGCTCGGCCCGAAGGAGACCGGCGCCCGCGCCGCCCTGCCGATCTGGATCGACTTCATGCAGGTGGCCCTGGATGGCGTGCCGGAGCGTTGGCCCGACCTGCCGGCGGGGATGGTGACCGTGCGCATCGATCCGGAGACGGGCGAGTATGCCGGGCCCGGGACCAACAACGCCGTGTTCGAGATCTTTCGCAGCGAGAACGCCCCCGAGCCGCCGGCGAACGGTGACGAGGGCAACGGCGACGACGACGGCCTCGACAACGGCGGCGGCTCACTGTTCTGATCGCGGCCAGCGGCCCGGCAAGCGCTGGCGCGCGCCCGGCCGCAGGAGGCGGAAGTCCATGGCACGCAGACGACAGCGATCGCAGGCGACCGCGCCCACGTCGAGTGGCGCGGCCGTGCGCACCGAGGTGGCGCAGGTCGCCGCCCGGCTGATGGCCGAGGACGACATCCACGACTTCGGCGAGGCCAAGGCCCGGGCCGCGGCCGACCTGGGCGTGCGCGGCCGCAACGGCCTGCCCCGCAACGACGAGATCGAGGCGGAGCTGCGGAACTACCAGGCGCTGTTCCAGGCCGACGAGCAGCCGCGCTGGCTCGCGCAGAAGCGGCGCATCGCGCTCGAGGTCATGCAGCTGCTGCTGCAGTTCCGGCCGCGTCTCACCGGGGCGGTCCTGCGCGGCACCGCCGCGGCCGCGACCGAGATCAGCCTGCACCTGTTCGCCGACCCGCCGGAGCGGGTGGCAAGCTTCCTCTACGATCGCCACATCCCCTGGACGCTGGACGCATGGGAGGGGCGCTTCGGTGGCGACCGGTTGTTCGAGCTGCCGATGTACCGCATCCACCCGGACGGCCAGCCGGTGCGGCTGATCGTGTTCCCGGAGGCGGCGCCCCGCGAGGCCCCGCGCTCACCGGTCGACGGCCGACCGATGGCCCGGGCCAGCGCCGAGGAACTGGCCGAACTGCTCGAACGCGAGCCGGGCTAAGGCGGCACCCACCGCCGCCCGGCGCGCACATGGCACATCGAGGTCCGTAGGTCGGACTTCAGTCCGACAGCCCGCCGCGAGCAACGCGTTGCCCCGACGGTTTGTGGGTCCGGCTTCAGCCGGACAGATTCGTGCGGGTAACGCCTTTCCGAGCATCCCGGCAAGCGCAACGTCGAATGCGGCCTCTGGGTTTCGCTCCGCTGACGCGGAGCGAGGTACTTTCTTGGTGCCAAGAAAGTACCCAAAGAAGCCTTGCGCTGGTTGCCGCGGCCGGGTTCGGGCGTCGCCCGAACCCGGCTGCCCTCACTTCTCGCTCCGGGCGCGGGCCCGCCATCCCTGGCGGGCTCCCCGTCGGGCCTTCTCCGCCCGCCGCTGCGATGCTCGGCGCGGCAAAGGCGCGAGGGCACATGCGGGAAGGGCCTTTCCGGCGGGAACACTTCCGGTTGGT
>JAWWAE010000024.1:0-20202 GCA_033721835.1 Halofilum sp. (in: g-proteobacteria) | reverse complement strand
TCGGCGTGCACAACCTGGGCGAGGGCCTGGCGATCGGCGGCGCGGTCGCCGCCGGCGAGGTCGCGCTCGGGACCTTCCTGGTGCTCGGGTTCACGCTGCACAACGTCACCGAGGGCATTGGCATCGTCACGCCGCTGGCGCGCGAGCGGGTGCGCTGGCTCGCCTTCCTCGGGCTGCTGCTGCTCGCGGGCCTGCCGGCCGTGTTCGGGCTGTGGATCGGCGTGCGCGCGGCGTTGCCGCACTGGACGGCGCTGTGTCTCGCCATCGGGGCCGGCGCGATCGCCCAGGTCCTGTTCGAGGTCGGGGACCTGCTGCGGCGCACCACCGCCGGCCGCTGGGCCGCCTGGAATCCGCTCGCCGGCTTCCTTACCGGGGTCGGCATCATGTACGGGACGGCCCTGCTGGTGTAGTACCGCGATCGAGGCGGGTGGCTGGGGAACCACCGAAAACACCGAAGGGCACCGAATACACCGAATAAGGACGGAAGCAGAACACTGGCGCGAGGCCGAATTGGCCGTACGCTCGGTTCGATCCCACACCGGTTCGCGCGTCGTAGGCCGGCTTGCGAGCCAAGCGAGCCAACCGGCATCAGGCCCGTCAGGCTGACGCCTGACCCACATGCTTCGACGAGCTCTGCAGCAACGACTGTGGGTCCGGCTTCAGGCGGACATCGTTCCCGCTTGACTGCCGGCTGTTGCCTGCGGCAAAAGCCGTCCTACGATCTTCCTGGACGTCGGTGCAGGGTGGTCGACTACTAAATTCCTGTGAATCTTCGGTGTATTCGGTGCTGTTCGGTGTTTTCGGTGGCTTCTCCGCTCGGTGCTGCCGATGGCAAAGCGCGCCGTGTCGCTCGTAGGCCTCGGAATTCAGACCGTCTCGGCCCTGGCCGCCCGCACCAGCGGCTGGTCGGGAATGGGCCAGTGCAGCGCGGCGGCGGCCAGGCCTAGCCCGATCGCGGCCAGCCACACGGCCTGGTAGGAGCCGGTCAGGTCGAAGCTGATGCCGCCCAGCCAGGCGCCGCAGAAGGCGCCCAGCTGGTGGCTGAGCATGACGATGCCGAACAGCGTCGACAGGTAGCGCGGGCCGAAGATCTGGCCCACCAGCGCACTGGTCAGCGGCACCGTGCCCAGCCACAGCAGGCCGAACGCGATCGCGAAGAACCAGATCGTGGCCTCGCTCATCGGCAGCAGCAGCATCAGTCCGATCACCCCCGCGCGCCCGAGGTACATGCCGGCCAGCAGGTGCTTCTTGCGATAGCGCTCGCCGAGCCAGCCGGCGCCGAAGGTGCCGATGATGTTGAAGAAGCCGATCACGCCGAGCGCGGTCGCGCCGACCCAGGCCGACAGCCCCTGGCTGCCGACGTAGGCGGGCAGGTGGGTGGCGACGAAGGCGACGTGGAAGCCGCAGACGAAGAAGCCGGTGGTCAGCAGCAGAAAGCCCCGGTGCCGCCGGGCCTCGGTGAACGCCTCGCCCAGGCTCTGCTCGAAGCCGGTGGCTGCCGCCGGGCGGCCGCGCAGGGGGGCGGCCAGCAGCAGCATGGCGGCGGCCAGCCCGGCCAGGGCCAGCAACGCCGATGACCAGCCGAAGCCCGCGATCAGCCCCTGGGTGGCAGGCAGCAGCAGGAACTGGCCGAGCGAGCCGCCGGCCGCCGCCAGCCCGAGCCAGGTGCTGCGGCGGCCCTCCGGCGCATGGCGGGCGACCGCGCCGAGCACGAGCGGGAACCCGGTCGCGGAGACGGCGATCCCGGTCAGCAGGCCGGCGCCGAGATGGATCCCCAGCGGGGTCTCGGCCGCGGCCATGAGCAGCAGACCCAGCACGTACAGCAGGCCGCCGCCGGCAAGGACGCGGCCGGTGCCGTAGCGGTCGCCGAGCATGCCGCAGAGCGGCGTCAGCAGGCCCCAGATCAGGTTCTGCGCCGCGATCGCGAGGCCGAAGCCCGCGTGACTGATGGCGATCTCGCCGGTGATCGGCTCGAGGAACAGGCCGTAGGTCTGGCGCAGCCCCATGCTCAGGCCGAGCATCGCGGCGCCGGCCACCAGCACGGCGACCGTACCCTGCCGGCGACCCGTGTTCATTCGTCGGCAGTCCCGCTGCCGGTCGGCTGCCGCAGCCGCGGCGTCGCCGCGCCGGGCGGGGCGGCGTCCGCCACGATGGCGATGTGACGGCCGAAGTCACCGTAGCCGACGAAACGGTGCTCGTATTCGAGCCCGAGCCGCCGTGCGCATTCCTCGGCCCGGGCCCGCAGTGCCGGATCGTCGGTCTGGGCGAGGTAGACTGCCTTCTCGTAGTTGCCGAAATACAGCTCGCGCAGCTCCGGATGCCGGTCGATGCCGAGACCCTCCCAGACGAAGCGGTCGAAGTGGCGCACGAAGAAGTCGGTCAGCCAGAAGGTGGTCGCGCCCTCGTCGGCGGCCTCGCGGGCATGGTCGGCATTGCCGGCGAAGAAGGAGAAGCAGTGCGGGCCCGGGATGCGCTCGACCCCTTCCGCGGCCAGCACCCGGTCGAGCTCACCGGCGGTCCCGCAGTCGCCGTAGAGCACGTAGATGCGATCGAACCGGTGGCGCGCCGCACGGATCTTGTCGCGCACCGCCGGTGCGATCAGCGCCGGCTGCCAGTGCAGCCTCGCCGGCAGGCACTCGACCGTGAAGCAGTCCCAGCCGTTGCGCTCGACGAACTCGATCACCTCGCGCGCGAGCGCGCCACAGGCGAGCAGCAGCGTGCGTCCCGTGCCCTTGCGCGGCCTCTGCGCAGCCTCGTTCACTGTCGCCACTCCATGCCCGGTTCGACCGTTGGGTCAGGCATCCAGTGTACGCACGGGCGCACCGGCGCGACATCCGGCCGGGCCCACCGGTCGGCTTGGCCGCAGCCCCAGTGGGCAGGACGCCGGTCGTTGACTGCGCTCACCGGGCTTCTATAGACTTGCCGCCCTCGCCAGGCGCGTAGCTCAGCTGGTTAGAGCACCACCTTGACATGGTGGGGGTCGTTGGTTCGAATCCAATCGCGCCTACCAAGCATTTCCGGCCAGCCGCGCGCTGGCCTTTTCACGTGGCCTTTCGTGGGGGCCACCACTGAAACGGAGGACCGATGCCCGAGATCACCCTGCCTGACGGCAGCCGCCGTCGCTTCGACCATCCCGTGACCGTGGCGGACGTCGCCGCCGACATCGGACCGGGCCTGGCAAAGGCGGCAGTGGGCGGTCGCGTCGACGGCCGCCTGGTCGATACCGACCACATCATCGAGGACGACGCCGAGCTGGCCATCGTCACGCCGCGGGACGAGGACGGGCTGCACATGATCCGTCACTCGACCGCGCACCTGATGGCGCAGGCGGTCAAGCAGTTGTACCCGGACGCGCAGGTCACCATCGGGCCGGTGATCGAGGACGGTTTCTACTACGACTTCGCCTACGAGCGCCCGTTCACGCCCGAGGACCTCGAGGCCATCGAACAGCGCATGACGGAGCTCGCGAAGGCCGATCACCCGATCGAGCGCTCGGTGATGGAGCGCGACGAGGCGGTGCGGTTCTTCCGCGAGCTCGGCGAGGACTACAAGGCCGAGATCATCCGCGACATCCCGCAGAACGAGCAGATCTCGCTCTATCGCCAGGACGATTTCATCGACCTGTGCCGCGGCCCGCACGTGCCCAGCACCGGCCACCTGGGTGCCTTCAAGCTGATGAAGGTGGCCGGGGCCTACTGGCGTGGCGACTCGAACAACGAAATGCTGCAGCGCATCTACGGCACCGCCTGGCCGGACAAGAAACAGCTCAAGGCCTACCTGCATCGGCTCGAGGAAGCGGCCAAGCGCGACCACCGCAAGCTGGGCCGCCAGCTCGACCTGTTCCACTTCCAGGACGATGCGCCGGGCATGGTGTTCTGGCACGAGGGCGGCTGGCAACTGTACCGCGTGATCGAGGACTACATGCGCGCGCGCCAGCGCGAGTACGGCTACCAGGAGGTACACACCCCGCAGATCCTCGACCGCAGCCTGTGGGAGCGGTCGGGTCACTGGTCGAAGTTCCGCGAGGGCATGTTCTTCACCCAGGCTGACGAGCACGACTACGCCATCAAGCCGATGAACTGCCCGGGCCATGTGCAGCTGTTCAACCAGGGCCTGAAGAGCTACCGCGACCTGCCACTGAAGCTGGCGGAGTTCGGCATCGTCCACCGCTACGAGCCGTCCGGCACGCTGCACGGGCTGATGCGCGCGCGGCGCTTCACCCAGGACGATGCGCATGTGTTCTGCACCGAGGATCAGCTGCAGCACGAGATCGCGGAGCTGATCGAGATGACCCTCCAGGTCTATTCGGACTTCGGCTTCGACGACATCGACATCGCCCTGTCCACCCGGCCCGAGGAACGGGTCGGCTCCGACGAGGCCTGGGACAAGGGCGAGGCGGCGCTGGAGCAGGCGCTGAACGCCTACGGGCTCGAGTGGCGGCTGCAGCCGGGCGAGGGCGCCTTCTACGGGCCCAAGATCGAGTTCGTCCTGCGCGACTGCCTGGAGCGCCGCTGGCAGTGCGGCACCATCCAGGTCGACTTCTCGATGCCCGGGCGGCTGGACGCCCAGTACGTGGACGAGCACGGCGAGCGCCGGGTCCCGGTGATGATCCACCGGGCCATCCTCGGCTCGATGGAGCGCTTCATCGGCATCCTGATCGAGCACACGGAGGGCCGACTGCCGCTGTGGCTGGCGCCGGTGCAGGCGGTGGTGCTGAACATCACCGACGCCCAGGCGGGACGGGTCCGGGAGGTGGTCGAAAGCCTGAAAAAACAGGGAATTCGGGCGCTTGCCGACTTGAGGAACGAGAAGATCGGCTATAAAATCCGCCAGCACACGCTCCAGCGCATACCGTACATGCTCGTCATCGGCGAGCGCGAGCTGGAATCTGGGGCCGTGGCCGTGCGTACCCGTGACGGCCGGGATCTCGGCAGCCGCTCCCTCGAGGAGCTGGTGGCCGGCCTGGTCGAGGAGGACGCCAGCCGCGGCCGTTTCGTTGTGGAGGGGCCGTAAATCGCTCAGGAGAAGAAGAACCGGAAGAACGCGGAGATCGACGCCAGCCAGGTCCGCCTGATCGACCCGGACGGCGAGCAGATCGGGATCGTTCCTCTGGAGGAGGCCCTCGGCACGGCCGAGGAGGCGGGGCTCGACCTGGTCGAGGTGGTACCGACGGCGGATCCGCCGGTCTGCCGCATCATGGACTACGGCAAGTTCCGCTTCGAGCAGAGCAAGAAGAAGAACGCCGCGCGCAAGAAGACCCGCCAGATCCAGCTCAAGGAGGTCAAGTTCCGTCCGGGCACCGAGGAGGGGGACTACCAGGTCAAGTTGCGCAACCTGACCAAGTTCCTGGAGCAGGGCGACAAGGCCAAGGTCACGTTGCGGTTTCGCGGTCGGGAGATGGCCCACCGTGACCTGGGTGCACGGCTGCTGAAGCGGGTCGAGGAAGACCTGTCCGAGATCGCGGCGGTGGAGCAGTTCCCGCGCATGGAAGGGCGGCAGATGATCATGGTGCTGGCCCCCCGCAAGCATTGATCGTGGGCGGCCACCGGGCCGCCGCAGAGGATTCTTGCAGTTTATGAGGAAGGCATTTTAAATGCCTGATTACGCGAGTTTTTGGCGCAACACGCGCCCGCCATTCGCGACCAGGGGCGCCGCGGCGCCCACCCCCGAGCCGGCGTGACTCTCCGACCCGGCCGGGGCGAACTCCGAAGAGCCAACGGGAGCAGAAGCAATGCCGAAGATGAAGACCAACCGCGGTGCCGCCAAGCGCTTCTCGCGCACGGCGAGCGGCCGCTTCCGCCACAAGCAGTCACACCTGCGCCACATCCTCACGAAGAAGGGCGCCAAGCGCAAGCGCAAGCTGCGCCAGCGTGACATTGTCGAAGACGTGGACACCCCCGCGGTGCGCCGTCTGCTGCCGTACAGCTGAAAGGGAGACGACGATGGCACGAGTGAAGAGGGGCGTGACGGCCCATGCCCGTCACAAGAAGGTCCTGGACAAGGCCAAGGGCTATTACGGCGCCCGGCGCAAGACCTACCGCGCCGCCACCCAGGCGGTGACCAAGGCGGGTCAGTACGCCTACCGCGACCGGCGCCAGCGCAAGCGCCAGTTCCGGCGGTTGTGGATCGCGCGCATCAATGCCGCGGCCCGCGAGTTCGGGCTGTCCTACAGCCGCATGATCAACGGCCTGAAGCAGGCCGAGATCGAGGTGGACCGCAAGGTCCTGGCCGACCTGGCGGTGCATGACAAGACCGCCTTCGGCGCGCTGGCCGAGAAGGCCAAGGCGCAGCTCGACGGTTGACCGTGCCGCGCCCGGGGGCGGCAGCCGAGGCCGCCCCGGGTACGGCGCGTCCACTGCGGGAACCGAGGCGAACGTGACCCAGGATCTGGACGAACGCATCGCGGCAGCCGAGGCAGCGATCGACGCCGCAGCCGACCTGGAGGCCCTGGACCGGGTGCGCGTGGCGTACCTGGGCAAGAAGGGCATCCTGACGGCCGAGCTGAAATCGCTCGGACAGCTGCCGGCGGAGGAACGGCCGGCGCGCGGCGAGGCCATCAACCGGGCCAAGCAGCGACTCAGCGATCGGCTCGACGCCCGCCGGCGGGAACTGGCGGAGGCCGAGCTCAATGCCCGCCTCGAGCGCGAGGCGATTGACGTCACGCTCCCCGGGCGCGGCTTCGGCACCGGTTCGCTGCACCCGGTCACCCGCACCATCCGGCGCATCGAGCGCCTGCTCGGCCAGCTCGGCTTCACCAGCGCCGAGGGGCCCGAGGTCGAGGACGACCACCACAACTTCGAGGCGCTCAACATCCCGCCCGATCATCCGGCGCGGGCGATGCACGACACCTTCTACTTCGCTGACGGGCACCTGCTGCGCACCCATACCTCGCCGGTCCAGATCCGGGTGATGCAAGAGCAGGGCCCGCCTTTGCGGATCATTGCGGCGGGCCGCGTCTACCGCTGCGATTCCGATCTCACGCACACGCCCATGTTCCACCAGGTGGAGGGCCTGCTGGTCGACCGCGGTGTCGCCTTCAGCGACCTGATGGGGCACCTCGAGGAGTTCCTGCAACGGTTCTTCGAGCGCGATGATCTGGCCATCCGCTTCCGCCCCTCGTACTTCCCGTTCACGGAACCGTCGGCCGAGGTCGACATCGAGTGCGTGATCTGCAACGGCAAGGGCTGCCGCGTCTGCGGGCAGAGCGGCTGGCTCGAGATCCTGGGCTGCGGCATGGTGCACCCGGCCGTGTTCGAGGCGGTCGGGGTCGACCCCGAGGCCTGGACGGGCTACGCCTTCGGTATCGGCGTCGAGCGGCTGGCCATGCTGCGCTACGGCGTCAACGACCTGCGCCTCTTCTTCGAGAACGACCTGCGTTTCCTGCAGCAGTTCGGCTGAAGGATCGGACCATGCGAGTACCCGAGAAATGGTTGCGCGAATGGGTCGATCCCCGGGTCGACACCGAGGGGCTGTGCGAGCGGCTGACACTGCTCGGCCTCGAGGTCGACGGTGTCGAGGGTGCCGCGCCGACGTTCAGTGACGTCGTGATCGGCGAGATCGTCGCCGTCGAGGCCCATCCACAGGCGGACCGCCTGCAGGTGTGCCGCGTGTCCGACGGTAGCGAGGAATTCCGGGTCGTGTGTGCCGCCCCGAACGCGCTGGCCGGGCTGCGGGTGCCGTTCGCGCGCGTGGGGGCGAGCCTGCCGGGCGGCCGCATCCGCCAGGCGACGCTGCGCGGCGTGGAGTCGGACGGCATGCTCTGCTCGGCCCGCGATCTCGGCATCGCCCGCCAGCACGAGGGCCTGCTGGAGCTGCCCGCGGATGCGCCACTCGGCGAGGACCTGCGTCGCTATGGCGGCTTCGACGAGTCCGTGATCGAGCTGGAGCTGACGCCGAACCGCGGCGACTGCCTGTCCATCCGCGGCATCGCCCGCGAGGTGGCGGCGGCCTGGCGCCTGCAGCCGAACGTGCCCGCCATCGAGCCCGTGCCCGCCACCCGTGACGACGCCTTCGCCGTCTGGCTGGCGCAGCCCGAGGCCTGCCCGCGCTACGTCGGGCGGGTGCTCCGCGACGTCGATACCAGTGCCGCGACCCCGATCTGGATGGCCGAGCGCCTGCAGCGGGCGGGGATCCGGCCGCTGTCGGCGGTGGTCGATGTCACCAACTACGTCATGCTCGAGCTCGGCCAGCCGATGCATGCGTTCGACCTGCGCCGGCTCAAGGAGGGGCTGTTCGTGCGCTGGTCGCGGCCGGGCGAGCGGCTGGCCCTGCTGGACGGGCGCAGCGTCGACCTCGACGACGACACGCTGGTCATCGCCGACGCCAGCGGCCCGATCGCACTCGCCGGGATCATGGGCGGCGAGTCCACTGCCGTCGACGAGGGCACGCGTGACGTGTTCCTGGAGAGCGCCTGCTTCATGCCGGCGGTGATGGCGGGCCGCGCGCGGCGCTACGCCTGCCACACCGATTCCTCGCACCGGTTCGAGCGGGGGGTCGATCCGGCGCTGCAGGCAGTCGCGGTGGAGCGCGCAACCGGGCTGATCCTGCAGATCTGTGGCGGCCAGCCCGGCCCGACCCACGACAGCAGCGAGAGCGACGCCCTGCCGCAGCGGCCGGCGATCGGGCTGCGGCGGAACCGGCTCGAGCGCCTGCTCGGTTATCGCCCCCCGGACGGCGAGATCGAGGAGATCCTGCGCCGGCTCGGGCTCACGGTGACGCCGGTGGAATCGGGCTGGACCGCGGTCCCGCCGAGCTGGCGCTACGACCTGTCGATCGAGGCCGACCTGATCGAGGAGGTGGCCCGGGTCTGGGGCTACAACCGGGTGCAGCGCACCCACGGCGCGCGGGTCCCGCGCGTGGCCGGCGAGACGGAGTCGCACCGCAGCGTCGAGGCCCTGCGCGACCTGCTGGTGGCCCGCGACTACCGCGAGGTGATCACCTACAGTTTCGTCGACCCCGCCCTGCAGCAGCGCATCGACCCGGATACCGAGCCGCTGCCGCTGACCAACCCGATCGCCTCCGACATGAGCGTCATGCGCACCGGCCTCTGGCCGGGCCTGCTGCAGACGCTGCGCCACAACCTCACCCGCCAGCAGGAGCGGGTGCGCATCTTCGAGCTCGGCCGCGGCTTCCAGCCGCACCGCAGCAGCGGGCTGGAGCAGGACGTGGTGGCCGGACTCGTGGCCGGGCCGGTATTGCCGGAGCAATGGGGCAATCCGGAGCGTGCTGCCGATTTCTTCGATCTCAAGGGCGATGTCGAGGCACTGGTCGGGCGCGACGCCAGGCAGCGGCTGGAGTTCGTCGCCGCGCAGCACCCGGCCCTGCACCCGGGTCAGAGCGCGCGGGTGAACCTGGACGGGCAACCCGCCGGCTGGGTCGGCGTACTGCACCCGCGGCTGCAGGCCGAGCTCGAGCTCGGGATCGCGCCGGTGCTGTTCGAGCTGGCCCTGCGGCCCCTGCTCGAGGTCGAGTTGCCCGCCTACCGGCCGGTCTCGCGCTACCCCTCGATCCGGCGCGATCTGGCGCTGGTGGTCGACGCGGACCTGCCGGCCGGGGAACTGTTGCGCAGCGTCCGGCAGGCTGCCGGCGAAGACCTGCAAGATGCATTCATTTTCGACGTATATCGCGGCAAGGGCGTGGATTCCGGTCGAAAAAGTGTCGCTTTGGGCTTGATTTTACAGGGGTTGTCGCGCACCCTTACCGAGTCCGAGGTCGAGGGGGTGACGCGCGTCGTGCTCGACCTGCTGGAACAACGGCACGGGGCTACGTTGCGGGAGTAGCAATGGCGCTCACCAAGGCGCGGATGGCGGAGATGCTGTTCGAGGAGCTCGGCCTCAACAAGCGTGAGGCCAAGGAACTGGTCGAACTCTTCTTCGAAGAGATCCGCAATGTTCTGGCAGGGGGCGAGGACGTCAAGCTCTCGGGCTTCGGCAATTTCGTGCTGCGACAGAAAAACGAGCGGCCCGGGCGTAACCCGAAGACCGGCGAGGAGATCCCCATCTCCGCCCGCCGGGTGGTCACGTTCCGGCCGGGACAAAAACTGAAGGCACGGGTCGAGGCCTATGCTGGAACCCAGCAATAACAGCGAACTCGCGCCGATACCGAACAAGCGGTATTTCACGATCGGCGAGGTCAGCGAACTGTGCGCGGTCAAGCCGCACGTGTTGCGCTATTGGGAACAGGAGTTCCCGGACCTCAAGCCGGTCAAGCGGCGCGGCAACCGCCGCTATTACCAGCGCCACGACGTGATGCTGATCCGCCAGATCCGCAGCCTCCTGTATGAGCAGGGCTTCACCATCGGCGGCGCCCGCCAGCAGCTGTCGGGCGAGAGCGCGCGCGAGGACGTCTCGCAGAGCCAGCAGGTGGTCCGTCAGCTGCGCGGCGAGCTCGAGGGCCTGCTGCGCATCCTCAAGGGTTGAGATCCGGCCGCCGGCTTTTCAGCCCGCGGCCGTTCAGCTATCCTCTCGCACGGTTTTCGGGGTGTAGCGCAGCCTGGTAGCGCACCTGCATGGGGTGCAGGTGGTCGGAGGTTCAAATCCTCTCACCCCGACCAATTCCCTCCCTTCGCCGTACCTGACGGCCGCTCCCGACGCGGACGCCTGCCCGGGCCGCCGGCGCGTTTACCCCGTCGGATCGGAACCGCGAATGAACGCGAATGAACGCGAATGCTGCCGCGCATCGACCGGAGCCGTGTCAGAGTTGCGCTGACGGGCCATCGCCGCTGAACGGCTCAAGGACATAACCAAAAAATGGACTAGGAATGAACGAAAAATGGTCCTTAGGTGACACACCGCACCCACCTTGGTGTGTACCCATCTTTAGTTCATTTTTTGGTTATCCCTGATCCCTCCCGGCGGTATACCCTGTCAGCGACAGCTCCGACACGCTGCGAGTGGCAGCGCCGCATTATTCGCGTTCATTCGCGTCCATTCGCGGTTCCGTCTTTTCCAACCCGCGCCAGCGGCCTACGCCGCCGCGGCGCGGCGCTGCTTGCGGCGGCGCATGACCCAGAGATTGAAGGCCTCGACGCCGCCCGAGAAGGCGATCGCGAAGTACAGGTAGCCGCGCGGGATGTGGAAGTGCAGCGCCTCGGCCACCAGGGTCACGCCGATCAGCAGCAGGAATGCCAGCGCCAGGGCCTTCACCGTCGGGTGGCGCATGACGAAATCGGCGACCGGCTCCGCGGCGAGCAGCATCACGCCGATGGCGATGACCATCGCGACCACCATGATCGGGATGTGCTCGGTCATGCCGATGGCAGTCAGCACCGAATCGACCGAGAACACCAGGTCGAGCAGGAAGATCTGCACCACCACCACGGTGAATGTGGCGCTGGCGCGGCCCCCACGGCCCTCGTCCTCCGGATCCACCATCTCGTGCATCTCGCTGGTGCCCTTGTAGAGCAGGAACAGGCCACCCACCAGCAAGATTGCGTCGCGCCAGGAAAAGACGAAGCCGAAGGCCTCGAACAGCGGTGCCGTGAGGCCGATGATCCAGGCGACGCCGGCGAGCAGCAGCAGTCGGCCCAGCAGCGCCATGATCAGCCCCAGCCGGCGGGCCGTGGCCTGCTGGTGCTCCGGCAGCCGGCCGGAGACAATGCTCAGGAAGACGATGTTGTCGATACCGAGGACGATCTCGAGCGCGGTCAGCGTGAGCAGGCTGGCCCAGGCGGCCGGGTCGGTCAGCAGTTCGAGCATGGCGGCGGTCCGTTCGGTTGGCGAGGCCGCGCAAGGTAGCACGGCGAAGCGAACGACCCCAGGTGCGCCCTTGCGGTAGCAAAGGCGTACGCTTCCGGTCGGATTCGCGTGCGCAGCGATTGGATACGCAGTTGCCGGGAGCACGGACGATGGACGAGGAACGACGCGAACGCATCGCCGAGCTGGAACAGCGCATCCGCGAGCTCGAGTCGGCGCTGGCCGAGATCGATCACCGGGCGCGGCGGGTGGGCGACCGCATCGAGCGCGAGGGCCGGGCCGATGCGGCGACCGAGGCCGAGCGCACCCGGCTCGAGCACAACCGTCGGCTCAACGCGCAGGAACTGGCCGAGGCCCGGCAGGAGCTGTCGAGCCTGCGCCAGCTGTAGCCGCCGTCGGCGCCTCAGGCCCCGTCGCCGAGGCAGGGTCTCAGTAGCGGTGCCAGCGTGGCATCGGGCGCGTGCAGCGACTGCACGGCCCTCACCAGTTCACGCTGGCGCGCGGCCGGCCACAGGCCCTCGGCGTAGACGCCGAGCTTGTCCTCGATCGCGGCGCGGTCGAGCGGGTCGTCCGGGACGCCGCGCGGCTGGAAGGTCCCGGAGGCGAGCGAGCGACCGTCGGCCAGCTGCAGCGACACCTCCGCCAGGCGCTGCTCGGGGAATCGGGCACTGAACTCGGGCCGCTCCGCGACCTCGATGCGCGCGGTGAGCGCATGGATCGCCGGATCGCCCAGCCCGCTGCCGGCGATCTCGTCCGGACCGACGCGGCCACGTTGCAGGGCGCAGGCGACGGGAAAGGCGAGTGCGTACTGGGCGCGCGCGGTGGTCGCCGGCACGCCCGCCGCCAGCCGGCTGGCCTCGTGGAAGGTGTCGATGCGGACGCGCCCGATCGAGGCCGGGTCGAGCCCGTGCGCCGCCCGCAGGGCGAGCGCGGCGCGGATCGCCGGCTGGGCCCAGAAGCAGACCGGGTGCGGCTTGACGTACTGCCGCTCGACCAGCCAGGCGCGGCCGAGATCGCTCCACAGCGCCGCGACACTCGGATCGTGCGGCAGCGCCGCGGGCGAGGCCTCGAAGCCGGCGGCCGCGAGCTCCACCGCGGTGACGCCCGCCAGCGCCCCCCAGCCGGAACTGTCGTGGAGCATCGAGGGGGCGTCGACCTCGCGCATCATCGGCGCCCGCGGGGCGTGGTACTCGGCGGCCCCCAGTGCCGCCTCGATCCGCTCCGGGTCCTCGATCCCGCGCAGCCGGCAACCGAGGGCGGCCACGCCGAGCGCGTTCCAGGCGCCGGAGCTGTGGTAGTCGCCGGCGGTGGCGTGGAGCGCGGCGCCGGCGCGGCAGGCGATCTCGTAGCCGGCGACCAGCGCCGCCAGCGCCGTGCGGCCGTGCACGGCGTTCGCCTGCTGCTGGGCGAGGGCGAGCAGGGCGGCCACCAGCGCCACCCCCGCGTGGCCCTTGGCCGGCTGGTAGCCGTCGTGCGCATCCAGGTTGTCGATCCGGGTGGCGAGCGCCCAGGCGGCGCCGGCCGGGCTCACCGGGCGGCCGTCGAACGGCAGCCGCGCGGCCCCCGCGGGCCCGGGACCGAACTGGGCGCCGGCGAACTCGGCGGCGATGGCGCTCGCCGGCACCCTGGCGGCACCGATCGCGACCGCGAGGGTGTCCAGCAGCAGGTCCTGCACCCGCGCCACGGTCGCCGCCGGTATGTCGTCGAACCGCAGCCCGGCGATCCAGGCGGCGACCGCCGGTGGCGCGGATTGCGGGGACCTGGCCGTGCTCATCGGCGGGAGTCTAGCAGCCCCGGCGAACGCTCAACGAAACGCGTGCGCGCGAGCCTGCGCGCGCCCGGTCCGGGGATCCGGCGACGCCGTCGATCGCGTCCACCCCGCACCACGCGCGTCGGCTCCCGCGGTCCCGCGCTCGCCCATCGCTGGCCGCGAGCAGGCTCGCTCCCACAACCGGCCCACTGGGCCGTTGGGCCCAGCCCGCGGCGCCGGTGGATTCGGTGTTACGCCGGCCCTGCCGGCGCGAGGCGCATCAGGGCTTCGCCTCGTCGGCGGTCGCACCGCCGGAGTCGCCCGTACCCCGCAGCCAGCCGTGAAAACGCTGCAGCAGGGCGAGGATGCCGGCCGGTGCATGTGCGCGCTTCCACTCGCCGGCCGCGAACTTGTTCGCCTCGGCCAGGGTCGGGTAGGCGTGGACCGTGCCGAGGATGGTGTTCAGGCCGGCCTTCTTCTTCATCGCCAGCGCGAACTCGGCGATCAGGTCGCCGGCGTGCTCGCCGACGATGGTGGCGCCGAGAATCCGGTCCTTGCCGGGCACGGTCAGCACCTTGACGACGCCGTGGGCCTCGCCCTCTGCGATGGCGCGGTCGAGATCGGAGATGTCGTAACGCGTGACCTCGTACTCGACCTGCTCCCGTCGTGCCTCGTCCTCGCTCAGGCCGACCCGGGCCACCTCGGGATCGGTGAAGGTGGCGTGCGGCAGCACCCGGTAATCGACCCGGAACCGCTTGAAGGCGCCGAACAGCGAGTTCACGGTCGCGTGCCAGGCCTGGTGCGCGGCGGCATGGGTGAACTGGTAGGGCCCCACGCAGTCGCCGCAGGCATGAATGGTCGGGATGCGCGTCTGCAGGTACTCGTCGACGTCGATCGTGCCGCGTTCCGTCAGGCCGATGCCCAGCGTGTCGAGGCCATAGTCCCCGACGCGCGCCTTGCGACCGACCGCGATCAGCGCCGCGTCGAAGGGGATCCGCACTTCCTCGCCGCCATGCTCGCAGAGCAGCACCTGTTCACCGTCCTCGCGGCGGAAGGCGGTCGCCTTGTGGCCGGTGCGGATGTCCACGCCCTCACTCGCGAGCCGCTCGCTGACGAAGGCGCCGATGTCCTCGTCCTCGACCGCCATGATGCGCGGCAGCATCTCGACCTGGGTCACGCGGCTGCCGAGGCGGGCAAAGGCCTGGGCCAGCTCGCAGCCGATCGGGCCGCCGCCGAGCACGAGCAGCCGACCGGGCTGCTCGCGCAGGCCCCAGATGGTGTCCGAGGTGTAGTAGTCGATGTCCTCGACGCCGGGGATTGGCGGCACGAACGGTCTGGCGCCGGCCGCGACCACGATGTGGCGGGTGGTGAGGGTGCGGCCGTTGACCTCGACGGTCCACGGGCCGGTGATCCGGGCCTCGCCCTGGATCACCTCGACCCCCAGGCCCTGGTAGCGCTCGACCGAGTCGTGCGGTTCGATCTTGCGGATGACGTCGTGCACCCGCTCCATCACGTCGGCAAAGCGGAAGTCGGCGGTGGCCGTGTGCACGCCGAACTCCTCGTGGCGGCGCACGTGCGAGAGGAATCTTGCCGAGCGGATCAGCGCCTTGGAGGGCACGCAACCGGTATTCAGGCAGTCACCGCCCATGCGGTCCTTCTCGATCAGTGTGACCCTGGCCTTGACCGCGGCGGCGATGTAGGCGCTGACCAGGCCGGCGGAGCCGGCGCCGATCACGACCAGGTTGCGGTCGAACGCGGCGGGCTTATCCCAGCCGCGCAGCGCCCGCCGCCGCTTGATCAGGCGCACGATGAAGCGGGCGATGAACGGAAAGATCCCGAGCAGAACGAACGCACCGATCAGCTCGGGCGAGAGGATGCCGCCAAGCGACTCGATCTGCGCGAGCTGGGTACCGGCGTTCACGTAAACGATGGTCCCGGCGAGCATCCCGATCTGGCTGACGACGAAGAAGGTCAGCGTGCGAATCGGCGTGAGTGCCATCACCAGGTTGATGACGAAGAACGGGAACGCCGGCACCAGGCGCAGCATGAACAGATACAGCGCACCGTCGCGGCGCACGCCCGCGTTGACCGACCTGAGGCTGTCGCCGAAGCGCCGCTGGACCATGTCCCGAAGCAGGAAGCGTGCGACCAGGAAGGCCAGCGTCGCGCCGATGGTCGAGGCGAAGGAGACGATGATCGTGCCGAGCAGCAGGCCGAAGATCGCGCCGCCGACCAGGGTCATCACCGCCGCACCCGGCAGCGACAGCGCCGTCACCACGATGTAGATCGCGGCATAGATGCCGACGGTGAGCCAGGGATTGGCCTGGAAGAACTCGTCGATGGCCGCCTGTTGCGACTTGAAGTAGGCCAGGTTCAGGTACTGGCCGAGGTCGAATGCGAAGTAGGCACCGATGAGGCCGGCGATCACGAGGAGGATCAGGATCTTGCTGGCGCGCATGAGGGGCTCCCTTGTCGGTAGCGTCGGTTCCGCCGTTTGAAACGGGGCGCATGCGCGTAGCCGGGCACGGCCGGAAACTGCCGGGGACACCCGGTTGCCGCGGTGTACGCAGACAGGCATGCCGAGCGCCGGCACCGTTCGCTATCATGGAGTGTCGATGGCCGAAAGTCAGCACTGTGACCACGGCCGGTCCAATGCGTTCCACCCGGCGGGACCCGAATGCCGCGATCGCAACGAAGGCTGCTGCTGCTTGCACCCGGCCTGCTCGGCCCGGTGGCCGATCCGGACGCGGTGAGTTCGCTCCAGGCCGCCGTGCCCCCGCTGGAGGACCTGCTGCGCCGGTCGGAGCGGCTGGAGGAGGTGTACCGGGGCCGCTTCGAGGCGGCCGTGTTCGGTGCCTTCGGCGTCGGCGGGCGTGAACTGCCCGTGGCGGCGGTGAGCCGGTTCGGTGAGGCCGACGGCGATACCGCCCACGTCGGCGAATCGGGCTGGCTGCGCGCCGATCCCGTGCACCTGCGCATCGACACCCACAGCGCGCGCCTGTTCGGCGACTACGTACTGCGGCTGGAGCCGGGCGAGGCCGGGCAGCTCGTGGAGCGCCTGAACGGGCACTTCGCCGCCGACGGCCTGCGCTTCGAGGCGCCGGCCCCGGGCCGCTGGTACATCGCCGTAGAGGACGAGCCGCGGCTCGAGACGTACCCGCCACACGCCGTGGCCGGGCGCAACATCGACGCGTTCATGCCGCAAGGTGACGATGCCGGCCGCTGGCGCAACTGGATGAACGAGGCGCAGATGCTGCTGCACGACGCGGCGGTCAACGACCAGCGCGAACACCGCGGCGCACTGCCGGTGAACAGCGTCTGGCCCTGGGGGGGCGGTCGCCTGCCGCCGCAGCCGCTGGAGACGGTGCCCGCTATGGTCCACGCCGACGACCCGCTGACGCTGGGGCTCGCCCGCCTGGCCGGGATCGCGGCGCAGCCGCTCGCGGTCCCCCTGGACGAGCGCGAACCCGCCGCCGGGCAGACCCTGATCGTGACGACCGAGGCCCTGGAGCCCCTGGTGCACGGGGATTTCGGGGCCTGGCTGGAGGCCGTGGAGCGGGTCGCCGGGCAGTGGCTGGCGCCGGCGCAGCGGCAGCTCGCAGAGGGTCACCTCGAGTCGATCCAGCTCGCGGTCGACGGCGGCAGCCGCTACCGCCTGCGCGGCCGCGGCCACTGGCGCCCCTGGCGTCGACGCCGCCCCTGGACCGACTGGCTGGAGGCCGGGTGAGCGACCGACGACCGCTGATCCGCCGTCGGCCGTTGCAGGCCGAGCCGCTGCCGGGGCACCACCCGGTGGTGGCACGCGTGCTCGCCGCCCGCGGCATCGACGACCCCGCACAGCTCGACCCGGCACTGCAACGGCTGCTGGCGCCGGAACTGGCCGATCTCGACGCCGCCTGCGCGCGCCTCGCGCAGGCACTGCGGGCCCGCGAGCGCATCCTGGTGGTCGGCGATTTCGATGCCGACGGCGCCACCAGCACGGCCCTGGCACTGCGAGCGCTGCGCTCGATGGGCCAGGCGGAGATCGAGTACCTGGTCCCCAACCGGTTCGACTTCGGCTACGGCCTGACGCCGGAGCTGGTCGAGGTCGCGCGCGAGCGCAAACCGGGACTGATCCTGACCGTCGACAACGGGGTCTCGGCGCACGCGGGCATCGAGGCGGCGGCCCGGCACGGCATCGACACGATCGTCACCGATCACCATCTGCCGGGCCCCTCGCTGCCGGCCGCGACCGCGGTCGTGAACCCGAACCGCGCCGACTGCGGCTTCGCCAGCAAGAACCTCGCCGGTGTGGGCGTGGTGTTCTACCTGCTGATCGCGCTGCGGGCGCGGCTCGAGCAGGACGGATACTTCGCCGCCGCCGGGCACGAGCCGCCCAACCTGGCCGCGCTGCTGGACCTGGTGGCCCTGGGCACGGTCGCCGACGTGGTGCCGCTGGACCGCAACAATCGCATCCTGGTCGAACAGGGCCTGCGTCGCATCCGCGCCGGGCACGCGAGCCCTGGGGTACGGGCGCTGCTGGAGGCGGCCGGCCGGGACCCCGCGCGCGCCTGCGCCGGCGACCTGGGCTATGCCATCGCGCCGCGGCTGAATGCGGCCGGGCGGCTGGCCGACATGGCGCTGGGGATCGAGACCCTGCTGGCCGACGACCCGGACGCGGCCCGTGCGGCCGCCGCCCGTCTCGACGCGCTCAACCGCAGCCGGCGCGAGATCGAGTCGGAGATGCAGACCCAGGCCGAGCAGGAGCTGCAACGACTGCGCGAGCGGCTGCCGTTCGACGGCGAGCTGCCGCCCGCGATCACGCTCCACGACGGGCGCTGGCACCAGGGCGTGATCGGTATCCTCGCCGGCCGGATCCGCGAGGCCGTGCACCGGCCGACCGCGATCCTCGCCACGGCCGAGGACGGCACGCTCAAGGGATCGCTGCGCTCCATTCCCGGGCTGCACATCCGCGACGTGGTCGCGGCCGTGGCCGCGCGGCACCCGGGCCTGGTCAGCCGCTTCGGCGGCCACGCCATGGCCGCCGGGCTGACCCTGCCGCCGGATCGGCTGGATGCCTTTCGCGCGGCCTTTGCCGCCGAGGTCGAGCGCGCCTGCGGCGGCTGCGTGCCGGGGCGGGAGATCCTGACCGACGGGCCACTGGCTGCCGCCGAGCTCACGCTCGAGACCGCCGAGGCCCTGCGCCGGGCCGGGCCCTGGGGGGCCGGCTTCCCCGAGCCCCAGTTCGACGGCGAGTTCGAGATCCGTGACCACCGCACGGTCGGCGAGCGGCACCTGAAGATGTCGGTCGCCACCGATGGCGATGCGGCACCCGTCGACGCCATCGCCTTCTTCGCCGACGAATCGCTGCGCTCGGATCCCGGCCGCCGGGCACGGCTGGTCTACCGGCTCGACGTGAACGAGTTTCGCGGTCGCCGCAGCGCCCAGCTGGTGGTCGAGCACATGGAGCCGCTGACGGACCGTTGAGCGTGGAACTCGAAAGATCTCTCGCAGAGGCGCAGAGAGCGCAGAGGTCGCCGGGTATGGGGACAACACGCTGTACGCCAAACCGTCGTGGCTGGTATCCAGGCAGATTCACATGGATTGCCGCTCCGTCGCCCCTTGCGCACTGTGCGTTCTCTGCGCCTGTGCGAGAGTCAGAACCCGCGGGCCGACCGGTGCGTGTCGGCCGACGGCTCGTGTACACTTGCCCGCTTTGACCGGGACCCGTTCGCGATGACCGAGACCAACGCCCTGCGCCAGCACATCGAGCAGCTGAGAGGTCGCGTCGACGACCTGAGGGGGTACCTTTGACTACCCCGGCAAGGCGGAACGGCTCGCCGAGGTAGAGCGCGAGCTGGAACAGCCCGATGTCTGGAACGATCCCGACCGCGCGCAGGAGCTGAACCGCGAGCGCACGCGCCTGGTCGAGGTCGTGAACACCCTCGACGAGCTCAAGTCGACGCTCGACGACGGTCTCGACCTGCTGGAGATGGCGGCCGAGGAGGACGACGCCGAGGCGATCGCTGGCATCGAGCAGGACATGCAGCGTGCGGAACAGGGCCTGGCAAAGCTCGAGTTCCGGCGCATGTTCTCCGGCGAGCTCGACGCCAACAACGCCTTCCTCGACATCCAGGCCGGCTCCGGCGGCACCGAGGCGCAGGACTGGGCCGAGATGCTGCTGCGCATGTACCTGCGCTGGGCCGAGCACCACGGCTTCGACACCGAGCTGATCGAGGTGTCGGCAGGCGAGGTGGCCGGCATCAAGAGCGCCACGGTCCACGTGCGCGGCGACCACGCCTTCGGCTGGCTGCGCACCGAGACCGGGGTGCACCGGCTGGTGCGCAAATCGCCGTTCGACTCCGGCAATCGCCGCCACACGTCGTTCGCCGCCGTGTTCGTCTCGCCCGAGATCGACGACTCGTTCGAGATCGAGATCGACCCCAGCGAGCTGCGGATCGACGTCTACCGCGCCAGCGGCGCGGGCGGCCAGCACGTCAACACCACCGAGTCGGCCGTGCGGATCACCCACCAGCCGACCGGGATCGTGGTCCAGTGCCAGAACGACCGCTCGCAGCACAAGAACCGCGCCACGGCAATGAACCAGCTGCGGGCCAAGCTCTACGAGCTGGAGATGCAGCAGCGCCGGGCCCAGCAGCAGTCGGTGGAGGACACCAAGACCGACATCGGCTGGGGCAGCCAGATCCGCTCCTACGTGCTGGACCAGTCGCGGATCAAGGACCTGCGGACCAATGTCGAGGTCGGCAACACCCAGGCCGT
>JAWWAE010000023.1:0-20389 GCA_033721835.1 Halofilum sp. (in: g-proteobacteria) | reverse complement strand
GAATGCGCCGGTGACGATGCCGAGATGCAGCGGCAGGTCGGCGGCGAGCGTCGCCACGCCGCCGCCGGTCAGGGCCGCCACGACATGGGGCCGGGTCTGCAGCGCTGGAACCAGCAGCACCATGAACACCAGCGGGATCGCGAAGTCGAGCGACCAGTCCGCCGGCACCCGGGCGGCCATGAAGACGCCGACTGCGGTCGCGCTCTGCCAGGTCACCCACAGCGCGGCACCGGCCCCGAGGTAGTACCAGTGGCCCCAAGCACGCCAGTCTTCACCGCCGTGGCGGAAGCGGTGGATCGACAGCGCGTAGTTCTGGTCCACCAGCAAGTACGCCAGCGGCAGGTGCCAGCGGGTGCCGAGGTGCTGCAGGTGGGGCGCCAGCGAGGCGCTGTACATGGCGAAGCGCAGATTGATCGTGAGGGCCGTGAGCAGGATCACGACCGGCAGCGCCTGCTCGGCGATCAGCTGCAGGGTCGCCAGCTGGGCGGCGCCGGCAAAGATGGTCACCGACATCGCCATGGCCTGCGCGGCCGACAGGCCCGAGCCGATCGCCGTCAGGCCGGCGACGATGCCGAACGGCGCGACCCCGGGCAGCATCGGCGCGACCGCCACCACGCCCGATCCGAACAGCCGCCGCCGCTGCATGAGCACCCTCCCCCGCCGCGCCGGCGGCCCGCAGTCGCGCCCGAGGCGTGAACGGCAGCGCTAGAATGGCGCCCGAAAGCCGTATCGGAGCCGCCCGCATGTCGCCCGACGCCATTGTCCTGCCCGCCTTTGCGCTGGTCGCGCTGACGTTCGTGAGCTGGATCCGACTCTACCGGGAACGCATCGGCGAGGTCCGCCGACGCCGCATCCAGCCGCAACGGCTGGCGACCCGCCGCGAGGCCGCCGAGGTCCTGCAGGATACACGGGCCTCGGATCACTTCCGCAACCTGTTCGAGGTACCGGTACTGTTCTATGCCCTGTGCGCGCTGCTGGCGGCGACCGATGCGGTCACGCCGCTGCTGGTCGGGCTGGCGTGGCTGTTCGTCGGCCTGCGCGTGCTGCAGGCCGGCGTGCACCTGACCTACAACCGCGTGCTGCACCGGTTCACGGTCTACGTGGCGGGGACCGCGGTCGTGTTCCTGATGTGGGTGATCTTCGCCTTCCAGTCACTCGCCGCCTGAACCGGCGCGCCCCGCCGCGCCCCGGCCGGGTATCAGGAAGAGACCACCGAGCGGACCCGCTCGACCAGTGCCGCCGCGTCGGCGTCGTCGACGCCACCACCGATCAGCACCAGCTCCGCCGGCGGCAGTGCCGGCGGCCCGAAATTCGCCGCGAGCGCCTGCAGGCCGGGACCCGCCGTCGAGCGTGCCAGCGCACCGACCGCGAAGCCCGCCCGGATCCCCGCGCGGACGCCGGCCACGCTGGCGCTCGTGAACGCGACCCGGTAGTCGATGCCGGAGTCCTCCAGTGCGGCCAGCGCCTTGCTGCGCCAGCTGCACTGGTGGTCGAACAGCGCCACCGGCAGCGGCCGCTGCCGCGACGGCGCGCGCCCCTCGGCCTCGAGCCAGATCACCGGGTCGCTGCAGACCGGGCGCCCGCTGCCGTCGATCTCCTCGCCCAGCACCAGCGCCAGATCCAGCCGCCGTCGACGGACCCGGCGCTCGAGTTCGCCGGACGCCGCGCACTCGACCTCGAACACGAGCGCCGGGTCGTGGCGCCCCGCGATGTCGAGTACCTCCGGCACCAGCCGGTCGGCGTACTCCTCCGGCACGCCGACGCGGACCGTGCGGCGCGGGGGCCGGTTGAGGGCGAAGACCGCGGCGTCGGCCGCCTCGAGCGCCTGTCGCGCCAGCGGCAGCAGCCGCTCGCCGGCCTCGGTCAGCCGCACGTGGCGCGTGTCGCGCTCGAACAGCCGACAGTCGAGCGCCTCCTCGAGCCGTTGCAGTTGCAGGCTCACTGCCGACTGGCTGCGCGCGACCCGGGTCCCGGCGCGGGTCAGGCTGCCGCAGTCGGCGATCGCCAGGAAGGTCTCCAGCCAGTCGAGTCGCGGTCGCATCGATGACTCTCCCGAATAGCTCATCAATCGAATAAGAATAATCCATTTCACCGATCAGAGGCCCATGCGGACAATCCGGGCATGGACGCGAGCGGCGGGCAGAAAGGGTGGCCGGGCGGCGAGGCCCTGACCTGGCTGGCGACCGGGTTGCTGGTCGCCTTCGGCTCGTTGTGGCCGCAGCCGGACCCGGCATTGCTGCGGGAACTCGGCCGCGGGCTGCTGGCGCTGCTGCCGGTGGTCGCGCTGGCGGCGCTGCTGGCGGGCGCGCTGACCCTGGGCAATGTCGCCGATCGCGTGCTGGCCTGGGTCGAGGGGGGCCCCGCCCGCGCCGTGCTGCTGGCCAGCACCGCCGGCACGCTGACCCCGGTCTGCGGGCTGGGCGTGCTGCCCCTGATCGCGGCGCTGCTGCGGCGCGGCCTGCCCCTGCCGCCGGTGATGGCCTTCTGGCTGTCGTCGCCGGTGATGGGACCGAGCATGCTGGTCGTGACCCTCGGCGTGCTCGGCTGGCCGTTCGCCATTGCCAAGGCACTGGCGGCGTTCGGGACCGGCCTGCTGGCGGGCGCCGTCACCGCCGCCCTGCCCGGCTTCGGCGGACCCGGCCACCGGCTGATGCGCGCCGACGCCCTGTCCAGGGCCGGCTGCAGTGCGGGCGTGACCGGCTTCTGGGCAGAGGCCCGGGACAGCACGCGGCTGGTCCTGCGCTGGCTGGTGCTGGCGCTGGTGCTGGAGATCCTGCTGCAGCGTCACCTGCCCGCGGAATGGATCGCGGGTCTGTTCGGCGCCGAGACGGCGCTGGCGGTGCCGCTGGCGGCGGTCGTCGGCGCGCCCCTGTACCTCGACGGCTACGCCGCCCTGCCACTGGTGCGCGGCCTGATCGAGCTCGGCATGGGCTTCGGCGCCGCACTGGCACTGCTGGTCTCCGGCGCGGCCGTCAGCCTCTATGCGGCGGTCGCCGTGGCCTCGCTGGTGCGACCGCGCGTGTTCCTGCTCTACGTTGCGCTGGCCGTCACCGGTGCCTGCGCATCCGGCTACGCGGCGGACCTGCTCCGGGCCGGCTGAACGCCGCCGGCCCGGCGGCGACTGCACGCACCGGCCAGTTCCCGCATACTGGATTCCGGGGCGAGCGGACCCCGTCGCGGAGATTCCCGGTCGTGGAATCGATTCCGGAAGTGGACGCGGGCGAAGCCCGCGTCGTGGTCGTCAGCGAGCACGCGGATGACCGGCGGGTGATCGAGCGATTGCTCGAGGAATCGCGATTCCCCGGCCGCTGCATGCACCTGCGTGACCTGACGCATCTGCGCAACTCGCAGCTCCGCAGTCGCACGGATCTGCTGCTGTACCGCATCGCTGCGGCGGACGCCCAGGAACGGGAGCTGGCCGACCTGCTTGCCACGCTGGAGACGCCACCGCCACTGCTGCTGCTGGTCAACGGAATCGAGCCCGAGCACTTCGTGCGCGCCGGCCGCATGGCGGCCGCGGATGTCGTCGACCTGGATGTCCCGGCGCAGCTCGACTTCGCGCTCCGTCGCGAATTCAAGCACCTGCGCCTGCGGCAGCAGTACCTCAAGGTGCGACAGCGGCTCGACGAGGAGCAGGTCATCGACGATTCGCAGTTCACCGAGCCGGAGAGCGGGGACCATCTCTCGGAACTGGTTGGAATCGTCGACGACGCCCTGCGCAACGATCGCATGGAACTGCTGTTTCAGCCGATCCTCGCGGCCGAGGACGACGGCTACGAGAGCCACGAGATCTTCCTGCGCATCCGCTCCGGCGACGGCTACCTGATGCCGGACGAGTTCCTGCCGACTGCACGTCGATACGGCCTGATGCCCGCGATCGACCGCTGGGTGATCCGGGAGGCGATGCGGCACGCGCGCCACTACCTGGATCATGCCCGAGCCGCCAATGGGCCACCGCTGCGGTTCTTCGTCAATCTTTCGGCCCATTCCCTGGTGGACCCGGTGGTGATCGACGAGATCGTGCAAACCGTCGCCGATGCCGAACTGCCCCCGGGATCCTTCGTGATCGAGGTCGACAGGAACACGATCCTGTCACGGCTGCAGCGGACCAAGTCGCTGAACCGCAACATCAAGCGCATGCGGCTGCAGTTCGCGATGGATCATTACGAGGTGAGCGACATCTCGATGAACTACCTGCAGCACCTCGAACTCGACTACATCAAGCTCAACCGCTCGCTGGTCCGGAACATCCATCGGGCACCCGAGCGCTTCGCCCAGGTCGACGCGATCGTGGCCCGGGCCCACGCGGCGGGCATTCGCGTGATCGCCAGCCAGATCGAGCGGGCGGGCGAGCTGGCGGTCATGTACGACCATGGGGTCGATTGCTTCCAGGGCTATGTGATCGCCGAACCCTCGCCACAGCCGGTCCACGGCATCGTGCTCGACGAGGTCGTGGCCTGATCCATCGGGGAGGATTGCCATGCAGCTGCTGGTTTCACCGACATCGCCCTATGCACGCAAGGTCCGGGTGTGCGTGCGCGAGAAGGGGCTGAGCGAGCGCATCGAGGAGGTGTTCGTCAACCCGCACAAGGACCCGGCCGAGCTGCTGGAGCACAACCGCTTGGGCAAGATCCCGGTGCTGGTGCGCGACGACGGTGAGGCGCTCTACGACAGCCCCGTGATCTGCGAGTACATCGACTCGCTGCCCGCGGCACCGCGACTGATCCCGGAACCGGGTGACGGCCGCTGGGCGGTGCTGCGTGCGCAGGCGCTGGCCGACGGCATCCTCGACCTCACGGTCGCGACCGTGATGGAGCGGGCGCGCCCGCGGGGCGAGCAGTCGGCGCCGAGCATGGCGCGCTGGCGGGAGAAGATCGAGCGGGCCGTGGACGGCATGGGCGCGACCCTGGCGGCCCTGCCGGCGCAGGGCTTCGACCTGGGACGCATCGCCTGTGCGGTCGCGCTCGGCTACCTCGACCTGCGCCTGCCGGAGTACGACTGGCGCGGGGCCCAGCCCGAGCTGATCGACTGGCACGCCAATGTCGCCGCCCGACCGTCGATGGAGGAGACCGCGCCGCCGCGGGGCTGAACGCGCCGTCGTCGCCGGCAACCGGCGGATTGCGGCCGGGCTATTCCAGCCGTTCCTGCTCGACGCCGATCACGGCCAGGCAGTCGCCGGGCCGGGCGAGGCCGGGAAAGTGCCTGCCGATCAGCGTGCCGGCACGGTGGGCGTAGTACAGACCGGGCCGCAGCCCGGTCTTCTCGATCGAGTGAATGCGGGCAACCAGCTGCCCCTCCTCCACCTCGTCACCGAGATCGAGCAGGCACTCGAACAGGCCGGACTCGTCGGCGACGGTGTAGGCGTAGGTGTCCGGGGTCGCCATGATGCGCGCGGGCGGCAGCCCGCGGTCCTCGCGGCGCGATGGCTTGCCCTGCAGGATCCCGTAGTGGTGCATCACGTTGCGCACACCCTGCTCGGCGATGCCGACCGTCTCCGGCGAGGCACTGCCGCCACCGGCGAGCTCGGTGAACATGAACACCTTGCCCGTCTCCTCCACCACCCCGTCGATCATGCCCTCGGTATCGAGTTCCTCGATGACCAGCGAGATGGGGGCGTCGAAGGCCTCCACAACGGCCCGCGTGCGCTCGAATTGCTCCTTGTTCTTCAGGTAGTGCATGGCCGCGAACGGCACGAAGTTGAGGGTCCGGCCACCGGAGTGGATGTCGATCACGGCCTCGACCTTCGGCAGCAGCACGGTCGACACGTAGTGGCACAGCATCTCGGTAACCGTGCCCGTGCGCCGGCCGGGGAAGGCGCGATTCATGTTGACCCCGTCGAGCGGCGAGCAGCGCAGGTTCTGCATCACGGCCGGCGGGTTCAGGCAGGGGATCATGATGACCGTGCCCTGGATGTCCTCGGCCTGGATCTCCGCCGCCAACTTCTTCAGCGCGATCGGTCCCTCGAACTCGTCACCGTGGTTGCCGCCGGTGAACATGATGCTCGGCCCCTCGCCGTTGCGGATGACGGTGATGGGCACCCGCACAGCACCCCAGGCCGACTCGTTGGCCGAGTACGGGGCACTCAGGTAGCCGTGCTGCTTGCCCATCATCGACCAGTCGATCGACGACGTCACCCGCGGCCCGAGCTGCAGGAATCCCGGTGTCTCGCCCTCGTTGGTACTCATCCGCATCCCCCACTGGTGCCCTGGCAACCGAACCCGGCCGGCGGCCGCCAGTCCCGGCCGCCGGGTCGACTGCCGATTCTGTCACAGTCGCGGCCGCTGGCAAGTGGGGCCCGCGCTCGGCGTCCGCTCGCGGCACACCGGGCCGGGGCCGGCGGCGTGCCGCATGGGCCACGCCGGGGCCGGCCACGGGTGCCCGGCCGTAGCCTCATTCAACCCGCTCCATGACGCCCTCGAGCGCCGCGCGGCCGTTGCCGGCGAAGCGCCGCATCCGCGCGACGAGGTCCCCGGCGAGCCATTCGTTGCCGGCCAGCACATAGTCGACGATCGCATCCGGCCGCCAAGCGCGGGCCGCGAGGTCTTCACCCTCGAGGTCCTGCAGCACGCCACCTGCCGCCCGCACCAGCGGCCACGCCAGCAGGTTGAAGCCGTCGGACAGCCCGCGTGCCTCGACCAGGAAATGCGCGGCATTGCGTGCGACCTCGCCGAACTCGGTGCCGGCATTGTCGATCGCGCGCAGGTCGCGCGCCGCGAGATACAGCGGCAGCGTGTGGGCGAGCTGGCGCCTTGCCCCACCATAGCCCGCCCGCAGGTAACCGGTGGCCTCGGTCACACGCTCGGGTGCGGCCGTGGAGACCCGTCGTTCACGACCGGAACGGCCGGCGCGGAACCAGGTGGCAGCAGCGGCGGTGCGGTAGCGGTCACCGCTGCGCAGGCCCTCGACCCAGGCGAATCGCAGGTCGTCCGGGCAGGCCGCGCGCGGCCCGGCGGCCGCGGCCAGCACGAAGGCCGGGTCGCCCACGCCCCGGTCCCAGTTGAGGGAGCCGTCGACCGGGTCGAGGTAGATGCAGAACGGCGCAGCGGCCGCCACCTCCGGCGGTTCGCCCTCGACGTACAGATTGCAGCCGAGGCCGGCCAGCACCCGGCGCGCGACCGCGGCGGCGTCCGTGTCGATGCCGTGGCCCGATTTCAGGTCGCCCGGGTCGTACAGGGTCTCGGCGGCGCCCGCCGGGTCACCGCGCCGCAAGAGCGCGGCCCGCACCTCGCCGGCGATCGTGCCGGCGATCTGCGCGAGCCGCTCGTCGTCAGGCAGTCCGGGGGTGCTCACCCCTCTTCCGTGCGCAGCTCGGTGGCCGGGCAGCGCAGTGTGCCGTTGACCTCCGCGCCCGCACCGATCTGCAGCGTGCCATAGTCGATGTCCGCCTCGACCGTGGCCGTGCCCGCGATGTCGACGTGACCGGTCGCCTCGACACGGCCCACCACCTGGCCCTCGATCCAGACGTCGTGCGCACGGATGTCGCCGCGCACGTAGCCGCCGGGTCCGATCACCAGCCGGGATCCGTCATTGCCGCGCTCGATGCTGCCGCGCACGACGCCATCCACCCGGGCACAGCCCCCGACGTGGAATTCGCCGCGGATCCGGTCCGCGGCACCGATGGTGCTGGTGATCTCGGCGGCGGCCGGCGGCCGGCGGATGACTGCCGGATTGCTCATGTTGGATCCCCTTGCGGGTCAAAGGAAGAAATGCGCTGGCACCGGATCCGCTCCGCCCGGGTGGACGGCAGTTCGCGAATCCGGGGCGAGTTCAGCATAATATTCGCGTACGGTACAGGGGCCCGAGCGCGCACCCAGGTCCCGGCGGCGCTGGACGGACGGAGGGGGAGTCAATGAACCGGAACAATTTCATCCTGTACTACCTGAACGGCGAGGGCCCGCTATGGAAGGTCTTCTGGCTGTGGGGCGTCGTCGTCAGCTGGATCCTGTTCGGCCTGTTCTACTACGCGGCCACGACCTTCGGCATCAGCTGGGGCCTGTTCCTTGTCTCGGGCATCATCATGTTGCCCTATACCGTATGGCTGCTGGTCTCGATCTGGATGTGCGCGGACAACACCGGCAATGATTTCTGGAGCCGGGCCTCGCGCTTCGTCACCATCATCTGGTCGCTCAATATCGGCGGTGTTGCCGGCTTCCTGCTGACCGATCTCGTCATCGGCTGGAGCTGACCGCCGGCACCCGGCCGGCGGCGCTCAGTTGCGCCGCTCGCCCGGGCTCTCCGCAGCGCCCTCCTCGGCGACCTCGGCCCCGGACTCCGGCGCCGATTCGGTGCCCGGCTCGCCAGCCGGCGGGTCACCGGCCTGCGGCGCTGCCGCGGCCATCTCCGGCCGCCGGGGACCGTCCGCCGCGGTCGCCGATTCCGAACCGCTCGCCGCCTGCCGCGGCACGGCTTCCGCTGCAGTCGCGGTGTCCCCGACCGCCGACGCGTCGCTCGCTGCCGACGTGTCGCTCGCCGCCGACGTGTCGACCGCCGACGCCGTGTCGTTGCTGCCTGTGTCCTCGCCGGTGTCTTCAGTGCCGGCCGCCCCGCCACGGGCATCCTGCCCCGCGTGGTCGGCGACCAGCCGCGGGTCCGCGCGGTGCAGCAATTCGCGCGCACGACCCTCCGACAGGCCCAGGTTCTGCGCGGTCTCCGCGAAGTGCTCGAAGAACAGCCGGTAATCGTCGGCGAGGCGCCCGAACATCCGCGCGCTCTGCTCGAAGTGGCGCGCGACCTCGTCCTGGACGCGCTCCGCCTCGGCCCGCGCCTGGTCGCGCTCGCGCCGCATCTCGTCCAGCCGGCGCTGCGCGGGCGCCATGCCGCGGCCGGCGAAGAACGCCAGCGCCAGTACCATCAGGCCGCCGACGGCGGCCAGGAACCAGTATTCCGTGGTCATCGCTCCCCCTCGCTGATTGCCCTCGGTCTGGGCGACCAGCGTACTGGATTGCGCGGGGGCCGTCTGCAACGTCCGCCGTCGACAAGCGCTAGCATGGGTGGTCGGATCGCCGGCCGCCCCCGGAGTGACCATGACCCAGCCCCGCCAGGCCGCCGTGCTCGTCCCGGTCTACCGGGACCGCAACGACCGCCTCCGCATCGCGCTGATCCGTCGCGTCGAGCGCGGCATCCACGCCGGCCAGATCGCCCTGCCCGGCGGTCGCGTGGAGGCAGGTGACACGTCGCGGGCCGCCACCGCACTGCGGGAGACGTGGGAGGAAATCGGCGTGGCTTCGGACGCGGTCGAGATCCTCGCGCGGCTGCGGCCGGTACGCACCCGCAGCAGCGACTATCTCATCCAGCCGTTCCTCGGCCGGATCGAACCGCCGGCGCGCTGGCGGCCGCAGCCGGGCGAGGTGGCCGCGGTACTGACCCCGACCGTGGCCGAACTGGCCGCGCCGGGGCGACTCGGGCGCGCCGTCGTGCAGCCCGCCGGCTGGCCCGAGCCGCGCCGGGTGCCGTGCCTGTACCTCGACGAGACCACCTTCGTATGGGGTGCGACCTACCGCATCCTGCGGCCGCTGCTGGTACCGCTGCAGGCCGGCCGCTGGCCGGTCTGAGGCATCGCCGCCGCGACCGGATTACGACTCGGTAACCGCGGGCACAGGACCCGTACATGCCACGCCCTCCACCATGCGCGCACAGGCAGACGCGGCCGGCCAGCGGCCGCACCGACGCCCGAAGGGAGACCACGATGCACCACCGACGCACCCTGACCTCGCTCGCACTCGCCGGCCTCGTCGCGCTCGGCCCCGCCGCACCGGCGCTGGCCGCGGACCAGGGCGATGCCGACAGCGGCAACAGCGGCGGCGCGGCCGAGAGTGGCACGCAGCCGGTCAGCGACCAGCAGCTCGAGCAGTTCGCGGTCGCGCTCGTCAACGTTCGGCAGGTCCGCCTCGAGTACACGCCCAAGCTGCAGCAGGCGGAAGACAAGGCGGAGCAGCAGCGTCTGCGGCAGCAGGGCCGGCAGGACATGCTCGAGGCCATCCGCGAGACCGGCCTCGATGTGGAGGAATACAACCGGCTCGGGAACCGGATCGGCAGTGACGCCGAGCTGAAGCAGCGGGTCCGCAGGATCATGCAGCAGCACAGCGGTTGAGCGGGGGCGGCCGGGCGGCACGCTCGCCGCCGGCCCCCTTCCTTACCGATCCGTAATGCGGCGGACAGGAAGCAGCAAACCCGTTCGCGGCAGCATCCATTCATGGACGCCGGCCGTCGGCCGGCGACGATATTGGCAGCGAGAGGAATCCCTGATGAGGCACGCGAAACAGGCACTGACGGCCACCGTGGTCATGTTGACGCTGGCGGCAGCCACGCTGCAGCCGGTGCGCGCGGCGGCCGGCACGCCCGATTTCCCGCGTATCGTCCGCGAGAACCGCGCCGCGGTGGTCAACATCTCGACCACCCAGAAGGTCGAACAGCGCAGCCATGGCATCCCGCCGGAGATGCTCGAGCGGCTGCCGCCTGGCAGCCCCTTCCGCGAGTTCTTCAAGCGGTTCGGAGAAGGACAGCCCCAGCAGCGCGAGCGCAGTTCGCTCGGGTCCGGTTTCATCGTCTCCGAGGAGGGATTCATCCTGACCAACGCACACGTGGTCGCCAACGCCGACGAGATCGTGGTGCGCCTGGACGACAACCGCGAGTTCGAGGCCGAGGTCATCGGCACCGACAAGGACAGCGACGTCGGGGTGCTGAAGATCGACGCCGAGAACCTGCCGACCGCGCGCATCGGCGATTCGGACGAGCTGGAGGTGGGTCAGTGGCTGCTGGCCATCGGCTCCCCGTTCGGCCTTGATCATACGGCGACCCAGGGCATTGTCAGCGCGCTCAATCGCAGCCTGCCGAACGATACCTATACCCCGTTCATACAGACCGACGTGGCGGTCAACCCCGGCAATTCCGGGGGACCGCTGTTCAATGGCGACGGTGAGGTCGTCGGCATCAATTCGCAGATCTTCAGCCGTTCCGGCGGTTACATGGGGCTGTCGTTCGCGGTCCCGATCAACACCGCCATGGACATCGCGAAGCAGCTGCGCGAGACCGGCCGCGTCGAGCGCGGCTACCTCGGGGTGACCATCCAGCCGGTGGACCGCGGCCTGGCCGAGTCGTTCGGCCTGGACAAGCCCGTCGGGGCGCTGGTCTCGGACCTGATCGAAGGCGCGCCCGCCGGCAAGGCCGGCATCAAGCCAGGCGACATCATCCTCGAGTTCAACGACACGGAGATCATCGAGGCGGCCGACCTGCCGCCCGCGGTCGGACGCACGCCGGTGGGCAGCACGGCCGAGGTCACGGTGCTGCGCGACGGCAAGCGGCGGACGATCGAGGTCGAGATCGGGCGGTTGTCCGACTTCCGTGAAACCGCTGAATCCGAGAGCGCGCCCACGTCGAAGGAATCCGAGGACACGCTGAACGTATCCGTGCGGCCGCTGACCAGCGAGGAGCGCGCCGAGATGGGACTCGGCGACCAGGGCCTGCTGGTCGAGAAGGTCGGCCCCGGGCCGGTGGCCGAGGCCGGCATCCGGCCCGGCGACATCCTGCTGCGCATCGGACGTCAGCCTCTGAGCGACGTCGAGCAGCTGAAGGAGGCCGTCGCAGACCTGCCGCATGGCAAGCCGGTGGCGTTGCAGATCCGGCGTGGCGACCGCACGTTGTTCGTCTCGCTGGCGCTGCCGGAGTAGCGCCGGACGCAAGGTTCTTCATGGTGTGTGGTGCCCAGGGCTTGGCGGCCCCCCTCCCTCGGGGCCGCCGTTTTTTTGCCTCCAGCCCGGCAGGGCACTGCTAGACTCCCCGCACCGGAGTCCGGGGCCGGGGCCCCGGCCATGAACGGCCCGACGACGACCGCCATGCGCATCCTGGTAATCGAAGACGACAAGGGCGTCGCCTCCTACCTCGCCAAGGGCCTGAGGGAGCACGGCCACGTGGTCGAGGAAGCGCACGATGGCAAGGACGGCCTGTTCCTCGCGCTTTCCGAGTCATTCGACACGATGATCGTCGACCGGATGCTGCCCGGCGTCGACGGGCTGTCGATCGTGCGCTCGGTGCGGCAGGCGGATATCCCGACCCCGATCCTCATCCTCTCGGCGCTGGGCCAGGTCGACGACCGGGTTACCGGGTTGCGCGATGGCGGCGACGATTACCTGGTCAAGCCGTTCGCCTTCTCCGAGCTGATCGCGCGACTGGAGGCCCTGCAGCGCCGGCACGCGCCGGACATGCCGCAGACCCAGTTGCAGGTCGCCGACCTCGAGATGGACCTGCTGGCGCGCAAGGTTCGTCGCGCCGGTCGCGAGATCGACCTGCAGCCGCGTGAATTTTCACTGCTGGAGTACCTGATGCGGCACGCCGGCCAGGTGGTGACCCGGACCATGCTGCTCGAGCATGTCTGGGACTACCACTTCGACCCGCAGACGAACGTGATCGATGTCCACATCAGCCGCCTGCGGCAAAAGATCGACCGCGGATTCGACACCGAGCTGTTGCAGACCGTCCGCGGCGCGGGCTACACGCTGCGTGCGCCGGACTAGTCGAGCCGCGGTCGCGGTGCAGCCGACGTGTGCTCACGGACGGGTCATGCCGATGCGATCGCGGACCCTCCCGCGGATGGACTTGCGGTCGCTGCCATGCCGGCGCGCCCGCATGCAGCGGAAACCGCTGGAGGATTACAGGGTTCCGGGAGTGCACCCCGCAGTCGAGGGTCGCTGAGCAATGCGAGCTGTCAGACCGCTGCTGGAGAGTGCGACCTTCCGCGTCGCACTGCTGTACATGGCGCTGTTCGCGCTTTCGGTGGCGGCGCTGTTCAGCTTCATCCACTACGCCACCACCGGCTACCTCGCGCGTCAGACCGATGCGGCGATCGCCCAGGAGACCGCCGAGCTCGCCAACCGCTACCGCGCCGGCGGCGTGATCGCGTTGGCCCGCGAGATCACCAACAAGTCGACCGCCAACGTCGGTGGCCGCTCCATCTATCTCTTGGTCGACGAGGACATGGAGCCGATCGCCGGCAACCTGAACCGCTGGCCGGAGTCGGTCGAGCCCGACACCGAGGGCTGGATCGAATTCGCGCTCTCCGCCGCCGGCAGCGGCCCGCAACCGGCGCGGGCGCGGGTGTTCCGACCCGGCGGGCGGCTGCACCTGCTGATCGGGCGCAACGTCTCCGAGCAGCAGGCGTTCCGCAACCTGATCGTGGGGGCCACCGGCTGGGGCCTGCTGTTCACCCTGCTGCTGGCCGTGTTCGGCGGCCTGCTGCTGAGCCGGACCATCGCCCGCCGGCTGGAGCGGATCAACCGTACCGCGCACGACGTCATGGCCGGCGACCTGAACCGGCGGATCCCGCAGTCGGGCGCCGACGACGAATTCGAGCGGCTGACGCGCAACCTCAACCGCATGCTCGACCAGATCCAGTACCTCATGGACGGGGTGCGCCAGGTCTCGGACAACATCGCGCACGACCTGCGCACGCCGCTCACCCGGCTGCGCTGGCGACTCGATCACCTGCGCGAGGTCGACGCGAATGATCGCCGCGAGGTGCTCGACCAGGCCATCGCCGACGCCGACGGGCTGCTGAACACCTTTCACGCCCTGCTGCGCATCGCCGAGGTCGAGTCCGGCAGCCGCAAGCGCTTTGCCCGGCTGGATCTCGGCGAGCTGGTGCGCGATGTCGGCGAGCTCTACGAACCGCTGGCGGCCGAACGCGAGCAGTCGCTCGACGTCGGCGCAGACGAACAGCTCCCGGTCCAGGGCGACCGCGACCTGCTGTTCCAGGCGTTGACCAACCTGGTCGACAACGCGGTCAAGTACGCACCGGCCGGAGGAACCATCCGAGTCGCCGCCGCGGCTGTGGACGGCGCCGCCGAGCTGGTGGTCGCCGACTCCGGACCCGGTATCCCGGCCGACCAGAGGGAGGCGGTCCTGCAGCGGTTCGTGCGCCTCGAGTCCAGCCGCGGCTCGCCCGGCAGCGGCCTCGGCCTGAGCCTGGTGAACGCGGTCGCGCGCCTGCACGACGGCCGCGTGCTGCTGGAGGACAACGAGCCCGGGCTGCGGGTGCGGCTGCAACTGCCGCGGGCCTGAGGCCGCGGGACCGAACGGGCGGCCCGCCGCCGGGACATCGATCGCGAGCGAGCTCGCGCCCGCCGCGTCCAGGCAAGTCCGTTTCGGAATGTTGTAGGTCGGACTTTAGTCCGACAGCCTGACGCGGGTGGGCCTCTCCCGAGCATTCCGGCAACCAAGTCGTCGATTGCGAGCTCGACGGGTTCCGCTCGGCTGAAGCCGAGCGGGTCCCTTTCTTGTGGCGACAAGAAAGGGACGAAAGAAGCGCTCCCCCGACGCCGCCGGTCCGCCTGCCGGTGAAACCGGCAGGCGCACTGCCCTGCGCGCGGCCGGTCTCGACGGGGCCGGCCGACAGCACCTCCGTGTGCTGACGGCCGGTGGCCGCATCCCTGCGGCCACCGCGCGGGGCGCGGCCTGATCCGCCGAGCCCGACCGTGCTCGGCGGCGTCGAAGGGGGAAAGGCACCGCTAGGTCCCAACTGGGTTAATGAGGTGGCGAGCCTCGCCACCACGTGGCTGCCAACCGACCCGGTTGCCGTCCGAATTCCGTTGCCAGCATGTGCCCTCGCGCCTTTGCCGCGCCGAGCATCGCAGTGGCGGGCGGAGCAGGCCCGGCAGGGGGCCCGACAGGGATGTCGGGCCCGCGGAGCGAACCCCGGGGCTGCATGAATTGATGCCGTCTTGGGAGTGCTCGGGAAAGACTCGGACTGCATGGGGCTGTCGGACTGAAGTCCGACCTACGTCATTCTGGAAGGGAGTCGCCCGCCTGGGGTGGGCGCGAGCGAGCTCGCGACTGGTGCGGGTCACGGCCGCGTGTTGCCTCCATCCACCCAGCCGGCCAAGATTCGAACCGATGCCGAACCGGACTCGCGAGCGTTGAAAGTCGATCCCGCCACCGGCCTGCTCGACGCGGCCCGCCAGTGCCCGTCGCCGAACCGCGATGCGCGCCCCGATCCCGAAGACATCACCGGCGTGATCGTCCACGGCATCAGCCTGCCGCCGGGCGCGTTCGGCGGCGATGCCATCGACCGGCTGTTCACCAACTGCCTCGATATCGATGCCCACCCCTACTTCGCCGGCCTCGCCGGGACGCATGTGTCGGCCCATCTGCTGGTCCGGCGTGACGGCGAGGTCGTGCAGTACGTCCCGTTCCACGAGCGCGCCTGGCACGCCGGCGAATCCTGCTGGGGCGGTCGCGCTGCCTGCAACGACTTCACCATCGGCATCGAGCTCGAGGGCACGGATGACCAGGCGTACACCGATCCACAGTACGAACGGCTCGCCGAGATTGTCGCCGCGCTCGCGAGTGCTTATCCTCGGCTCGAGCCCGCCAGCATTGCCGGCCACAGCGACGTGTCGCCGGGACGCAAGACCGACCCGGGTCCGGCCTTCGACTGGGCGCGGCTGGGCATGCGACTGGGTATCGGGACCGACGGCTTTCTCGGGGAGTCGAAGCGATGACCTTGATCAGCGTGCTGGTGGCGCTCGGGCTGGACCGGTTGCTGTTCGCACAGCGCGACAGCATCGGCGCCCACTGGTGCGCCCGTGCCTACGATGCCATCGCCGTGCGGTTGCCGTCGGCGTGGGACGGCGTCGGTGGTGCGCTGCTGATCATCGCCCTGCCGGTGATCCTGATCGGGGCCATCCAGTGGGTGCTGTACGGCCTGCTGTTCGGTCTGATCTCGCTGCTGTTCAGCATCGTGGTGCTGCTGCTCAGCCTGGGGCCACTGGACATCGTCGGCCTGATCGACCGCTACATCGAGGCCTGCGAGAACGAGGACCGCGAACAGGCGGTCTGGTACTACGAGCGGGTGACCGGCACCGAACCGCCCGAATCCGTGCGCGACGAGGGGCGGCGCATGGTCGAGAGCGTGCTCTATCAGGGTCACGACAACCTGTTCGCGACCGTGTTCTGGTTCTGTCTGCTCGGGCCGGTGGGCGCGGTGCTCTATCGCGCGGTGGCCGAAGGCGCGCTGCGGCCATCGCCGGCGCTGGTCGCCCGCCCGGGGCTGCAGCGCGCGTTCCGCCACCTGCTGGGCCTGCTCGGCTGGATCCCCGCGCGCCTGATCGCCTTCGGCTACGCCATGACGGGCAGCTTCGAGGAGGCGCTGCATCGACTGCGCGAGGGCGCCCCGCCGGCCGAGGACCTGCTGGCGTCCAACCGCGACCTGCTGCGCCGCACCGGCACCGCTTCGCTGCGTCAGACGGATGTCGACGAGGAGGAGACGGAGGTCGATACCCGCGGCGAACGACGCTCCAGCAACCCGGCACCGGCCGTGGCGCAGGCCCGCGCGCTGGCACTGCGTACGGCCGTATTCTGGCTGGCCGCGCTGGCGCTGCTGACGCTGGCCGGCTGGTTCGGCTGACGCGCTGCCGCGACCGGCGACTACATCGCGGTCGCGATCGCCTCGCGCACGGTGAAGAAGCGGAAGCCGTTGATCACGAATTCCACGCGCGGATGGGCCGCATCGCCGTAATAGCGCAGAATCTCGACGTCGAGGCCCTTGCGCAGCTCGATGCACTTGCCGCGGTTGATCCAGGCATTGTAGGTGGCGTCGTTGCCATTGGCCGCGAACTGGACCATCTGTTCGAGCCAGTGGGTACGCGTGCAGGCCGGATAGCGGCCGGTGGTCTGATCGGCGAATGCGGGGCCTACCGGGGCGAGCAGCAATGCCGCGAGCAGGAACAGGGTCGTGATCTTCATGGGGTCTCCGGCCGGCCGCGGAGCCGGGTGCACCGCGCCCCCTGGCGCTGGGTGACTCATTATGGCAAAGGTCTTGCCCGTGCGCGAAACACGGCGCCGGGCGCATTGACGCCATCGCCGGGGTACAGTACAAGGCCGGTCCGGCGACCGACAGCGGCGAGTTCCCGCCGCCCGCTCCGACCCGAGGGAGGCCGACCGTGGCCGGCGTGACCGATCCGCGCGAACACCACGCCAGTGCGCCCGAGGATGCCGGGCTGCGATCCGACGTGCGCACGCTGGGCCGCCTGGTCGGCTCGATGATCGCCGAGCAGCGGGGCGAGGCCTTCTATCAGCGGGTCGAGTCCGTACGCCGGGCCGCGATCGCCCGCCGGCGCGGGGACGAGGGCGCGGCCGAGGAACTGGACCGGCTGCTGAACGACCTGCATGCGCAGGAGGCCGGCGAGCTGGTGCGGGCGTTCGCCACCCTGTTCCAGATGGTGAATCTCGCCGAGGAGGTCCACCGCATCCGGCGCCTGCGCGACCGCCAGCGCTCCGGCGAGCACCCCGAGACCGAGGGCCTCGAGGCCACCTTCTCCGCGCTGCACGAGGCCGGCTTCGCACCGCGGGACGTGCAGGATCTGCTCGACGACACGCGCATCGAGCCCGTGTTCACCGCGCACCCGACCGAGGCGACGCGGCGCTCCATCCTCGAGAAGCAGCAGCGCATCATCCGCGCCCTGACCGACCGCCTCGATCCCTCGCTCACGCCCGACGAGGAGCGCGCGCGGCTCGAGATCATCCGCATGGAGATGACCTCGGCCTGGCAGACCGAGGAACACCCGAGCCTGCGCCCCAGCGTGCGCGACGAGCTCGAGCACGTCCTGTTCTACCTGACCGACATCATCTACCGCATCGTGCCGCCGTTCTACGAGGAGGTGGAGCGCACGATCGAGAAGGTCTATGGCGAGCAGTCCGCCGGCGAGATCCGGCTGCCGTCGGTGCTGCGCTTCGCCTCCTGGGTCGGTGGCGACATGGACGGCAACCCGAACGTGAATGGCGGCACCCTGCGCAACGCGCTGGCGGAACAGCGCCGTTCCATCCTCGCGCGCTACGGCACGGAGTGCCGCTCGCTGGCACGGCACCTGTCGCAGTCGACCTCGCGCATCGGGGTCGACGCGCGGGTGACCGACCGGGTCAAGCGCTATCTGGAGATGTTCCCGGAGGCCGCGGAGCGGATCCCGCCCCGCCACCGGCAGATGCCCTACCGCGAGCTGCTGCACCTGGTCCGCGCCCGGCTCGAGGCCACGGCCCGCGACAAGTCGAGCGGCTACGGCTCGCCCGACGAGTTCGTCGCCGACATCGAGGCGATGGCCGCGAGCCTGGAAAACAACCAGGGCGGCAACGCCGGACTGTTCCTGGTGCGCCGCCTGCTGCGGCGGGCGCAGACCTTCGGCTTTCACCTGGCGACCGTCGACGTGCGCCAGGACGCGCGCTTCCATCGCGAGGTCATGGCCCGCTGCCTCGGCGACGACGCCTGGGAGCGGCGCGACCCGGCGGAGCGCGCCGAACTGCTGGAGCAGGCCCTGGCGGACGGGCGCCCGCCCGAGGCGACCGACGACGAGCGCACCCAGGAGCTGTTCGACGTGCTGCGCGCGGTCGGCGAGCTGCGCCAGCGCTACGGGCCGCGCGCCATCGGCTGCTACATCATCAGCATGACGCGGGACCGCGACGACCTGCTGACGCTGCTGCTGCTGGCGCGCTGGGCGGGACTGGTCGACGCGGAGGGGCGGGTCGACCTCGACATCGCACCACTGTTCGAGACCGTCGGCGACCTCGAATCCGGCCCGTCGGTGATGGAGCAGATGCTCGGCGACGCCCGCTACCGCGAGCACCTGGCGGCGCGCGGCGACCGCCAGGTGGTGATGGTCGGCTACTCCGACTCGAGCAAGGACGGCAGCCTGGTGGCCTCGCGCTGGGCCCTGCAGGTGGCACAGACCGAGCTGGTCGAGGTCGGCGACCGGCACCGGGTGGACCTGACGTTCTTCCACGGCCGCGGGGGCACCACCAGCCGCGGCGGCGGCCGCGTCCACCGGGCGATCCTGGCGGCACCGCGCGGATCGGTCCGTGGCCGCCTGCGCGTCACCGAGCAGGGCGAGGTGATCCACACCAAGTACGGCGTGCGCTCGAGCGCCATGCGCACGCTCGAGACCAGCCTTGCGCCCGTGCTGCACGCAACCGGGGTGCCGCGCCCGCTCGACGCGCGCGAGCGTGACTGGGAACGGATGATGGAGCGCATTGCCGCTACCAGCCGCTCCGCCTACCGCGGTCTGGTCTACGAGGACCCGCGTTTCTTCGGCTACTTCCGCACGGCCACGCCGATCGACGTCATCGAGCGCATGGCGATCGGCTCGCGTCCGCCCTCGCGTCGCGCCGGACAGGGTATCGAGAACCTGCGCGCCATCCCCTGGGTGTTCGCCTGGACCCAGAGCCGGCAGGTGCTGCCCGGCTGGTTCGGGCTCGGCTCCGGCCTGCAGGCGGCGGTCGACGAATGGGGCGAGGAACCGGTCGTCGAGATGCTGCGCGACTGGCCCTTTCTCGCCAATGTCGTCAACGACACCGAGATGGTGCTGGCCAAGGTCGATCTCGGCATCGGCGCGCACTACGCCCGCCTGGCCGGTGACGAGGGCGCCCCGATCTTCGAAGCGATCCGCGAGGAATACGAGCGAGCCGTGCACTGGGTCCTGCAGCTGAAGAACAACTCGCAACTGCTCGACGACGAGCGCGGGCTGAAGCGCTCGATCGGGCTGCGCAATCCGTACATGGACCCGATGAGCCTGCTGCAGGTGGACCTGCTCGCGCGCTGGCGCGCGACCGACCGCGAGGACGGTGAGCTGTTCGACGCCCTGCTCGCCACGGTCAACGGCATCGCCCACGGTCTGCAGCAGTCCGGCTGAGCCCGCCGGGCAGGCAGCCGCCATGCTGCGCGAGATCCCGGCCACCCGCCAGCGCCACGACGAACCCGCGCGTCGCTGGTTCACCGATGAACGCATGGATCTCACGGTGTGGCAGGACCGTGCCGGCGAGGTGATCGCCTTCCAGCTCGCCTACGACCGGCTCGACGGCGAACGCGCCCTGGAGTGGCACCGCGGGACCGGCTTCCGCCACCACCGCGTCGACGACGGTGAGACCGAAACCGGGCGCCACAAGCAGACGCCGCTACTGATCCCCGACGGTGCGATCCCCCGCGACCGCCTGCTGGCCGAGTTCCGCCGCCGCGCCGCCGGCCTGGATGAGTCGCTGCGCGAGGTAGTGATCGAGGCCCTGGCCGGGTTGCCACCGCAAGCCTAGCGGGCCCGAAGGTCCTCCCCGGCCCATTCCGCGCGGCAGCCCTGGAATGGCCCCGGCAGGAGCGGGCCATGCTCGCGAACCCATGCGAGCAACTCGCCCCCGGTTCATTGTGGGTCCGGCTTCAGCCGGACAGGCATGAGTGGATTCCGCCTTCCCGAGCAAACCGGCAAGTTCGTTGCCGATTGTGGCCCCGGGTTTCGCTCCGCTGAAGCGGAGCGAGGTACTTTCTTGGTGCCAAGAAAGTACCCAATGACCCCTTGCGCTGGTTGCCGCGGCCGGGTTGGGGCAAGCCCGAACCCGGCTGCCCTCACTTCTCGCTCCGGGCGGG
>JAWWAE010000022.1:0-22578 GCA_033721835.1 Halofilum sp. (in: g-proteobacteria) | reverse complement strand
TGTGGCGCAGACACGCCAATTCAGCGCGAGCGCAGCGAGCACCGTTTTTTGCCGCTCCTACAGGGTGGTTGCCGACGCGCGGGTGAAACCACTCGCCGCGGGAACGATCCAGCGCCCTTTCGGTGTCTTCGGTGCGTTCGGGGTTTTCGGTGTTCCCATTCGACACCGCTCCCGCACTGACGCGCGGGGTGGCTCGCGGGCGGTGTGGGCTGCGACCGGACGCACGGGCGGCGCCAGGGTCGGCGGGTGATGCTTCAGCGCGGGGCGCGCGAGTCGCCGGCGTAGCGCAGCAGCTCGATCAGCGGCACCGAGCCGGCGCGCTTGACGGGCTTGGTGACGATGTAGGTGAAGTAGCGGTCGATCCCGATCTCTGCCATCAGCAGATTGTCGATCACGCGCTGGTAGTGGTCGATGTCGAGTGCAACCACTTTCAGCAGGTAGTCGATGCCGCCGCCGGTGCTGTAGCACTCGACGATCTCCGGCACGTCCATCACCGCCTGCTCGAAGCGGTCGAAATCGCCGGCCTGGTGGCTGCGCAGGGTGACCTCGACCAGGATCGTCGAGGTGTGCAGCAGTTGATCGATGTCGATGTCGGCGTGGTAGCCGTGGATCAGGCCCTGGCTCTCCAGCCGGCGCATCCGCTCCCAGCAGGGACTGGGCGAGAGGCCGATCTCCTCGGCCAGCTTGATCTTGGTAATGCGGCCGTCGCGCTGCAGCGTCGCCAGGATCTTGACGTCATAGGCGTCGAGCTTGATGCCGTTGCGGTCCGACATCAGCTGCCCTCGCTCCCGATCCCGCGTCTGGTTCCGGTCGTGCACGCCATCGCGGAACATTCCATCGGGAATACCTCCTGCAGCAGATCCAACGTGCCGAACCGGTGGGTGCGACGGCGATCCAGTGCGCAGCGTAGAGGCTGCATGGGGTGGTTGCAATACGTCCGCACCGGTCGGTCCGGGACGCTCGGGACTAGTACCCGCGCCCCCGGTCGACGAGATTCGGCAACGGCTCGCCGGCCAGGTCGGCGCGGATGCCGGCGACCACGTGGGCGGCGCCCGTGGCCGGGTTGGTGAGGCTCGCCACGTGCGGTGTCACGCTGATGTGCGGATGCGTCCAGAAGGGATGGCCGGCCGGCAGTGGCTCGGTCTCGAAGGCGTCCAGCACCGCGTGGGCGAGCCGGCCTTCGCCGAGCGCCAGCAGCAGGTCGTCCTCGACCACGTGCGCGCCGCGGGCGGCATTGATCAGGACGGCCCCGGACGGCAGCCGGGCAAAGGTGTCGCGGTTCAGGATGCCGCGGGTCTCCGCGGTCAGCGGCAGCAGGCAGACCAGGATGTCGCTGCGCGCGAGGAAGGCCTCGAACTCTTCGGCGCCGGTGAACACGGTCACCGGGGAGTCGGAACTGCGCCGCGTGCGGACGTGGCCGGCGACATCGAAGCCGAGTCCGTGCAGCGCCCCCGCACAGGCCGAACCGAGCTGGCCCAGGCCGAGGATGCCGACCCGCCGGTCACCCGGACGGGTCTGTTCGTGCACCGTCCACTCGCGCGCCTGCTGCTGGCGCTCGTAGGTCGCCATGTGGCGGTGGTGGCGCAGGACCTGGTAGACCACGTACTCGACCATGCCCTCGGTCAGCGCCGGGTCGACCATGCGCACCAGCGGCAGGTGGTCCGGCACCTCCGGCCCCATCAGGTGATCGACCCCGGCCCCCAGCGAGAACACCACCCGCAGGTTGGGCAGCCGGTGCAGCATGTCATCCGGCGAGGCCCAGATCAGGGCGTAGTCGACTTCCTCCGGGGGGCCGGTATCGGGCCATACGCGGACCTGCAACTCCGGCATCTGCGCCTGCAGCGCCTGGCGCCAACGACCGGCGGGATCGGACGGGCTGCGGAAGAGCAGGGTCGGCATGGGCTGGGACTCCGCATGAAACGATCGCTGGGGGGCGATTTTACGCGTCCCGGCAGGCAATGCAGCCAGGGCGCGCGCGGCGGCGGTGCGCGGGGGTGGCAGGCGCCGGCCCCGGCCTCCCCGGCGCGCCCGCGGGATTGTTGAACAAGTTCGCGCGGGCGGTCTACACTGACCTCGCATCGCGAGACGGCGACGAGCCGTGCTGCCGGTTTCCCTGCATGACGGATGCCCGAAACCTGATGGTCGCGGAAGGCCTGCTGGTGGCGCCCATCCGCTGGCGCCCCCGACCCGTGGCGCGAACCTCCGGGGGCTGCCGCCTGCATTCGGCGCTCCCGGCCCGATCCCTCGATCCTCGCTTCCCGCCCCCCGCACCCGTCTCCGCAAGCCTCGCCAGTTCACCAGCCTCCGGTCCGGATGGAGCGTCGGGCGGCCGCCACCGCCGCGCCGCGCGGTCGATGCTGCTGCCGCTGATGGCCGGGCTCGCGCTTTTTGCGCCCGCCGGCGTCGCGGTGGCGGAGCCGGGATCGATCACGGTGGTCAGTTGGGGCGGCGTGTACCAGAAGAGCCAGCGCGAGGCGTACATGAAGCCGTTCACGGCCAGGACCGGCATCCCGATCGAGGAGGACGAATACCCCGGTAACTTCGACCAGGTAATCGAGCAGGTCGAGTCCGGCGAGGTCACCTGGTCCGTGGTCGACGTCACCCTGGCCGACGCCATCCGCGGCTGTGACGGGGGCTACCTCGAACCGATCCCGCCCAGTATCCTGCCCCCGGCCCCCGACGGCACGCCCGCGATGGAGGATTTCCTGCCGAACACGCTGCACGAGTGCGCGGTCGGACAGATCCTCTGGTCGACCATGTTCTCCTACAACAGCGAGGCCTTCCCCGGCGAGGCCCCGGACTCGGTCGAGGACGTGTTCGATGTCGATGCCTTTGCCGGCCGCCGCGGCCTGCGCAAGACCCCGCGCAACAACGTGGAGTGGGCGCTGATGGCCGACGGGGTGGCCCCGGAGGACGTGTACGCGGAACTACGCACCGAGCAGGGGGTCGAACGGGCATTCCGCAAGCTCGGGGAGCTGCGCGACTCGATCGAGTGGTGGGAGAGCGGCTCGCAGCCGCTGGAGTGGCTGGCCGACGGCACGGTGACGATCTCCTCGGCCTACAACGGGCGCGTCTTCAATGCCATCGTCAAGCAGGGGAAGAGCCTCGACTACATCTGGGACGGCCAGATCTGGGAGATCGACCTGTGGGTGATCCCGCGCGGCGCAGACAATCTCGCCAGCATCCTGAAGTTCGTGGCCTTTGCCACCGGCACGCAGCCGCTGGCCGATCAGACGGAATATGTCTCGTATGCCCCGGCCCGGAAGTCGTCCCTGCCCCTGATTCGACGTGAGTATCGCTCCCACATGCCGACATCGCCTGCCAATTTTCGCAATTCCCTGCAGAATGACTTCCTCTGGTGGGCGGAGAACCAGGAACGGATGGACGAGCGTTTCAATGCGTGGCTGGCCCAGGGGTAGCCGGCCGATGGTCGATCCGGCGGAGCGCGGCAAAGTTGAACTCGTGCGGGCGCTGTGTTTATATCAGCGACCGGTTTCACGTCCCGGATAACAACTATATTGAGGAGCCACAGCGGTCATGGCGTCCGATAACTTTGTGCAGTTCAGCGAAGTGCAGAAGAGCTACGACGGTGAAACCCTCGTCGTCAAGAATCTGAACCTCGACATCGAGAAGGGCGAATTCGTCACCATGCTGGGCCCCTCCGGTTCCGGCAAGACGACCTGCCTGATGATGCTCGCAGGGTTCGAACCTGCCACCCACGGCGAGATCTACCTCGACGGCGACCCGATCAACAATGTCGCACCGCACAAGCGCGGTATCGGCATGGTGTTCCAGAACTACGCGCTGTTCCCGCACATGACGGTTTCGGAGAACGTGGCCTTCCCGCTGCAGGTCCGCAAGTTCCCGAAGGCCGAGATCGAGGAGCGGGTGAAAAAGGCACTCGACATGGTGCGCCTCGGCAAGTTCGGCAACCGCCGGCCGGCACAGCTCTCCGGCGGCCAGCAGCAGCGTGTCGCCTCGGCGCGAGCGCTGGTATTCGAGCCCAAGCTGGTGTTGATGGATGAGCCGCTGGGCGCACTGGACAAGAACCTGCGCGAGGAGATGCAGTTCGAGATCAAGCACCTGCACGAGGACCTCGGCATCACGATGGTGTACGTGACCCACGACCAGTCCGAGGCCCTGACGATGTCGAACCGGATCGCGGTGTTCGACGACGGCATCGTCCAGCAGCTCGCGACACCGCCGGTGCTGTACGAGGAGCCGGTGAACGCATTCGTCGCCTACTTCATCGGCGAGAACAACCGTTTTTATGGCAAGGTCACCAGCCATGAAGGCGACCTGTGCGAGGTGGAACTGGACGGCGATGGATCCACCATCCAGGCGAAGGCAGTGAACATCGCGGGGATCAACGAACGGACCACGCTGTCACTGCGTCCAGAGCGGGTCGAGGTGAACCCGGAGGAAGGGTCCTGCGAGAACGTGCTCGAAGGCACGGTCCGCGAGCTGATCTATCTGGGCGACCACATCCGCACACGTGCCTCGGTTGGGGGCAACGACGAGTTCGTGGTCAAGATTCCAAATGCGCACGGTCATGCCCGTCTCGAAGAGGGCGAGACCGTTCGCTTTGGCTGGGCTGCGGAGGACTGTCGCGCGCTCGACGCGTGATCAGTGACCTGCAGTTCGGCCATTGTACTGGCTTCCGGGTTACGGCCGGCTTTCCTGCCGATCACCCAACCCCGGAGTGGCAGTAGTCCGTCGGCGGAAGCCGACAGTCATAACCAGGGGAAAACAGCAATGAACCACGCTTTCAAGACGACAACCGTTGCCGGTGTCGCCGCGCTGGGTCTGCTGACGGCTCCGACTGCGGCCCTTTCGGCCGAGTCGCTCACGATCGTATCGTGGGGCGGCGCCTATTCGGAGAGCCAGCTCAAGGCGTATCACCAGCCGTATACCAAGATGACCGGTACCGAGATCGTGAACGTGTCCAAGGCCGCCAATGGCCCGGCGGGCGTGCGCGCCCAGGTCGAGGCAGGCAACGTGACCTGGGACATCGTCGACATGCTCGAGGCACCGGCGATGAAGCTCTGCGACGAGGGCTATCTGGAGCCGATCGATCACGACAAGATCCTGAAGCCGGCTCCCGATGGCACGCCGCCAAGCCAGGATTTCATCGGCGAGATGCGCGACTGCTACATCCCGCAGATCCTGTACGCAACGCTGTGGGCCACGAACACGTCGATGTGGAGCGGCGAACAGCCGGACAGCATCCAGGACATCTGGAACACGTCCAAGTTCGGCGGCAAGCGCGCGCTGCAGAAGATCCCGGCGGGCAACCTCGAGTGGGCCCTGATGGCCGATGGCGTCTCGCACGAGGACGTGTATGACGTTCTCTCGAGCCAGGAAGGCATCGCCCGCGCATTCAACTCGCTGGCGAAGATGAAGGGCAGTGCCGTCTGGTGGTCCGAGGGTGCGCAGCCGCCGCAGCTGCTGGCGGACCAGGAGGCGAGCCTTGCGACCGGCTACAACGGCCGCTTCTTCAATGCGCAGGTGGTCGAGGACCAGCCGATCGAGCTGATCTGGGACGGCCAGCTGTTCGAGAGCGACGGCTGGGTCGTGCCGAAGGGGCAGCTGACCGATGAGGTCAAGCGCTACCTGCGGTTCGCCACCGACACGCAGCGGCTGGCCGACCAGGCGAAGTACATCTCGTACGGTCCGGCTCGCAAGTCGTCGGCGAAGAAGGTCGGCAAGCATGCCGAACTCGGCATCGACATGAAGCCGCACATGCCCACGAACCCCGAGAACCTGAAGACGGCGATCTCCAAGGACGCCGAATTCTGGGCCAACAACGGGGATTCGCTGGCCGAGCGCTTCAACGCCTGGCTGGCCCTGTAAGGGGCCGAACGGCAGCCACGCACGGGGCGGGCAGGCCCCGCCCCGTGCGCGGTCTTTCGCGGAGCGCCTGACCGGCAGGCGCTCCGCGAAAGACCGGACAACGATAACGAGACGGCTGAACAGAGGGTCGCACCATGGTACAGAGCGCAGCGGCGCATGCCGAACAGCCACCACCGGAGCAGACCGACGAGGTAATGCGCGCGGCGGACGGCAGGCCCCTCAAGGAGAGCCTGCAGCGCTCGATGCGGCGCAACAAGATCAAGGCACTGCTGCTGGTGGCGCCGCTCGGTCTGTTCATCCTGTTCTCGTTCGCGGTCCCGATCGCGGCGATGGTCTGGCGCAGCGTCTGGAGCCCGGAGGTCGCCAACGCGCTCGACACGACCGTGGCCGTGATGGAAGAGGAGTGGGGCGGGGAGGGCGTGCCCGGCGAGCCCGTATACGCAGCGCTCTACAAGGACTTCACGACCGAGGACCCCCGGACCATGGGCCAGTTGGCGGCCCGTGTGAACTACGTCATGCCCGGTGCGCGCAGCCTGTTCGGCAAGACCGCGCGCAAGCTCGACGAGATCGACCCCTCGCAGCCGATCAAGCCCCAGTTGATCGAGATCGATTCCAAGTGGGGGGAGGCCGACGTCTGGCAAATCCTCTACCGCGAATCCGATCCGATCACGTTGTCCTACTACGCCAGCGCGATCGACATGCGCTACAACGCCGATGGCGAGCTGGTGGCACAGCCGTCCTACATGCAGATCTACCGCAAGCTGTTCTGGCGCACCTTCTGGATGAGCGCGCTGATCACCTTCCTGACGATCCTGCTCGGCTTTCCGGTGTCCTATCTGCTGGCAACGCTGCCGATGCGGATCAGCAACCTGCTGATGATCCTGGTGTTGTTGCCATTCTGGACCTCATTGCTGGTGCGAACATCGTCCTGGATTGTGATCCTGCAATCCGAGGGCGTGCTGAACGACGTGCTGGTGACATTGGGGATTGTAGGTGATGACAATCGACCACAGATGATCTACAACAAGACCGGCACCATCGTCGGCATGACGCACATCCTGCTGCCATTCATGATCCTGCCGCTGTACAGCGTCATGAAGGGCATCCCACCCAGCTACCTGCGGGCGGCGCGCTCGCTGGGCGCGAATCCGGTGGTCGCGTACCTGCGCGTCTATGTGCCGCAGACAGTCCCCGGGCTGGGCGCGGGCAGCATTCTTGTGTTCATCCTGTCGATCGGCTACTACATCACGCCGGCCCTGATCGGCGGATCGACCGGGCAGCTGATCAGCAACTTCATTGCCTATCACATGAACGAGTCGCTGAACTGGCACCTGGCAGCCGCGCTCGGTTCCATCCTGCTGTTCGTCGTTCTGTTCCTGTACTGGCTGTACAACAAGATCGTCGGTGTCGACGCCATGAAGCTCGGCTGAGCGGGGGAAACGAAACATGTCACTGCCAAGTTACGCGGGACCCCTGGAACGCACCTGGTACTACACCTACCGGGTCATCTGCGGGCTGATTTTCTTCTTCCTGATCATGCCGATCGTCGTGATCGTGCCGCTGTCGTTCAACGCCGAGCCGTATTTCACCTTCACCCGCGAGATGCTGACGCTCGACCCGGATGGCTTCTCGCTGCGCTGGTACCAGGAATTCATCAACAGCAAGGAATGGATCGAGGGCATCAAGAACACGTTCATCATCGCCATCGCCTCCACGTTCCTGGCGACTTCACTCGGGACGATCGCGGCGCTCGGGCTCTCCCGACCCTACATCCCCGGCCGCAACATCCTGATGGCCATGCTGATCTCGCCGATGGTCGTGCCCCTGATCATCTCGGCGGCGGGCATGTACTTCTTTTACTCCGACATCGGCCTGGCCCAGACGTATCCCGGCATCATCCTCGCGCACACGGCGCTCGGCACGCCGTTCGTGATCATCACCGTCACGGCCACGCTGGTTGGTTTCGACCAGTCGCTGGTGCGCGCGGCCGCGGTGTCGGGCGCCGACCCGACGACGACGTTCTTCAAGGTCATCATGCCGCTGATTGCCCCGGGCGTGATTTCCGGTGCGCTGTTCGCCTTCATCACCTCGGTCGACGAGATCGTGATCGTTTACTTCATCGCGGGCCCCGAGCAGAAGACCGTACCGCTGAAGATGTTCTCCGGCATCCGCGAGGAGATCAGTCCGACGATCCTTGCCGTTGCATCGATCCTTGTGGGGATCTCGGTGCTGCTGCTCGTGAGCCTGGAGCTGATCCGGCGGCGCAACGAACGGCTGCGCGGCATCGTCCCGCAATGACGGGTGTACTGGTGAACCGGGCGCCGTGCGCAGCGGCCGCCCCGATGGTGGGAGGCTGCCTGCAATGAGCGCATTCAATGCCATCCTCGTCGCCTGCGACGGCTCGGATCCATCGCAGCGCGCGGTCGCGTCCGCGGCCCGCATGGCGGCTGCCGAGAACACCCCGCTGATCCTGCTCAACGTCATCCGCGAAATGCAGTTCCCGCAGGCGCTTTCGCGCATGGCCGAGGTCGAGCGGCTGGTGGGCACCCGCTCGGACGTACTCCAGTACGTGGCGGACAAGATCCTCAAGGACGCGGCGGAAGTGGCCAAGAAGGAAGGCGCGAGGACGGTCGAGACAACAAGCGCGACCGGCGACCCTGCGACCTGTATTGTCGATACCGCAAACGAGAAGGGCGCCGACCTGATTGTGGTCGGGACCCGCGGGCTCGGGGGCATGGCCGGCGCGCTGCTCGGCAGCGTCTCGCGCAAGGTGTCGAATATCGCAGAGCAGAACGTCCTGATCGTGCGCTGAAGGCGCCTTCGCGGGACGCCGCAACATCCCGATCCGCCCATCCCCAGGGCCGCGAGTCGACGTCCCGCGTCGACCCGTGGACGCGGCCGAAAGCCGTGGCGTGGGTATCGTCCCCGCCGCCTCGACACACACGGCAGGAGGTGACCGATGAAGCTCGCAGATCGAACCGCAATCGTGACCGGGGCCGCGCGTGGCATCGGCCTGGGCTGCGCGCAGCGCCTGCTGGCCGACGGCGCAAGGGTATTGCTGGTCGACGTGGACGACGAGGCCGGCGGCAAGGCAGCCGAGGAACTGGCCGCCGAGCACAATGCCGCAGACCGGGTGGCGTACCGGCATTGCGACGTCAGCGACTCCACTCAGGTGCGTGAAACGGTGGAGCGCCTGGCCGGCGACTGGGGCGGGATCGACATCGCCGTCGCCAACGCCGCCGTAGTGCATGCGGCCGACTTCCTCGAGCTCGACGAGGCGGACTTCGACCGGGTGCTCGCGATCAACCTGAAGGGCGTGTTCCTGCTCGGCCAGGCCGTGGCCCGCTCGATGGTGGCCGACGGTCGCAAGGGCAGCATCATCAACATGTCGTCGATCAACTCCCAGGTGGCGCTGCCGAACCAGGTTCCGTACTGCGTTGCCAAGGGCGGCATCCAGCAGCTGACCAAGGTAATGGCGCTGTCGCTGGCAAGTCACGGCATCCGCGTGAACGCCATCGGCCCGGGCTCGATCGCGACCGAGATGCTGCGCAGCGTCCTCTCGGACGATCCGGCCGCCCGGGCCAAGGTCCTGTCACGCACGCCGATCGGCCGCCTGGGGGAGGTCGAGGAGATCGCCAGCGTCGCCGCCTTCCTGGCCTCCGAGGATTCGTCCTACATCACCGGCCAGACCATCTTCGCCGACGGCGGCCGCCTGGCCCTGAACTACACCGTGCCGGTTCCCGAGGGCGATGACTGAGGAACCGCGAATGAACGCGAATAAACGCGAATCAAAGAACTCGTAGGTGCGCTTTCGCCGCAGGCGAACGCGTACGTTTCATTGCAACGGTGGCGCATGTGTTTGCTGCGCGAAAACGGTTTCGGAACGTCATTGCGAGCGTAGCCATTGCCGCGAGAAGCCGCAGGCGACGCGGCGGGAAGCAATCCCGATCGGTGGCAACCACGGTTCTGGATTGCTTCGTCGCTACGCTCCTCGCACTGACGGGATTCCTGCGGACCCACCGCGATCCATGCCGCCGCCAGCGAAGCTCCGACACGCCCCGGAACACGACGCGCCCCTATTCGCGTTCATTCGCGTTCATTCGCGGTTCGACTGACGCCCAATCCGCAGCCGACTGCGCCTCAACTGAACACTGACATGCCGCCACGCCATGCGCGGCAGCATCTGTGTCCATCCGTGTTCATCTGTGGTTCTGTTTCGCGGCCACCGGCTCCGACTCCCGGGATGCCTGCCGCGTGCAGTAGCGGATGATGGACTCGGCGGCCTGGCGGCCCTCGTAGACGGCGGTGACGACCAGGTCGGCGCCGCGGACCATGTCGCCACCGGCGAAGATCCGGGGGTTGGTGGTCTGGAACGGGTAGTCGCCACCGCTGCTCACCAGGGTGCGCCCGTCCTCGTAGTGCGCGATCGCCTGTGGCTCGTACCACTCGGCCGGCTCGGCATTGAAGCCGAAGGCCACGATCACCCGGTCGGCGGGGATGGTCTCCTCGCTGTCGGCCACGACCTCGAACCGGCGGCGGCCGCGCCCGTCGGGCTCGCCGAGGCGGGTCTCGGCGACCCGCACTGCAGTCACGCGGCCAGCCTCGCTCTCGATCGCCACCGGGGTGCGCTGGAAGCGGAATTCGACGCCCTCGTCACGCGCATTCTTCACCTCGCGCCTGGAGCCGGGCATGTTGGCCTCGTCGCGCCGGTAGACACAGGTGACCGAGCGCGCCCCCTGGCGCAACGCGGTACGGTTACAGTCCATTGCCGTGTCGCCGCCGCCGAGCACGACCACGCGCTCACCGTCGACGTTGACGTCCATGCCGCCGACCGCGTCGGTACCGAGCAGGGCATTGGCGTTGCCGATGAGATAGGCCAGCGCCGGCGTGACGCCCTCGGCGTCACGGCCCTCGAAGTCCCCCTCCACGGCCTTGTAGGCGCCCATGCCGAGGAAGACCGCATCGTAATCGTCGAGCAACTGATCGATCGTGACATCACGCCCGATCTCGGTATTGAACACAAAGCGGACGCCCATCCCCTCCATCAGCTCGCGTCGGGTCTCGACCACCTCCTTTTCCAGCTTGAACGGCGGGATGCCGTAGGTCAGCAGGCCGCCGACCCGCGGGTAGCGGTCATAGACGACGGCCTCGAAGCCGTTGCGGACCAGGATGTCGGCACAGCCGAGCCCCGCGGGCCCGGCGCCGACCACGGCCACCCGGTGGCCGGTCGGCTCGACGTCCGACAGGTCCGGCCGCCAGCCCTGCTTCAGCGCCGTATCGGTGATGTACTTCTCGACCGCGCCGATGCTGACCGCGCCGAGCCCGTCGTTGAGCGTGCAGTCGCCCTCGCAGAGTCGGTCCTGCGGGCAGATCCGCCCACAGATTTCCGGCAGCGTGTTGGTGCGGTGCGACATCTCGGCCGCTTCCAGCAGCCGGCCTTCCTCGATCAGTTTCAGCCAGTTCGGGATGAAGTTGTGCACCGGGCACTTCCACTCGCAGTACGGGTTGCCGCAGTCGAGGCAACGCCCCGCCTGCGCCGCCGCCTCCTCGGCGTTGTACTGGCCGTAGATCTCGCCGAAGTCGCGCAGTCGCACGCCCACCGGCCGCTTGGCCGGATCGGCGGCGGGGACCTCGAGGAACTGGAACGGGTTGCGTGGCATGGGTGCTCAGTACCTGGATTGATTGAACCGCGAATGAACGCGAATGAACGCGAATGCAAGACGACCGTAGGTGCGCTTTCGCCGCAGGCGAACGCGTACGTTTGTTCGCAGCGCGGTCGTACGCGTTTGTCCGGCGCAGGCGCCGGCCAAAAGCGCACCTACGACCGGCCGGTCGGGCCCTGCCAGCGAAGCCCCGACATCCGCCCCGGTATCGACGCGCCCATATTCGCGTTCATTCGCGTCCATTCGCGGTTCCAGAGAAGTTCTCACGGTGGCGCGTCCCGTCCGGCGCAGCCCTGACACGCGTGCACGGGGCGGGCGGCAGCATGGGTGTCCATTCGCGCTCATTCGCGGTTCCATCCCGATCAGGCCGCGGCACGGGCCGCCTGGAGCATGCGCGAGAGGTCGGCGGCCTTCGGGGTGACGAGCCAGAAGCGCGGCAGGTAGTCGGCCAGGTCCTCGAGAACGCCCCGGGCGTACTCGCTGCCCGTCGCCTCGACGTGGGCGCCGAGCAGCTCGCGCAGGTGGTGCACGTTCTCCTCCCAGCGCTCGGCCGTCATGCGGTGGACCTCGATCAGCTCGCGATTGTGGCGGTCGACGAACTCGCGCTCCATGTCCAGCACGTAGGCGAAGCCCCCGGTCATGCCGGCGCCGAAGTTGAGGCCGGTCCGCCCGAGCACGACCACCGCGCCGCCGGTCATGTACTCGCAGCCGTGATCGCCGCAGCCCTCGACCACGGCGATGGCGCCGGAGTTGCGCACCGCGAAGCGCTGGCCCGCCGTGCCGGCGGCGAACAGGTGGCCGCCGGTGGCGCCGTAGAGGCAGGTGTTGCCCATCACTGGCGTGCGCGGCGTTTCCAGCCGGCTGCCCGCGGGCGGCCGGATCACGATGCGGCCGCCGGTCATGCCCTTGCCGACGTAGTCGTTGGCCTCGCCCTCGAGCACGATCTCGAGCCCGCCGGCGTTCCAGGCCCCGAGGCTCTGGCCCGCGGTGCCGGACAGCCGCAATGCCAGCGGGGCGTGCGCCATGCCCTGGTCGCCGTGGCGTTCGGCGATCGCGCCCGACAGCCGGGCACCGATCGAGCGGTCGTGATTGTGGACCGGATAGGCGAACTCGCCGCCGGACATGCCATCCACGGCCGCGGCGGTGTCGACGGCGATGCGGGTGGCCAGGTCGCCGCGATCCCAGGGCACGTTGCGCTCCACCGTGCACAACCGCGGCTCCGCCGGGTCGACGCCGCCGTCGGAGACGATGCGCGACAGGTCCAGGGCGCGCTGGCGCGGCGTGTCGCCCGGCATGCGCTCGAGCAGGTCGGTGCGGCCGACCACCTGCTCGAGACTCTCGTAGCCGAGTTTCGACAGCCACTCACGCACCTCGGTGGCAACGCACTCGAAGTAGAAGCGGACCATCTCCGGCTCGCCGCGGAAGTACTGGCGCCGCAGGACCTGGTTCTGGGTGGCGACGCCGGTGGCGCAGTTGTTCAGGTGACAGATGCGCAGGTACTTGCAGCCGAGCGCCACCAGCGGGGCGGTGCCAAAACCGAAGCTCTCCGCGCCCAGCAGTGCCGCCTTGATCACGTCGCGCCCGGTCTTCAGGCCGCCGTCGGCCTGCAGCCGCACGCGCCCTCGCAGGCCGTTGGCGCGCAGGGTCTGGTGCGCCTCGGAGAGTCCGAGTTCCCAGGGCGAACCCGCGTACATGACCGAGGTCAGCGGGCTGGCGCCGGTGCCGCCGTCGTAGCCCGAGATCGTGATCAGGTCGGCGTAGGCCTTGGCGACGCCGGCGGCGATCGTCCCCACGCCCGGCGCGGCGACCAGTTTCACCGACACCTGCGCTCGCGGGTTGACCTCCTTCAGGTCGTAGATCAGCTGCGCCAGGTCCTCGATCGAGTAGATGTCGTGGTGCGGTGGCGGCGAAATCAGCCCGACCCCGGGCACGGCGAAGCGCAGCTTCGCGATCGGTCCGTCGACCTTGTGCCCGGGCAGCTGGCCGCCCTCGCCGGGCTTGGCGCCCTGGGCGATCTTGATCTGGATGACCTCGGCCGCGGCCAGGTACTGCGGGGTCACGCCGAAGCGGCCGGAGGCGATCTGGCGGATCTTGGAGGCGCGCTCGGTCCCGGTGCGGGCGTGGTCCTCGCCGCCCTCGCCCGAATTGGAGCGGCCGCCGATGCGGTTCATCGCGATCGCGATGGCCTCGTGCGCCTCCGGCGACAGGGCGCCCAGCGACATGCCGGCGCACTCGAAGCGGGGCATGATGGTGTCGATGCCCTCGACCCGGTCGAGCGCGGTCGGCTGTCGGGCCTCGATGGGGACCAGCAGGTCGCGCAGCATCGCCACCGGGCGTTCGTCGACGATGCGCGCGAACTCGCGGTAGGCCTCGAGATCGCCGCGCACCGCCTGCTGCAGCGTGCCGACCACGTCCGGGTGCCAGTCGTGGTACTCGGCACCGTGGATCCAGCGCAACAGCCCGCCGGGCTCGAGCGGCCGATCCTCGTCCGCCGCCCACTCGGTCAGCCGGGCCTGGTCCGCCTCGAGCTCGGCAAAGCCGGCGCCACCCACGCGGCTGGTTGCGCCGGGGAAGCAGCGCTGCACCACCGCGTCGGCCAGCCCGACGATCTCGAACAGCTGCGCGCCGCGGTAGCTGCGGATGGTCGAGATCCCCATCTTCGAGAGGATCTTGTACAGCCCCTTGTTGATCCCGCGCCGCCACTCGCGCAGCCGGTCGTTCGGCTCGGCCTCCTGCTCCAGCGTGCCGCGGTGATGCAGGTCGAGGATCACCTGGTAGGCGAGCCAGGGATGGACCGCGGTTGCACCGAAGCCGAGCAGGCAGGCGACCTCGTGCGGATTGCGGCAGACGCCCGTGTCCAGCACCAGGTTGGTGCGGCAACGCAGACCGGCCTCGGCCAGGTGATGGTGTACCGCCCCCACGGCCAGCAGCGCGTGCACGGGGGGTCGGCCGGCGCCGGCACCGGTGTCGCTCAGAACCAGGATGATCGCCCCCTCGCGCGCGGCGTGCTCGGCCTCGCTGCAGAGTCGGTCCAGCGCCTCGGCGAGGGGCTCGCCGGGATCGCGTTCCAGCGCGATCCGCTGCTGTGGCCAGCCATGGTCGTGCAGCGCCCGGATCTCGTCGAACTTCCGCGTGGACAGCACCGGCGAGTCGAGCACCAGCCGCCGCGCGTCGGCCGGACCGACGTCGAACGGGTTGGCCTCGGGTCCGAGGCAGCTCTCCAGCGACATCATCACCCGCTCGCGGATCGGGTCGATGGCCGGGTTGGTGACCTGCGCGAACTGCTGGCGGAAGGCATCGAACAGCGGCCGCACCCGGCGCGAGAGCACCCACATCGGCGTGTCGTCGCCCATCGACCCGATCGCCTCGGCGCCGTCCTCGGCCAGCGGCCGCAGCACCTGCTCGCGCTCCTCGAGCGTCACCCCGAACAGCTTCTGGTGCGCGGCCAGCCGGTCCGGCGGGGCCGGTTCCGGCGCCCGCGGGGGCGTGCTGCCGAGGCGCCGCACGCCCTCGCGCAGCCAGGCCTTGTAGGGGGCCCCCTGCTTGAGGCGCTCGCCGATGCGTTCGGGGGTCAGGATCTCGCCTTCGGCGGTATCGACCGCGAGCATGTCGCCGGGCCCGAGCCGTCCGCGGGCCACTGCCCGCTCGGCGGCGACGTCGACCACCCCCGCCTCCGAGGCGAGCGTGATCACGCCGTCGTCGGACTGTACCCAGCGGGCCGGTCGCAGGCCGTTGCGGTCGAGGCAGCAGGCCGCAAAGCGGCCGTCGGTCAGCACGATCCCCGCCGGGCCGTCCCACGGGTCCATGTTCAGTGACCAGAACTCGTAGAAGGCGCGCATGTCCGGGTCGACCGCATCGACGTTCTGCCAGGCTGGCGGCATCAGCATGCGCATGGCATGGAAAACGTCCAGCCCGCCGGCGAGCATGGCCTCGAGCATGCGGTCGAGGCTGGCCGAGTCGGACTCGTCGAAATCGACCACCGGTGCGATGGCGTCGAAGTCCAGCCCGTTCGGCGTGTGCAGGCCCTGGAGCCGGGCCCGGGCCCAGCGGCGGTTGCCGGCAATGGTGTTGATCTCGCCGTTGTGGGCCAGGTGGCGGAACGGCTGCGCCAGCTTCCACTGGGGCCAGGTGTTGGTCGAATAGCGCAGATGGAACACACAGATGGCGCTGGCGAAACGCTCGTCGGCGAGGTCCGGATAGAAGGTCGGCAACGCGGCGGGCATGACCAGCGCCTTGTAGCCGATCACGTCCGGCGACAGGCTGACCACATGGAAGGTCGAGTGGTCGGCCAGCGCCCGCTCCGCCTGGCGCCGGGCCACGAACAGGGCGCGCCGGAAGGCGGGTCCGTCCATGTCGGCAGCGGCGTCGACGAACAGCTGCTCGATCCGGGGCCGCGTGCGCTCGGCCTGGTCGCCACAGACCGACGGGTCGAACGGGACCTCGCGCCAGCCGGCGACCGTGAGCCCCGCCTCCGCGAGCGCGGTCTCCACCGCCGCGCGCTCGTCCGCGGCGGACTCGGGGTCGAGGAAGACCATGCCGGCGGCGAAGCGCTCGGCCGGCTCGAACCCGGCCTCCGCGGCCACCGCGCGCAGGAAGTCCTGCGGCGGGAACACCAGCAGGCCGCAGCCGTCGCTGGTACGGCCGTCGGCGGCGATCGCCCCTCGGTGGGTCATGCGCGCTAGCGCCGTCAGCGCATCCGCGACCAGCTCGCGCCGCGCCGCGCCGTCGAGCCGTGCCATCAGGCCGAAGCCGCAGGCATCACGCTCGAACCCGGGCTCCCAGAGGGCGCCCCGGGGTGGAGCCGGGAATCGTCCGGACTGTGTCATCTGTGCTCGACCGGGCTCGACCGCGCCCGCCCGGCCGGGTGCGCCGGCAGGGCAACGGGTGAACCGCGAGGTGGATACAGGGGCCCCGCGCCCCGCGGGGCGCCGGCGGCGCCGGCAAGGGGACCCATCCCGCGTTCCAGTCTACGTCCATCCGGGCGATTTGCCCAATCCGGCCCGGCCGGGCCGAAAAATGAACCGCGAATGAACGCGAATGAACGCGAATATTGGCGCGTCGTGGTGTGTGTCGTCTCAGGGCTTCGCCTGGGGCACGTCACCGCCGGCAAGGCGTGAAGAACCACGAATGAACACGAATGGACACGAATGTCGGGACGGGGTCGCCAGGATGTCGTAGGTGCGCTTTTGCGAAGCAAACGCGTACGCCACCGTTGCAACGAACCGTACGCGTTCGCCTGCGGCGAAAGCGCACCTACAGATTGTTCCATTCGTGTTCATTCGCGGTTTCCGCCGCACTGCCGCCCGGCGACGAAGCGGTATCGGCACAGCCCTGACTCGCCACATGCCCGGACGCGCAAATATTCGCGTTCATTCGCGTTCATTCGCGGTTCCCGTTCTTTCAACCTCGCGTCACCAGCGCCACGCCGGCGGCGATGACGAGCATGCCGAGCAGGGCCGAGGGACCCAGGGTCTCGCCGAAGGCGAGCCAGGCGTAGCCGGCCGCGGTCGGGGGTACGAGGTAGAACAGGCTGGCCACGCGCGAGGCGGCGCCGCGGCGGATCAGGACGTAGAGCAGGGTCACCGCCCCCAGCGACAGCACCAGCGTGAGCCAGGCCAGCGCGAACAGGAACTCGCCGGTCCACTGCAACGGCTCGTGGTCGACCCACAGCGCCAGCGGCAGCAGGGCGAGTGCGGTCGCGGTGTACTGGATGGCGGTGCCGCTGCGCAGGTCGAGGCGTGGGCAGAAGCGCTTCTGGTAGATCGTGCCGGCGGTGATCGCAAGCAGTGCGATCACGGGCCGCGCGAGCACGGCGGCCGATTCGCCGCCGGGCAGGGCGAGGCGCTCCCACAGCACCAGCAGCAGGCCGAGGAAGCCGAGCGCGAAGCCGAGCCACTGCAGCGGGCGTACGCGCTCGCCGAGGACCGGGCCGACGATGAACGCGGTGAGCACCGGCTGGGTGCCGACGACCAGCGCGGTGATGCCCGCGGGGATGCCGGCGTCGATGCCGGCGAACACGCCGCCGAGATAGACGCCGTGCAGCAGCAGCCCGGCGACCGAGATGTGGCCCCAGTCGCGGCGGCTCGCCGGCCACGGCGCGCGGAAGGCGAACGCGATCGCCAGCATCAGGGCGGCGACGATGGCGAAGCGCAGCGCCAGGAAGTCGAACGGCCCGGCCCACGGCAGGCCGAACTTGGCGCCGATGAAGCCCGTCCCCCACAGGGCGACGAAGCCGAGCCCGAGGACGGTGTCGGTGCCGACCGCCGGGCGCGTGCCGGTCCGTGCCTCGCCGCCCGGCGGGCTCACTTCATGGTCGGCATGGAGAACTCGGCCGGGGCCTGCACCTCCGTCGGCCAGCGGGCGGTGACGGTCTTCATGCGGGTATAGAAGCGCACGCCCTCGGGCCCGTGCATGTGCAGCGGGCCGAACAGCGATCGCTTCCAGCCGCCGAAGCTGTGGAACGCCATCGGCACCGGGATCGGCACGTTGATGCCGACCATGCCGCACTGGACGTGGTGCGCGAACTCGCGCGCGGTGCCGCCGTCACGGGTGAAGATGGCGGTGCCGTTGCCGAACTCGTGCTCGTTGACGAGATGCGCCGCGGTCTCGAAGTCGGGCACGCGCAGCACCACCAGCACCGGGCCGAAGATCTCCTCGCGGTAGATGCGCATGTCCGGCTGCACGCGGTCGAACAGGCAGCCGCCGAGGAAGTAGCCGTCCTCGTGGCCGTCGACCTTCAGCCCGCGACCGTCGACCACCAGCTCCGCTCCCTCCTCAAGCCCGGTCTCGATGTAGTCGAGCACCTTCTGGCGGTGCTCCTTCGTCACCAGCGGGCCCATCTCGGCGCCCTCGGTGTCGCCGGGGGCGACCTTCAGTGCCTGCACCTTCGGCGCCAGTGCCGCGACCAGCCGGTCGGCCGTCTCGTCGCCCACCGCCACCGCCGCGGAGATCGCCATGCAGCGCTCGCCGGCCGAGCCGTAGGCCGCACCCAGCAAGGCATTGGCGGCCTGGTCGGCGTCGGCGTCGGGCATCACCAGCATGTGATTCTTGGCCCCGCCGAGCGCCTGCACCCGCTTGCCGTGGTCGCTGCCGGTGCGGTAGATCGATTCGGCCACCGGGGTCGAGCCGACGAAGCTGACCGCCGCGACCCGGTCATCGGTCAGCAGGGTCTCGACCGCCTCGCGGTCGCCGTTGACGACGTTGAACACGCCGTCGGGCAGGCCCGCCTCCTGCAGCAGCTCGGCCAGCCGCAGCGGGGTCGAGGGATCCTTTTCCGAGGGCTTCAGCACGAAGGTGTTGCCGCAGGCGATGGCGATCGGGAACATCCACATCGGCACCATCGCCGGGAAGTTGAACGGCGTGATCCCGGCGCAGACCCCGACCGGCTGCTGCAGCGACCAGCTGTCGACGCGCGTCCCCACGTTCTCCGAGTGCTCGCCCTTGAGCAGGTGCGGGATGCCGCAGGCGAACTCGACCACCTCCAGGCCGCGGGTGACCTCGCCGCGGGCGTCGGCCAGGACCTTGCCGTGCTCGGCCGAGATCAGGCCCGCGAGCTCCTCGGCGTGCTCGTCGAGCAGGGCCTTGAAGCGGAACATCACCCGCGCGCGCTGCAGCGGCGTGCGGCCGGCCCAGTCGGGCAGGGCGGCGCGGGCCGCGGCGATCGCCTCGCGGGTCTCGTCGGCGCTGGCGAAGGGCACGCGCGCGGTCACCCGGCCGGTCGCCGGGTCGGTCACCTCGCCGTCGCGGCCGGAGCCGCCGGCGACGTGCCGGCCACCGATCCAGTGACTCAGCTCGCGGGCGGATTCGACGGGTTGTACTCGTGCCATGGTTCAGTCCTCCGAGCGGGCGACGGCATGCAGGGCCTCGCCCAGTATCGAGAATATGCGATCGATCTCTTCCTCGCTGACGATCAGCGGCGGCGACAGGGCGATGATGTCACCGGTCACCCGGATCAGCAGCCCCTGGTCGAAGCAGTGGCGGAAGACCTCGAACGCGCGCTGGCCGGGCGCGCCCTCGCGCGGCGCCAGCTCGACGCCCGCGATCAGGCCCAGGTTGCGCACGTCGATCACGTTGGGGGCGTCATCCAGCTCGTGGGCCCGGTCGCCCCAGCGCTCCTCGAGTTCGCGCGCGCGCTCGAACAGGGACTCGCGGCGGTAGATCTCCAGCGCCGCGAGGCCGGCGGCGGAGGCGACGGGATGCCCGGAATAGGTATAGCCGTGGAACAGCTCGATCGCCGGGCCGCTGCCCTCGCCCTCCATGAACGCGTCGTGGATCTCGCGGCGGACGGCGACGCCGCCCATCGGGATCGCGCCATTGGTCAGGCCCTTGGCCATGGTGATCATGTCCGGCAAGACCTCGAAGCGGTCGGCGCCGAATGCGGCGCCGGTGCGGCCGAAGCCGGTGATGACCTCGTCGAAGATCAGCAGGATGTCGTGCCGGTCACAGATCTCCCGCAGTCGCCGCAGGTAGCCCTGCGGCGGCAGCAGCACCCCGGTCGAGCCGGCGACGGGCTCGACGATGCAGGCGGCGATGGTCTCGGCGCCGTTGAGCGCGACCAGCCGCTCCAGGTCGTCGGCCAGCTCGGCACCATGCTCGGGCAGGCCGCGGCTGAAGGCGTTGCGGGAAAGGTCGTGCGTGTGCCGCAGGTGCTCGCAGCCACCGACCAGCGGCCCGTAGGCGCGGCGGTTGTTGACGATGCCGCCGACCGAAATGCCGCCGAAGTTGACGCCGTGGTAGGCGCGGTCGCGGCCGACCAGGCGCCAGCGCTCCGGCGTGCCGCGGGCCCGCTGGTAGGCGCGCGCGATCTTGAGCGCGGTATCGACCGACTCCGAACCCGAGTTGGTGAAGAAAACCCGGTCCAGCCCGGTCGGCAGGATCTCGCACAGCTGCTCCGCCAGCCGGAATGGCAGCGGATGGCCCATCTGGAACGTGGGCCCGAAATCGAGGGTCCCGATCTGGCGGGCGACCGCATCGGTGATCTCCTGGCGGGCGTGGCCGGCCGAGACGCACCAGAGCCCGGCCGTGCCGTCCAGCACCTGGTGGCCGTCGTCGGCCTGGTAGTACATGCCGCTGGCCGACACCAGCAGCCGCGGGTCGCGCTTGAACTGGCGGTTGGCGGTGAAGGGCATCCAGAAGGCCGCGAGATCCTCGCTGGTCGCGGCCGCATGCTGACTCGCCTTCATGTCCTGCTCCCGGGATGCGGTGCCTCATCCCGGAGAATAGCACGGTTAAGATAATTGACAACCGGGCCGATTTCGGGGCCCAATTCCCCCGGGCACGGCGAAAATGTTGAGGATATGATGGCGCGAAGGGGTGGCCCGGCGGTCCGCGACGAGCCGCGCGAGATGACCGGCGTCGGCGCCCGGTTGCGCAACATCCGCACCCAGCACGGGCTGTCGCAGCGGGAGCTGGCGCGGCGCGCGGGCGTGACCCACGCCAGCATCTCGCTGATCGAGAGCGAGCGGGTCAGCCCGTCGATCGCCTCGCTGAAGAAGGTCCTCGACGGGCTGCCGATGTCGCTGGCCGAATTCTTTACCCTCGACATCGAGACCCCGCGCCGGGTCTTCTACCGCGCGGACGAGCTGCCGGATGTCGGCAGCGGCGACATCGCCTTCCACCTGGTCGGGGCCGAGCGCCAGCAGCGGGCCATGACGGTGCTGCACGAGGTCTACCAGCCCGGGGCCGATACCGGCGAGACGATGCTGGTGCACGACGGCGAGGAGGGCGGCGTGGTCGTGCGCGGCGAGATCGAGCTGACCGTGGCCGGCGACAGCCGCCGGCTCGGCCCCGGCGACGGCTACTACTTCGAGAGCCGCCTGCCGCACCGTTTCCGCAACCCCGGCGACGAGCCCTGCGAGATCATCAGCGCCAACGCGCCGCCGTCGCTGTAGCCACCATTGGTTGAAGTGCCGTCACGGCCAGCGGGTGCGTCGCCGCGGCCGGGTAGTCGGCGAACCACCGAATACACCGAGGAGCACCGAAGACACCGAAAAGGCGGAAGAAACCAAAGGGACCGTTACCCTCGATTCGGCTGCAACGGAGCGGGCGGGAGCGAGCCTGCTCGCGATGCAATCGGATCAGGTCTTGCCCAGCAGATTTCGCGGCTGAAGCCGCTCCCACAACCTTCGACAACGGCTCCTGCCGATCGTGGGAGCGGCTTCAGCCGCGAACGAATGGTGCAAACACCCACCGGGCGGAGACCGCGGGCAGGCTCGTTCCCACCCATCTCCATGTCCTTTCGGTGAGTTCGGTGCCCTTCGGTGTTTTCGGTGGTTCCTCGGAAGGCGCCACGGGCGCGGTCGAGCCCCGGCGAGACTCGGGCGGGCCGGATCGGGCATCATCCAGCCATGGAGAAGGGACTCGACATCGCGGTGGTCGGCGGCGGCGTGATCGGCCTCGCCTGTGCGCGGGCGCTGCAGCGCGACGGTCACCGGGTCGTGGTCCACGATCCCGCGCCGGCCGCGGACACCGCGGCTGCCTGGGGCAGCGCCGGCGTGTTCGCCGTCGACAGCGTTTCGCCCTTCGCCACCCCCGAGACGCTGCGCGCGCTGCCCACCATGCTCCTGCACCGGGACAGCGGGCTGTCGCTGCGCTGGGGCTACATGCCGCGACTGCTGCCGTGGCTGTTTCGGTTCCTCTGGAACGCGCGTCCTGCGGCGTCCGAGCGGGGGGCGGCCGTGCTCGCCGCGCTCTGCGCCGAGGGCCTGGCCGGCTGGGGCGCGCTGCTCGGCGAGCGCGCGGCCGCGCGCCTGGTCCGCCCCGGCGGTTGGGTGACCGCGTTCGAGACCGAGGCCGGACTGCGTGCCGCCCGCGCCGACGTCGAGCGCCGCCTGCGGCACGGGGTGGTGGCGGAATGGCTCGACGGCCCCGACCTGCGCCGGCGCGTGCCCCAGCTCGGCGAGCACGTGGTCGGTGGGGTCTATTACGAACAGTCGCGCTTCTGTCCCGACCCGGCGGCCTTGCTGGCGACCCTGGTCGCGGACATCGAGGCGGCGGGCGGCGGCTTCCGGCGGGCCCCGGTCAGCGCGCTGGCGCCGGCGGCGGCGACGGTCGACGTGCTGGC
>JAWWAE010000021.1:0-22854 GCA_033721835.1 Halofilum sp. (in: g-proteobacteria) | reverse complement strand
GGGTCGAGCGGACCGGTGTCGGTGCGGTGGCGGGCGTTGCGCAGCTTGACCACGCCCTGCGAGGTGTAGAGGAAGGCGGTGCGGGCATGCCGGGTCGGGATCACGCAGTCGAACATGTCGACGCCCTGGCGCACGGCCGCGACCAGGTCGGCGGGGGTGCCCACGCCCATCAGGTAGCGCGGGGCGTCGGCCGGCAGCTCGGGCAGCGTGGCCTCCAGCACCGCACTGCGCTCGGCCACCGGCTCGCCGACGGCCAGGCCACCGATGGCGTAGCCGGGAAAGCCGATCCCCGTCAGCGTGCGGGCCGATTCGACGCGCAGGCCGTGGTGCATGCCGCCCTGGACGATGCCGAACAGGGCCGAGGGGGCATCGCCATGGGCGACGCGGGAGCGCTCCGCCCAGCGCATCGACAGCTCCATCGAGGTGCGCGCGGTCGGCTCGTCGGCCGGGTATGGCGTGCATTCGTCGAAGGCCATGATGATGTCGGCACCGAGCGCGTGCTGCACCGCGATCGATTCCTCGGGACCGAGGAACACGCGGTCGCCGTTGACCGGCGAACGGAACGTGACGCCGTCCTCCGTGATTTTCCGCATCGCGGCCAGGCTGTAGACCTGGAAGCCGCCGGAATCGGTCAGGATCGGCCCATCCCAGTGCATGAATCCGTGCAGGCCACCGTGCGCGGCGACGATCTCGGTGCCCGGCCGCAGCATCAGGTGGAAGGTGTTGCCGAGGATGATCTCGGCCCCGGTCGCGCGCACCTCCTCCGGCGTCAGCCCCTTGACCGAGCCACAGGTGCCGACCGGCATGAAGGCCGGCGTCTCGACCGTGCCGCGCGCGAACGTCAGCCGCCCACGGCGCGCGGCGCCGTCGACCTGCAGGCACTCGAACCTCACGCCGCCACCGCCGCGGGGTCGGGCCAGATCAGCATGGCATCGCCGTAGCTGAAGAAGCGGTAGCCGGCCGCCACGGCGTGCCGATAGGCGGCCAGCATGCGCTCGTGACCGCCGAAGGCGCAGACCAGCATCAGCAGCGTCGAGCCCGGCAGGTGGAAGTTGGTCACCAGTCCGTCGACCGCGCGGAACACGGAGCCCGGCACCAGGAACAACCGGGTCTCGCCGGTGAAGGGCCGCACCGTGCCCTGCTCGTCGACCGCGCTCTCGAGACTGCGCACGACCGTGGTGCCGACGGCGACCACGCGGCCGCCGCGCGCGCGGGCCGCCGCGATCGCCTCGCAGGCCGCGGGCGGGACCTCGACCGTCTCGGCGTGCATCACGTGCTCCTCGACCCGGTCGGCGCGCACGGGCCGGAAGGTACCGGCGCCGACGTGCAGGGTGACCGTCGTGCGCTCGACGCCGCGGGCATCGAGCGCGGCGAACACGGACTCGTCGAAGTGCAGGCCCGCGGTCGGGGCCGCCACGGCGCCGGGCTGGCGCGCGTACACCGTCTGGTAGCGCTCGGAATCGGCGTCCTCCGGGGCGCGCTCGATGTAGGGCGGCAGGGGGACCTCTCCGCAACGCTCGAGGCGCTGCAGCAGTGGCTCGCCGGGACCGAAGTCGAGCAGGAACAGATCGTCCCGGCGGCCGGTCACGGTCGCCGCGAGCGCCCCGTCCGCGAGTTCCAGCACCGCCCCCTGCCGCGGTGACTTGCTGGCCCGGACCTGTGCGAGCGCGCCGCGGCCGTCCTCGTGCAGGCGCTCGATCAGCACCTCGATCCGGCCGCCGGTATCGCGCTTGCGGCCGTGCAGCCGCGCCGGAAACACCCGCGTGTCGTTGAACACCAGCAGGTCGCCCGGCTCGAGCAGCGAGGGCAGCTCGCGGAACACCCGGTCGCTGCGCGCATCACGGCCACCGTCGACCACCAGCAGACGGCTCGCGCTGCGCTCGCCCAGCGGGTACTGGGCGATCTGCTCGTCGGGCAGGTCGTACTGGAAGTCGGCCACGCGCATGGCGCGCGATGGTAGCAGCGCCCCCGGGACGCGGCGACTGTTGCGGGCCGTCGCGCCGCGCTTTACTGTTTCGGCCCCGCGCCGGGATGGCGGAACTGGTAGACGCGCCGGACTCAAAATCCGGTGGTGGCAACACCATGTGGGTTCGAGTCCCACTCCCGGCACCAATACCCCGCCCTTGCCCGTTCCCTGCCCGTCGAGGGCAGGTCCAACGTTTCGGAAAAATGCGGGAACCGCGAATGAACGCGAATGGACGCGAATAGGGGCACGTCAGCGATTGCAGCGGGTCAGAGCTGCGCTGGTCGCAGGTGCCGACGGACCGGCGATCGAGGAACCACAAAATGGATCCTGGCCAACGGTCTTGATCTCTCCGCCAGGTCATTCTCATTTTGTGTCTATCTTGTGTTCATTTTGTGGTTCGAGTCTTTCGCTCGGCCGCGATGGCCCTCCAGCGAAGCTCTGACAAGGCTGATTGAACTGACGCGCCGATATTCGCGTTCATTCGCGTTCATTCGCGGTTCCCAAACAAGAGCGGGCGGGTGCGCCGGGACGCACCCGCCCGTCATCCTCCCGGTGGTTACTCGGGATCGCCGACCGTCATGCGGTCGCGGTTGCTCTCGAGGGTCGCCTCGCCGATGCCGCTGACGTTCACCAGCGAGGACACGCTGGGGAAGTCGCCGTGCTGCTCGCGGTACTCGACGATGGCCGCGGCGCGGGCCGGGCCGACGCCGTCGAGCTGCGCGGCCAGCGTTTCGGCCGTGGCGGTGTTGATGTTGACGCTGCCGGCCGCGAGCGCGGCGGTCGTGGCGAGCAGCAGTGCGATGCTGGCGATCCATTGACGAAACATGGCCATTCTCCCTGTGATGTTGCTTCCCTGTTTGCCTGCCGACCCGTCTTCGACGGGTCGCCAGCAGTCTCGCGTGCGACGGGCGGGCGGGCAATCGGCGCCGGCAGGCAATTTGCGTAGGCCCGGGCCTACACCGGAGTCGGCCCCGTCCGACATGTACTCCAGCGGGGCGCCACTTCATGCGCCGGCGGCGCTGTGTCATCATCCCGGCATCCCGCCGACACCACCTTCGCGAGTCGCCGTACCCCATGCTGCCAATCGTTGCCGGATCGCTGGCCGTCGCCCTCTACGCCGCCGCGACCCTCGCCCTGGCGAGCAAGCTGCGGCCGGGCGGGCGCTCCCGTTCCGCACAGGCCTTCGCGCTGGCACTGGGTGCGGCCGTGCTGCACGCGGCGGCGCTCTACCACGAGGTCCTCGTCCCCGAAGGCCTCGATCTCGGCTTCTTCCGGGCGCTGTCGCTGGCCACCTGGGTGATCGTCGTGCTGCTGCTGCTGCTGTCGTTGCGCGAGCCGGTGGGAAACCTCGGACTCGGATTGCTGCCGATCGCCGCACTCGCGGTCCTCGCGGCGCTGATATTCGGCGGCACGCCGGCGGCGCCGACGGTGCGGACCACCGACAGTCAGCTCGAGTTCCATATCCTGGTCTCGATCTGCGCCTATGCGGTCCTGAGCCTGGCGGCGATGCAGGCGGTCCTGCTGGGGCTGCAGCAACGGCTGCTGCACAGCCACCAGCCGGCCGGGGCGCTGCGTGCCCTGCCACCGCTGTATGTCATGGAATCGCTGCTGTTCCGCATGATCGCGATCGGCTTCGTTCTGCTGACGGTGGCACTGGCCAGCGGCTTCGTGTTCCTCGAGGACATGTTCGCCCAGCACCTGGTCCACAAGACCGTGCTGTCGATCATCGGCTGGGCCCTGTTCGCGGTGCTGCTCGCCGGCCACTACGCGTTCGGCTGGCGCGGGCCCACGGCGGTCCGCTTCACGCTGGGCGGCATCGCGCTGCTGCTGCTCGCCTACTTCGGTTCCAAGTTCGTGCTCGAGCTGATCCTCGAGCGCGCCTGACCGTGCCTGTCACCGCAACCGACCAGATCCCGCATCCGCACGTGCACATCCTTCAGTGAACGAGATCCCCTTAAGCGTACTCGTCGGCGCACTGATCGCCCTGCTGTTCCTCTCGGCCTGCTTCTCCGGTTCCGAGACGGCGCTGATGACGCTGAACCGCTATCGCGCGCGCCACCGGGCCCACGAGGGCCACCGCGGTTCGATCCTCGCACTGCGATTGCTCGATCAGACCGACCGGTTGATCGGCCTGATCCTGCTGGGCAACAACTTCGTGAACGTGCTGGCCTCGATGATCGCGACCCTCATTGCGCTGCGCCTTTGGGGCGACTCGTCGCTCGGGCTGGCCGCGATCGTGCTCACGGTCCTGATCCTCATCTTTTCCGAGGTCGCTCCGAAGACCTTCGCGGCACTGCATCCCGAGGCGGTGGCGATGCCGGCGGCCTACATCTACACGCCCATGCTGCGGATGCTCTATCCGCTGGTCTGGTGCGTGAATCTGCTGTCGAACGCGACCCTGCGCGTATTCGGCATCCGGCCGCGCGATGCCAGCGGAGACAGCCTGAGCACCGAGGAGCTGCGCTCCGTGGTCAACGAGGCCGGACACCTGATCCCCGAGACCCACCAGGAAATGCTGGTCAACGTCCTCGACCTGGAAAAGGTCACGGTCAACGACATCATGGTGCCGCGCAACGAGATCCAGGGCATCGATCTCGACGAGGAATGGGACGACATCCGCCACCAGCTCGCACATGCCTCGAACAGCCGCCTCCCCGTCTACCACGAGAGCATCGACCAGGTCGCGGGCTTCCTGCACCTGCGTGACCTGATCGGCTACGACCTGCGCGACCTCGACCGCGATGCGCTGATGGGTTTCCTGCGCGAGCCCTACTTCGTGCCCGAGGGCACGCCGCTGACGCGGCAGCTGGTCAACTTCCAGCGTCACCGCCGCCGCATCGGCCTGGTGGTCGACGAGTACGGCGACATCGAGGGCCTGATCATGCTCGAGGACATCCTCGAGGAGATCGTCGGCGAGTTCACCACCGACCGCCTGCCCGCCAGCCGCGACATCCACCCGCAGGCGGACGGCAGCTACATCTGTGCCGGCGGCACCCACGTGCGCGATCTCGCGCGGGTGTTCGGGTGGAGCGTGAAGGGTGTCACCTCGAAGACCCTGAACGGCCTGATCCTCGAGCACATGGAGATGATCCCGGAGCCGGGCACGACCTTCCTGGTCGACGCCCACCCGGTCGAGGTCATCCAGTCGCGCGACAACGGCGTCCGCTCGGCACGGGTGTACCCGCGGCTGCCGGATGCCGACCGGCGCACCCCGGGGGTCGCCGACATCCCGCTGATCGCCCGTCGCGAACCGGAAGGCGACTGATGGCGAAGCGGGCGCGCGTCGTCTACCGCTGCGAGGCCTGCGGCGGCGAGAGCCCGAAGTGGGCGGGCCAGTGCCCCGATTGCGGCGCCTGGAACACGCTGGTCGAGGCCGCGCCCGTCGCCGCGGCCACCGGCAGTGCGCGCCGCGGCGACGCGCCCCGGACCTGGCGCCTGTCGGAGGTGCAGGTGGACGCCGAGAGCCGGCGCCCGACCGGCATCGACGAGTTCGACCGCGTGCTCGGCGGCGGCCTGGTCAACGGCTCGGTCACGCTGCTCGGCGGCGACCCGGGCATCGGCAAGTCGACGCTGCTGCTGCAGATGCTCGCGGCCATGTCGGATGGACCCCGCGTACTCTACGTCAGCGGCGAGGAGTCGCTGTCGCAGGTGACGCTGCGGGCGCAGCGGCTGGGCGTCGAGTCCACTGACGTGCGGCTGCTGGCCGAGACCGGGGTCGAGCGCATCCTCGACGCGGCCGCGGCCGAGCGCCCGCAGGTGATGGTCATCGATTCGATCCAGACCATGACCAGCGAGGCGGTGCAGTCGGCGCCCGGCGGCGTCGCCCAGGTGCGCGAGAGCGCCGCGCGGCTCGTGCGCCACGCCAAGGACCACGGGGTCGCGCTGTTCCTGGTCGGCCACGTCACCAAGGAGGGCACGCTGGCCGGGCCACGCGTACTCGAGCACATGGTCGACACGGTGCTCTACTTCGAGGGCGACGGCTCCAGCCGCTGGCGCATGGTGCGCGCCATCAAGAACCGCTTCGGGGCGGTCAACGAGCTGGGCGTGTTCGCGATGAGCGACCAGGGCCTGAAACCGGTCGCCAACCCGTCGGCGATCTTCCTCTCGCGCCACGAGGAGCCGGTCGCCGGCAGCGTGATCATGGTCACGCGCGAGGGCACGCGCCCGCTGCTGGTCGAGGTGCAGGCGCTGGTCGACACCAGCCCGCTGTCGAACCCGCGCCGGGTGACGCTGGGGCTGGAACAGAACCGCCTGTCGATGCTGCTGGCGGTGCTGCACCGCCACGGCGGCGTCGCCATGAGCGACCAGGACGTCTACGTCAACGTGGTCGGCGGCGTGCGCATCGGCGAGACCGCGGCCGACCTCGCGGTGCTGGTCGCCTGCCTGTCCTCGTTCCGCGACCGCCCGCTGGCGACCGGGCTGGCGGTATTCGGCGAGGTCGGCCTCGCCGGCGAGATCCGCCCGGTCCCCAACGGCGAGGAACGCCTGCGCGAGGCCGCCAAGCACGGCTTCACCCGCGCGATCGTGCCGAAGTCCAACGCCCCCAAGCGCGCCCCGGACGGCCTCACCGTCGTGCCGGTGACGCGCCTTTCCGAGGTGCTGGACGCGTTGTGAAAATGGAACCGCGAATGGACGCGAATGAACGCGAATATTGGCGCGTCAGAGCATTGCGCGTGTAGTAGCTCCGCTGGAGTTCCTTCCCGGGATGGGAGTGGGCAAAAGCGAACCACGAATGAACACGAATAAACGCGAATAAGAAGCATCGTAGGTGCGCTTTCGCCGCAGGCGAACGCGTACGTTGCGTTGCGAGGCGGGCGTACGCGTTTGCTTCGCAAAAGCGCACCTACGTCATCCTTGCGACCCCGTCGTTTGATTCGTGTCCATTCGTGTTCATTCGTGGTTCCTTATCCCTGTCGATGGGGATGTCCCCGGGCGAAGCCCTGACGCGCCCGCACGTCCTGACGCGTCATTATTCGCGTTCATTCGCGTCCATTCGCGGTTCCGCCTTCTCCTTCCGGGTGGTACCTACCCATTCGCCCGCCCGATGGGCGACAATTGCGCACCCGTTTGACCTGCGGACGTTCGATGACTGCGAAGAAGAAGACGGCGAAGGCCGGCGACGGCGGCGAGGCGAAGTCCGGGCCGGCGCGGTTCGAGGAGTCGCTGCGAGAGCTCGAGGAGCTGGTCGAGGCGCTGGAGAAGGGTGACCTGACGCTGGAGGAATCGCTGGCCCGGTTCGAGCGCGGGGTCACGCTGGCGCGCGAGTGCCGAGACTCGCTGGCCGCCGCCGAGCAGCGGGTCCAGGTACTGCTGTCCGACGAGCAGGGCAACGAGTCGCTGGCGCCGTTCGCCACCGGCGCCGAGGCCGATCCCGCCGACCGCGACCCCGAATGAGCCCGGTCGCGAGCGAGCTCGCCCGCGGCCGCGACCGCGTCAATGCCGCGCTCGAGCGCTGGCTGCCCGCCGCCGGCGCCGAACCGCCGCGTCTCAGCGACGCCATGCGCTACGCCGTGCTCGGCGACGGCAAGCGGCTGCGCCCGGTGCTGGTCTACACCACGGGCGAGGCCCTCGGCGCGGCGCCCGAGCGGCTCGACCCGCCGGCCTGCGCGGTGGAGCTGATCCACGCCTACTCGCTGGTCCACGACGACCTGCCGGCGATGGACGACGACGACCTGCGCCGCGGCGAGCCCACCTGCCACCGGCGTTTCGACGAGGCAACGGCGATCCTCGCCGGCGACGCGCTGCAGGCGCTCGCGTTCGAGCTGCTCACCGCCGAGCCGTATGCGCAGGCACTGCCGCCCGCGGCGCGGTCACGCATGGTGGCCGCCCTGGCCGGGGCCTCGGGGGTGCGCGGCATGGCCGGCGGCCAGGCGATCGATCTCGCCGGCTGCGGCCAGCGGCTGTCGCTGGCGCAGGTCGAGCGCATGCACCGCTTCAAGACCGGCGCCCTGATCCAGGCCAGCGTGCTGCTGGGGGCGCTCGCCGCCGAGGCCGGCGACGACCAGCTCGCGCGGCTCGAGACCTACGGCGCCGCGGTCGGCCTGGCCTTCCAGATCGTCGACGACATCCTAGACGTCACCGCCGACACCGCGACGCTGGGCAAGACCCAGGGCGCCGACGTGCAGCGCGGCAAGCCCACCTACCCCGCCGTGCTCGGGCTCGAGGACGCGCGGCGGCAGGCGGAGCGGCAGCGCGATCAGGCGCTGGCGGCCCTCGACGGGCTGGACAGCGGCTTCGACCCCCTGCGCGAACTCGCCGATTTCGTGGTCGAGCGCAGCCGCTGAGACGCCGATGATTCGGGGCCGCTGCTTGCGCGGCCGCGGGCAGCTTCCGATAATGATGGTTTGCGCCCCGCTGCAGGCCCGATGACCGAATCCAGCGACTTTCCCCTGCTCGACCAGCTGCACTCGCCGGCCGATCTCAGGGACATGGACCCCGATACGCTGCAGCGCCTCAACGACGAGCTGCGCGCGTTCCACCTGCAGTCGGTCGCGGCCACCGGCGGGCACCTCGGCGCCGGCCTCGGCGCGGTCGAGCTGACCGTCGCCCTGCACGCGGTGTTCGACACCCCGCATGATCGCATCGTCTGGGACGTCGGCCACCAGAGCTATCCGCACAAGATCCTGACCGGCCGCCGCGGGCGCATGGACACCATGCGCAAGTGGCAGGGCCTGGCCGGCTTCCCCAAGCGCGAAGAGAGCGAATACGACACCTTCGGCGTCGGCCATTCCTCGACCTCGATCAGCGCGGCGCTCGGCATGGCGATCGGATCCAAACTCGACGGCGAGGAACGCGACGTGATCGCGGTGATCGGCGACGGCGCCATGACCGCCGGCATGGCGTTCGAGGCGCTGAACCACGCCGGCGACCTGCACGCCGACCTGCTGGTGATCCTGAACGACAACGACATGTCGATCTCCCCCAACGTCGGCGCGCTGAACAAGTACCTCACGCGGATGCTGTCCGGCCGCATGTACTCGCAGGCCCGCGAGGGCGGCAAGAAGGTGCTGCGGGCGATGCCGCCGATGTGGGAGCTCGCGCGCCGCACCGAGGAACACGTCAAGGGCATGTTCGTGCCCGGCACGATGTTCGAGGAGTTCGGCTTCAACTACTACGGGCCGGTCGACGGCCACGACCTGAAGAACCTGGTGAAGACGCTGCAGAACCTGCGCCGGCTGCGCGGCCCGCGCCTGCTGCACATCGTCACCTCGAAGGGCAAGGGCTACGAGCGGGCCGAGGCCGACCCGGTGAGCTACCACGGCGTGAAGCCGTTCGACCCGGCCACCGGGAAGAAGCTCGGCGGCGGCAGCGGCAAGCCCGCGGGCCCCACCTACACCGAGGTGTTCGGCCAGTGGCTGTGCGACATCGCCGAGCGCGACCCGCGCGTGGTCGGCATCACGCCGGCGATGCGCGAGGGCTCCGGGCTGGTCGAATTCGAGCAGCGTTTCCCCGACCGCTACTTCGATGTCGGCATCGCCGAGCAGCACTCGGTGACCTTCGCCGCCGGGCTGGCCTGCGAGGGCTACCGGCCGGTGGTGGCGATCTACTCGACCTTCCTGCAACGCGCCTACGACCAGACCATCCACGACGTCGCGGTGCAGGGCCTGCCGGTGCTGTTCGCGCTCGACCGCGCCGGCCAGGTCGGCGAGGACGGCCCGACCCACGCCGGCAGCTTCGACTTCAGCTACCTGCGCTGCCTGCCGGGCTTCACCGTGATGGCGCCGGCCGACGAGAACGAGTGCCGGCAGATGCTCTACACCGGGCTGCAGCTCGACGGCCCGGCGGCCGTGCGCTACCCGAAGGGCAACGGCCCCGGCGCGGCGCTCGAGGTCGAGATGCGGGCGCTCGAGGTCGGCCGCGCCGAGGTCCGCCGACGCGGCCGCGGCACGGCGCTGCTCGCCTTCGGCAGCATGGTCGCCCCGGCGCAGGCGATCGCCGACGAGCTCGACGCGAGCGTGATCAACATGCGCTTCGTCAAGCCGCTGGACGAGGCGGCGATCCTGCAGGCGGCCGAGGACCACGATCTGCTGATCACGCTCGAGGAGAACGCCCTGCCCGGCGGTGCCGGCGAGGGGGTCAACCGCTGCCTGCTGGCAAACGACGTGCGCGTCGCCGTGCACAACATCGGCCTGCCCGACCGCTTCATCGGCCAGGGCTCGCGCGGCGACCAGCTGGCGGATGCCCGGCTCGACGCGAGCTCGCTGCTGGAGGACGTCCGCGCCCTGCTGGCCGAGCACGCACGGCGGCGCCAGGCCCAGGCCTGAGGCCGCCGCCGAATCCGCCGCCAGCGATGCGCCGAACAATGCTCCCATGCGACGCCAGGGGCGCAGGGTTGCACCCCGCAGGCCGGTTCACTAATATCCTACCGCTTCGCTCAGGTACCCTCCGGTCCCGTTCATGGCAACCACCTACACGCTTCGCGTACTGACGGAGTTCGCCGCCGCGCACAGCCTGCGCGGGTACCCGGGATCCTGCAGCCGCCTGCATGGTCACAACTGGAAGCTCGAGGTGGAGGTGCGCGCGGACCGGCTGGACGAAATCGGCATGGCGGTCGATTTCCGCGAGATCAAGCGCATCGCCCGCGAGGTCACGGACGTGCTCGATCACCGCTACCTGAACGAGCTCGAACCGTTCACCGAGGTCAATCCGACCGCGGAGAACATCGCCGCCCACTGCTTCCACGAGATCGGGAAGCGGCTCGACGGACCGGCCCTGGAACTCAGCGCCGTTACGGTGTGGGAAAACGATCGCGCCTGCGTGCGCTATGCGGAACAGGAGGCCTGACAGCGAAATGGCAGCCCATGTTGTCCACGACATCCCGGATATCCAGGGGACACCCGACACCCGTCGGATCGCGATCGACCACGTCGGCATCAAGGACATCCGTCATCCGGTGACCGTGCGTGACCGCGGCGGCGAGGTCCATTCGACCGTGGCCACGGCCAGCATGACCGTGCACCTGCCCGAGCAGTACAAGGGCACACACATGTCGCGCTTCGTGCAGATCCTGCACGAGCACGACGACGCCCTGTCGGCCGACACCTTCGGCGCGATGCTCGACTCGATGCTGGAGCGGCTGAATGCCGACTCGGGCCGGATCGTGCTGTCGTTCCCCTATTTCGCGCGCAAGACCGCGCCGGTCTCGGGCGTCGCGAGCCTGATGGACTACGAGGCGACGCTGATCGGCGAGAAGGACCTCGACGGCGAGCGCCGCTTCTTCATCGGCGTCGTGGTGCCGGTCACCAGCCTGTGCCCGTGCTCGAAGGAGATCTCCGACTACGGCGCGCACAACCAGCGCGCACACGTGACCGTGACCGCGCGCGTGGATGGCCCGATCTGGATTCAGGACATCGTCGACATGGTCGAAGCCTCGGCCTCGTGCCAGCTCTACAGCATCCTCAAGCGGCCGGACGAGAAGTACGTCACCGAGCAGGCCTACGACAACCCGAAGTTCGTCGAGGACATGATCCGCGACGTCGCCAAGCGTCTGAACGACGACAAGCGCATCCGCGCCTACCGGCTGGAGGCCGAGAACTTCGAGGCCATCCACAACCACTCGGCCTACGCCCAGATCTGCCGCGACAAGGACGCCGAGGCGGCCTGAGCGGAGTCCCGCCCACTGCATCTCCCGAAAGCCGGCTCTTTGCCGGCTTTCTTGTGCCGTTCATCAACTCTCGCAAAGGCGCCAAGCGCGCAAAGATAAAGACAAAGGAAAAAACGGGTTCTCGCAGAGGCGCAGAGAACGCGGGGAGAACGGAAGAAGGGGTGCCGGCTAGTACGTCGCGCTCACGAGTCGGCCTGCGGCTGCATGCGTGCGCGGAAGGAAACGGTTCTCGCCAAGGCGCAAAGCACGCCGAGGCATGGATTGAGCAGTCGCCTCGATCCGCTTTTCTCTGCGTCCTCTGCGCCTCTGCGAGAGCTATTCTTTTCCCTTTGCGTGCTTGGCGCCTTTGCGAGAGCCTGATCTTCCCCCGAACCGGCTCGTGGCGGTACGCTTGCCCGTTCCGACCCAGTTCGTAGGTGCGCTTTCGCCGCAGGCGAACGCGTACGTTTCGTTGCAGCGTGAGCGTACGCGTTTGCTTCGCAAAAGCGCACCTACGGGATCGACATTCGTGCTCGTACCGCCTTCCCTGCATCCTCCGCGCGTCTGCGAGAGTCAGCCCTGAAAGACTGGAATCCAGGATTTCCTGATTCACTTCTTTGCGTGCTTGGCGGATCTTTGCGCCTTTGCGAGAAATCCCCGCGCAGTCACCTCACGCAACACGAACCGCTTGCGCAGGGGACAAGGTCCATGCTGGACTGCCCCTCTTCCGACCCGGCGATCCAGCCTCGAGTACCGATCGGAGACCGCGACATGCCATCCACCATCCCCGACACGATGGCCGCCGTGCTGCTGACCGGGCACGGCGGCATGGACAAGCTCGAATACCGCGAGGACGTACCGGTACCGCGACCGGGACCGGGCGAGGTGCTGATCCGCGTCGCCGCGGCCGGGGTCAACAACACCGACATCAATACGCGCATCGGCTGGTACTCGAAGAACGTGACCGGCGACACCAGTTCCGGTGCCGCCGGCGGCTACCAGGAGGCCGACACGGACGACGCGAGCTGGGGCGGCAAGCCGCTGGAGTTCCCGCGTATCCAGGGCGCGGACTGCTGTGGCCGCATCGTCGCGGTCGGCGACGGGGTCGACGAGGGCCGCATCGGCGAGCGCGTGATCGTGCGCGGCTGCCTGCTCGGCTATTCCGGCGGCCGGCCGTTCGAGTCGCAGTGGCTCGGCTCGGAGAAGGACGGCGGCTTCGCGCAGTACACGACCGCGCCCGCGGTCGATACCTTTGCCATCGACTGCGACTGGAGCGATGCCGAGCTGGGCGCGGTGCCCTGTTCCTACTCGACCGCCGAGGGCCTGCTGCACCGCAGCGGTGTCGGCGCGGACGACCGCGTGCTGGTCACCGGCGCCAGCGGCGGCGTCGGCTCCTCGGCCGTGCAGCTGGCGCGTGCCCGCGGCGCCGAGGTGGTCGCCGTCGCCGGCGCGTCCAAGGCCGACTGGGTCCGCGAGCACGGCGCCGGTCGGGTCATCGACCGCGATGCCGACCCGGTCGAGGCACTCGGCGAGGAGTCGGTCAGCGTGGTGATCGACCTGGTGGGCGGCAGCGGCTGGCCGCGGCTGCTGGAGGTGCTGCGCCGCGGCGGTCGCTACGCGACCTCGGGCGCGATCGCCGGACCGATCGTCGAACTCGATCTGCGCACGCTCTACCTCAAGGACCTGAGCCTGTTCGGCAGCACGCACCAGGACGACGGGGTGTTCCAGGGCCTGATCCAGCACATCGAGCAGGGCCGCATCCGGCCGGTGGTGTCGCAGACCTATCCGCTCCGGGACATCGTGCAGGCGCAGGAGGACTTCCTCGCCAAGAGGCACACCGGCAAGCTGGTGCTGATCCCGCCGCAGGACGACTAGAGGGTCCCTGGATGAGGATCGCCGCGATCGAGGTGTACCAGGTCGACCTGCCCTACGCCGGCGGGGTCTACCGCCTGTCCGGCGGCCGCAGCTACGAGACCTTCGACGCGACCATCGTGCGCATCGAGAGCGACGACGGGCTCGAGGGCTGGGGAGAGTCGACCCCGTTCGGGCCCAACTACATCGCCGCCCACGCACGCGGCGTGCGGGCCGGCATCGAGGAACTCGCACCGGCGCTGCTGGGGCGCGACCCGCGCCGGGTCGACCGCCTGAACGAGGCGATGGATCACGCGCTGGCCGGGCACCTGCACGCGAAGTGCGCCCTCGACGTCGCCTGCTGGGACCTGTTCGGGCAATCCACCGGCCTGCCCGTCTGCGACCTGTTGGGCGGGCGCACCGGGTCGCGCATGCCGGTGATCGACTCGATCCACGCCGGCGATCCGGAGGACATGCGGGCCCGCGTCGGCGCGACCCGCAAGCAGGGTTTCCTCGGTCACTCGGTCAAGATCGGCGCCTCTGCCGCCGAGGGCGGGCCGGCGCTGGACGCCGCCCGCATCGAGGCCTCGCTCGCGGATGCGCGCTCCGGCGAGTACTTCATCGTCGACTGCAACGGCGGGCTCTCGGTCGAGCACGTCTTGCGCATGCTCAACCTGCTGCCGTCCGGGCTCGACTTCGTGCTCGAGGCACCCTGCGCCACCTGGCGCGAGACGCTGGCGTTGCGCCGGCACACGAGCGTGCCGATCGTGCTCGACGAGCTCGTCACCGACGACGCGTCCGTGCTGCAGGCCATCGTCGACGACGCGGCCGACGGCATCGGGCTCAAGGTCTCGAAGAGCGGCGGCCTCACCCGCGGCCGCCGCCAGCGCGACCTGTGCCTGACCGCCGGCCTGAGCGTCAGCGTGCAGGAGACCGCCGGCTCCGAGATCGCCTTCGCGGCCATCGCCCATCTCGGCCAGACGGTGCCGCCGCACATGCTGCGCTGCATCCTCGACCTGCGCGACCTCTACACGCCGGTGACGGCGAGCATCGACGCGCCACTGACCGACGGCGGCGTGCTCGCGCCCGAGGCGCCGGGGCTCGGTCTCACCGTCGACCGCGACGTCCTCGGCGAACCGGTCGCGCGTTACGCCTGACGGCCTCGGGAATCCGTGGGAGCGGCTTCAGCCGCGAACGAATCGGGCCAGGCGTCTCAGGGCATGGATTCGCGACTGCAGCCGCCCCCATAGCCACCTGCTGCCGGGGTATTGCGTGCGCCTGCATGCGGGTATAGCTTCATTGCGTTTTCGAACGGCAGGCCGCCGCGTCCCCGCGGCGAATCCGGAGCGCCTGCACATCACCCTGGAGCAGTGACCATGATCGACGCGCTGACGCGGCGGCTGCCCGCCCCCGGTGCCACGGCCATGACCGCCTGGAGTGTCTGGGCCCTGCTGCTCGGGATGGGTATGCTCATGCTCGGCAACGGCATGCAGGGCACGCTGCTCGGGCTGCGCGCGTCCGACGAGGGCTTCTCCGGAACGGTCACCGGCCTGGTGATGTCGGGCTACTTCGTCGGCTTCCTCGCCGGGGCCTACCTCACGCCAGTCATCGTGCAACGTGCCGGCCACGTGCGCGTGTTCGCGGCACTGGCCTCGATCGCCTCGGTCGCGATCCTCGTCCACGCCATGCTGGTCACGCCGCCGGTCTGGGGCCTGATGCGTATCCTCACCGGCTTCGCCTACTCGGGGCTCTACATCGTCACCGAGAGCTGGCTCAACGACCGCGCCACCAACGAAACGCGCGGCAGCCTGCTGTCGGTCTACCTGATGATCACCTTCGCCGCGATGGGCGGTGGCCAGCTGATGATGAACGTGGCCTCGCCGAGCGAGTACGAGCTGTTCCTGATCAACGCCATCGTCCTCTCGCTCGCGCTGGTGCCGATCCTGCTCAGCACCAACAGCGAGCCCGAGCACAGCGCGCCCGATCCGCTCAACCTGTTGCAGCTCTACCGGATCTCCCCGCTCGGCACCGTTGGCGCGTTCGCCACCGGCATGTCGCAGGGGGCATTGTTCGGCATGGGCGCGGTGTTTGCCCGCGGCTACGACCTGTCGGTGGCGCAGGTGTCATTCTTCATGGCGGCACTGATCGCCGGTGGCGCCGTTCTGCAGTGGCCGATCGGGCGCCTGTCCGACCGCATCGACCGGCGCAAGGTCATTACCTGGGTCGGGCTGGCGGTGGTGCTGGTGGCCGCGGTCACGGTGCCGGTCGCGCGGATATCGAACACCGGCCTGGTGGTGATGGGCGTGCTTTTCGGGGGCACCGTGCTGCCCATGTATTCGCTGTACGTCGCCTACGTGAACGATCACCTGAAGCCGAAACAGATGGTCGCCGCCAGCAGCGGTCTCTACATGGCGGTGGCGCTCGGGGCGGTGCTCGGACCGTCGGTGACCGGCTGGCTGATGGACAAGATGGGTCCGAACGGCTTCCTCTGGTACTTCGTCGCGGTGCACCTGGGCATGGTCTGCTTCGCCTGGTACCGCATGGCCCGCCGCCCGACGCCACGCGTGGGCGAGCAGGTGCCCTATGCGTTCGTGCCGGGGCGCACGCCCGAGCTGGCCGAGACCTGGATCGAGGAGCGCACCGCCGGCGCGGACAAGCGCGAGGGCGAGTCGGGCACCTGATCGCGAGCAGTCCCAGACCGCCGGGCGCGCTACGGCAGGGGATTCGCCGGTAGAATACCCGCGGCCGGCGCGCTGGCACGCCGGCGGCGCGCGCGTGCGGAGCCCCCGTGAGCACACCCCCGAACACCGGCGCCGGCCGGCGCAGCGAGGTCGAGATCGGCATGGGCCTGATGGCCCTGACGATGCTGGCGGCCCCCGGCATGGACGCGATCGCCAAGCTGCTGGGCGAGACGCTGGCGCCCGGGCAGATCGCCTGGGGCCGATTCGGCTTCCAGACGCTGCTGCTGCTGCCGTTCATGCTGGCGACCGGCCGCCGCGTCCGCACCGGCCAGGCCGCGGTGCACGCGGCGCGCGGGGCGCTGCTCGGGACCGCGCTGCTGCTGCTGATCTGGGCCCTGCAGTACCTGCCGCTGGCGAACGCGCTGGCGATCTTCTTCGTCGAGCCGCTGATCCTGACCCTGTTCTCGGCGCTGTTCCTCGGCGAGCGCATCGGCGGGCGGCGGCTGGCGGCGGTCGTGGTCGGGCTGGCGGGGGCGCTGGTCGTGATCCGTCCGAACTGGGCCGCGTTCGGCTGGGGCGCGGTACTGCCGCTCGGCACCGCGATCTGCTTCGCCGGCTACCTGACCCTGACCCGGCACGCCGTGGCCTCGGAGGATCCACTGGCGCTGCAGCTCTGGGCCGGGCTGTTCGCCGCCCTGTTGCTGACCGCCGCCGTGCTCGCCGGTGCCGGCCTCGCGCTGCCGGTACTCGATCCCGTGTGGCCGGATGGGCGCGAATGGTCACTGCTGGTCACACTCGGACTGTTCTCGGCCGTCACCCACGTGCTGATCGCGACCGCGTTCCGGCTGGCACCCGCGGGCATCCTCGCGCCCTTCCAGTACATCGAGATCGTCAGCGCGACCGCGCTCGGCGTGCTGCTGTTCGGCGACTTTCCGGACGCGATCACCTGGGCCGGCACGGCGCTGATCATCGGCTCCGGGCTCTACGTCTACGCGCGTGAGCGAAAGCTGGCACGGGGATTGCGATCCGTCCCCCAGGCGGAATGAACCGGCGCGGCCGGCATTCCGCGACCATGTGCAGACCGGCGACGGCGGCCTCCGTATACTGCCGTCCCCGACGACCCCCGGACCCCCTGATGGATGCACGCCGGTGACAGGACTGTTTCGCCGCAACGACTGGACGATCGGGCTTGCCGTGGTACTGGCGACCGGCCTGCTGACCGGGCTCGGCACCCTGCGCGGGCTCGAGGGCCTGGCCTATGATGCCGGCATCTGGGCCGCGGGCAGCCGCGAGCCGAGCGACCGCGTGGTGGTGGTCGCGGTCGACGACGCCTCGCTCGAGCGGCTCGGTGCCTGGCCCTGGTCGCGTTACACGCTGGCAGAGATCCATGCCCTGATCGGCCGCGGCGATCCGCGCGCGGTCGGCTACACGCTGCCGCTGGAGACCCCGCAGAACGAGCACGGCCAGCGCACCCTGCGCGAGCTGTACCAGGCCGAGCGCGACCGACTCGACGCTCAGGGCCGCGCACTGTTCGAGCGGGCCATCCGCGAGATGGGCACCGACCGGGTACTGGCGGCGAGCTTCCGCCGCAACGGCGAGGTCGTGCTCGGCGCCCGCTACAGCGCCGAGGCGGAGGCCGGCTCGGTACCGGCGCTGCCCGCCGCGCTGGCGCGGCACGCCCTGCCCGTGGACGAGCCGGCCGCCCGCGACTGGCCACGGCTGCTGCTCGGCCCGCGGGCCCCACTCGTCGTCGAGCGCGTGCATCCGCCCGTGGACCAACTGGCGGCCGCCGCCTCGGCGGTCGGGCTGGGGCTGCGGCTCGACGCCGACCAGCGCCAGCGCGCGCTGCACCTCGCGCTGCGCTACGGCGAGCAGTGGCTACCGTCGCTGGAGCTGCTGCTGGCCGAGCGCTCACGGCCGACGCCGGACGGGCGCATGGCGGTCGTGCCCGGCGCGGGCCTGCGCGTGGGCGAGCGCCTGTACCGCACCGGTGAGGACCTGGCGGTGCACCCGTTGTACTACCGCAGCGCCGACGGCTCGCCGTTCCAGGTGGTGTCCGCGGCCGCGGTGCATGCACGCGAGGTGCCGTCCGGCTTCTTCCGCGACCGCGTGGTGCTGGTGGGGCGCACGGCCCCGAGCCTGGTCGAGCCGATCGCCACCGCCGGCGGCAGCCTGGAGCCGGTGCTGGCCGCGGCGCACCGGGTCTCGGCACTGCTGCAGGGCGACCTGATCGCGGTCCCGGCCTGGGCCCTCTGGTCGCGACTCGCCGCGTTCGCGCTGGTGGCGCTGTATCTGATGTTCCTGCTGCCGCGACTGGGGCTGGCCACCGGCATCGCGGTCAGCGTCCTGCTGGTGGTGCTGGCGATCAACGCCGAGCTGTTCGCGATCGTGCTCGAGGGCGCCTGGATCCCGCTGATGGCACCGCTGGCGGCACTGGTGGTCGGCCATGCCCTGCTCGCGGGCAAGCGCACCGTGCTCAACACCATGGCCGGCTTCCAGGCCGAGCTGAGCGACGCCAACCGCAGGCTCGGCGAGGCGCACCGGGCGCGCGGCGAGCTCGACGAGGCCTTCCGCCGGCTGCGCCGCTGCACGCCCGACGACGCGACCATCGACAGCATCTATTCGCTGGGGCTGGACTACGAGCGCCGCCGGCGCCACGCGCAGGCGATCGAGGCCTTCCGCTACTGCCGCAAGTACCGGGGCGGCTACCGTGACGTCGCCGACCGCATCAAGCGCAACGAGAAGCTGCAGGACTCGATCGTGCTCGGCAGCCGCGGCGGCGGCAACGGCACGACCCAGACGCTGGTCCTCGGCAGCGGCGGGGTGGAGAAGCCGATGCTGGGGCGGTTCCGCATCGACAGCGAGCTCGGCAAGGGCGCGATGGGCATCGTCTACCTCGGCCACGACCCGAAGATCGGGCGCCGGGTCGCGATCAAGACGCTGACACTGGACGAGGAGGTGGAGGCGGAATCGCTGGACGAGATCAAGCAGCGCTTCCTGCGCGAGGCCGAGACCGCCGGCCGGCTCGACCACACCCACATCGTCGCCGTGCACGACGTCGGCGAGGACCAGGACCTCGCGTGGATCGCGATGGATTACCTGCCGGGCGAGCCGTTGTCGCGCTTCGCCAGCGAGGACAAGCTGCTGCCGCCGGAGGAGGTCATGGAGTACCTGGCGCAGGTGGCCGAGGCGCTGCAGTTCGCGCACGACCACAAGGTGGTTCACCGCGACGTCAAGCCGGACAACGTGATCGTCGACCGCGACAAGCAGCACGCCACGGTCACGGACTTCGGGGTCGCCGCCCTGCTCGACCAGAGTCGTACCCGCTCGGGGATCGTGCTCGGCACCCCGACCTTCATGTCGCCGGAACAGCTCGGGGGCAAGAAGATCGATGGCCGCTCGGACCAGTTCTCGCTCGGGGTGACCTTGTACCAGTTGCTGACCGGACAGCTGCCGTTCAGCGGCGACAGCCTCTCGAACCTGATGTACCGGATCGCCAACGAGCGGCACCGCGACATCCGCCAGTTGCGCGATGACCTGCCGCCCTGCGCCAGCACCATCACCAACCGGGCAATGGAAAAGGACCCGGCCAAGCGCTATGCATCGGCGGCGCAGATGGCGCAGGCCCTGCGGCGCTGCCTGGGCAAGCTGGAGTAGCAGCGACCAGCGGACGCCCTGCGCGACCGGGATCAGTAGCCGCCGGAGGTATCCTGCCGGATCGGTTGCGGCGCCGAGGTACCTGCGCCGTCGTCGCGGCGGTAGCCCGTCGTGTCGCCCCCCATGCTCTCCACCAGTCGTTCGAGCAGCGCGACCTGCACGGCGCCGCTGCGGATGTTGCCCTCGGCGTCCCCCGCGACCACGCGGATCGACTGCGGCTGCGGCTGGAGCCGAACCAGCAGGCGCTGCGGACGGTCGTCACGGAACAGCCAGCCACCCCGCAGATCCTCCGGCGGCAGCCAGCGAACCCAGATGTTGCCCCTGCCTTCGTCGATCTCCGTGACCTCGATCCCGGTCATGCGCAGGGACTCGGCCACCACCACCAGTGCGCGACGATAGTCCGTGTTTCCGATCTCGGCGTGGATCGCGCCCTCCCCGGTCTCCACCAGCCGCACCGGCGCGGCGTAGGCGGTGGTCGCGGCCTCGCCGGACGCGATGGCCTCGGCACGCGTCCGGCTCACGCCCAGATAGACCAGCAACCGCCGCCGCATCTCGGCGGCGATCGCCGGGTCGGGCTGGCTGCGGATCATCTCCAGGTTCGAGCCGAGCGCCGGCGTGTTCGGGCTGGTGTTCACCTCCTGCGCCATCCAGTGCGTGAGGAAGACGCGTGTTCCGCCCCCGTCCATGCGCTCCAGCCGGATCTGGTACTTGTCGCGGATCGCGTCCGAACCGACGGTGCTGAACAGGTTCTGCAACAGCCCGCTGAGGCCGCCCCGCGGCACGGCGTCGAAACGCTGGGCCCAGGTGGTCTCGATCACGCCCTCGGCCGGACGCTGCGTGCCGATCGTCAGGCCCTCGCTGCGCAGGAAGCCACTCATCCGCGGCCACAGCTCATCGGGTGACGCGTCGTCGACCTCCAGCCACTGGAGCGGCCCGGCGCGCACCATCCGGATGTCGCGGAACTCGGGCAGCACCTCGCTGCCGCCGCTGCCGGGTGCGTCGATCTGCAGCGCATCGGGGGACTGCGGGCGGGTGAGATCGGGCGGCACGGCCAGCGATTGCACGCTGTCGGCCTGGCGATAGGCCACGCGCGGACTGTCGTCCGGCGGCGTGATGCTGCAGGCGGAAAGTAGCAGGATCAGTGCGATCGGCAGCGATCGCCGCATGTCAGAGCACGCCTGCGTGACGCATGGCCTCGCGTACCTGCTCGTGGTACTGCGGCTCGAGCGGGACCAGCGGCAGGCGGATGCCCTCCTCGATCAGGCCCATCTCGTGCAGGGCCCACTTGGCGGGGATCGGGCTCGACTGGCAGAAGAGCTCGCGGTGCAACGGATCGAGCTGCCGGTTGAGCGCCTCGGCACCGGCGCGGTCGCCCTCGAAGGCCTTCATGCACATCTCGTGCATCAGCCGCGGGGCCACGTTCGCGGTCACCGAGATGTCGCCGCGGCCGCCCGCCAGGATCGATTCCATCGCGGTCGAGTCCTCGCCGCTGTAGACCTCGATCCGGTCGCCGCAGGCCTCGACGATGGCGCGCGTGCGCTCCGGGTCGCCGGTCGCCTCCTTGATGCCGACGATGTTCTCGACGTGGGACAGCCGCTCGACCGTCTCCGCCAGCAGGTCGGCCCCGGTGCGGCCCGGCACGTTGTAGAGGATGTGCGGGATCGAGACCGCCTCGGCGACGGCCACGAAATGCCGGTACATGCCTTCCTGGGTCGGCTTGTTGTAGTAGGGCACGACCTGCAGGGTGGCCTCGGCCCCGACACCCTCGGCCGCGCGGGCGAGGTCGATCGCCTCGGCGGTGGAGTTGCCGCCGGCGCCGGCCAGCACCGGCATCCGCCCGGCCACCAGCTCGATGGTGCGGCGGATCACGTCGATGTGCTCGGTGGGGGTCAGGGTGGGCGACTCGCCGGTGGTCCCGACGGAGATGATCGCATCGGTTCCGTTGTCGACGTGGAACTCGACCAGCCGTGCCAGGGCCGCGTCGTCCAGCGACCCGTCGGCATGCATCGGGGTCACCAGGGCGACCATGCTGCCTTGGTACATCGGGGGAACCCTGCCACGGAGAGAAAACGGGCATGTTACTGGCGCGCCCGCTGACTGACAAGCCGCGCCGCGGGGCGGTTGCAGCACCCGGCCGCGCGTGTACACTTGCGCACGGACACCGGCCCGCCACTCCCAGGATCTCCGACGGCAACGATGAGCCCACCGAGAATCGGCGAGCCCGCGCCCGACTTCGAGCTGCCCGCCACGGGCGACCGCCAGATCCGCCTCGCGGATCTCCGCGGCCGGATCGTCGTGTTGTACTTCTATCCCAGGGACGACACGCCCGGCTGCACCACCGAGGCGATCGACTTCCGCGACCGGGCCTCGGAGTTCGCCGCCGCCGGCGCCTGCGTGCTGGGCGTGTCGCGCGACGACCTGAAGTCGCACGAGCGGTTCCGGCAGAAGCACGACCTCGAGTTCGACCTGCTGGCCGATACCGACGAGGTCGTCTGCAACACCTGGGACGTGATCCGGGAGAAGAACCTCTACGGCAAGCAGGTCCGCGGCATCGAGCGCTCGACGTTCCTGATCGACGCCGGCGGCATCCTGCGCCGCGAGTGGCGCGGGGTGAAGGTGCCCGGGCACGTCGACGAGGTGCTCGCGGCGACGCGCGAGCTTTGAACCCGCCCGCAACGGGCGACCATCAACACCGATCCCGACGAGGGCACGCGATGCCAACTGCCGAGCGGCGCCTGTTCATCCTCGATACCAACGTCCTGATGCACGACCCGACCGCGCTGTTCCGCTTCCAGGAGCACGATGTCTACCTGCCGATGATCGTGCTCGAGGAGCTGGATGCGGGCAAGAAGGGCCTGTCGGAGACGGCGCGCAACGCGCGCCAGACCAGCCGCTTCATCGATGACCTGATGACCGCGCACCGGGACGACCCGATTGAGGACGGCCTGCCGCTGTCGCAGGTTCCCTTTCTCGCTGCGGCCGTGAACGGCAACGGCAACGGCCACCTGCCGGCCGCCGGCGGCCGCCTGTACTTCGAGATGCAGAGCCACCAGGCGGCCCTGCCCGAGTCGCTGCCGGGCAGCCGGCCGGACAACTCGATCCTCGGCACCGCGCTG
>JAWWAE010000020.1:0-23114 GCA_033721835.1 Halofilum sp. (in: g-proteobacteria) | reverse complement strand
GCCCGGGCGAGCGTGGACCCGTCCGAGTAGCGACTGCCTTCGATCAACGCTTTTCGGAGACCTCTCGCAAAGGCGCGAAGACGCAAGGGACGCCAAGAAAAGCGGATCTCGCAGAGGCGCAGAGAACGCAGGGAAACCAGGGAAGAGAGTAAGCGGGAGTGCGAGCCGAGCGAGGCATCCAGCGCGCCACCTGACCGCCAGCCGCGTGGTCCAGAATTTTCCCGCCTTCCCCGCGTTCTCTGCGCCTCTGCGAGAAATTCAGTCCTTCTTCGCGTCCTTTGCGTCTTCGCGCCTTTGCGAGAGGTCGCCGAAAAGCGTTGATCGAGGGCAGTCGCTACTCGGACGGGTCCACGCTCGCCCGGGCATTGGCGCGGACGTAGCCGACGCAGCCGGTGAACAGCGCCAGGCTGGCGACGATGGTGGCCCAGGCCAGCCACGGCGGCGCCTGGCCCGCGGCGAGCGCATCGATCCCGAGCGCGAAGTACAGCAGCGACAGCAGGCTGGTCCAGGCGTGGGTGTAGGACTTTGCGCGCAGGAGGCCGTGCAGCGGCAGCAGCAATGGGCCCGCCAGCACGATCAGCGCGAACGCAGGCGGCAGGCCCTCCGGCGGGGCGATCCAGGTCAGGCCGTTGAGCAGCAGCAACAGCAGCGCGAAGTAGGCCGTCAGGGCCAGGACGCGCCAGGGTTGCGGCCGTCGCAGCAGGCTCAGCATGCCGCGAGCCGCCGCGCCACGTCCGCCACCCGCCGGCCGAGCGCGCGGCACAACTCCTGTTCCGGCTCGGCGAACTCGTGGCTGCCGTCGAAACCGCTGACCCGGCTCGCTCCGTAGGGCGTGCCGCCACCCCCCGTCTCCATCAGCCCGGGCTCCGAATAGGGCAGGCCCAGTACCAGCATGCCGTGATGCAGCAATGGCAGCATCATCGACACCAGCGTCGTCTCCTGCCCGCCGTGGAGGCTCGCGGTCGCCGTGAAGACGCCGGCGGGCTTGCCGGCCAGTTCGCCGCCGAACCAGGTGCTGGTCGAGTGATCCCAGAAGTACTTCAGTGGCGCGGCCATGTTGCCGAAATGGGTCGGCGATCCGAGCACCAGGCCGGCGCAGTCGAACAGGTCCTGTGCGGTGGCGTAGGGCGCGCCCTGGGCCGGTATTTCGGAAGCCACCGCCTCGGTCTCCGGCGACACCGCCGGGACGGTGCGCACCCGGGCCTGCATGCCCGCGACCGTGCCGACGCCGCGCGCCACCTGGTCGGCCATCTCGGCGGTGGTGCCGGTGGCGCTGTAATAGAGAACGAGTATGTCCGACATGCGCAGGCTCTCCGGTCCCGATGCAGGGGCCGATATGGGGTGTAACCCCGCACGCCTCGCGGCGGGGGCGCGGGCTGGCACATACAGTCGTGGGCGCGGGCTGGCGCGGCCGCGGGGCGCGGTTGACGCTCCTGCAGCCCGGTGCTAGTTTCCAGCGACTTCCGGGATCCCCACGAGAATCAGCATAATGCATCCGTCGCGCCCGGGAAAAGCGCCCCGGGTCATCCTGCTCGTTGCCTTCCTGCTGGCCGGATGCGCCGGCGTTCCCTACCAGGAAATGAGCGATGCCCGACAGGCCGTCGAGGCCGCGCGGCCACTGGTCGCGGACCGCCCGGTGCAGCGCGAGCAGGTCCAGCGCGCGCGCACGCTGCTGCAGCAGGCCGAAGACCACCTGCATGCCGGTGACTACGCGGCGGCGCGCAGGCTGGCGGAGCAGGCGCGTGACCTGGCGATCGATGCACGCGAATCGGCCGAGCAGGACGATCAGTGAGGGCCATCGGCGCTGGTGGCGTAATGTGAAACAGCTCACAGCGCCTGCTCGTCATGCCGGTGACGGTCGCGTAGACTGGTGATACGTAAACAAGGAGTCCCCCCGTCGGCCGGAGAGCCGGGTTCCTTGACCCTTTCCCGAGCCGGTGGTAGCTTTCCGACGTGATTTTTCCGGGGCGCGACGCCCCCCGATCGCGTAGGATTCCGTCAGCCCTTCTCTTACTCTTCGTGCCTGGAGGCACCGAATCATGAAGATTCCCGCATTCGTCAAGCGCACCGGCATTGCGGCGCTTGTGCTCGGAGTTGCGGCCGGCTGCGCCGCCACGCAGGAACAGCAGGCTGCCGACTGTGAGGGCATCAGCCCGCAGGTGCAGGCTGCCATCGATGACGCCAAGGCCGCGAACCAGACGGCCCGTGACATGGGTGCCGAATGGCGCGGTGCACGCAAGCTGATCAATCAGGCCGAAGCGGCCGGTGAAGACTGCCTGGACGATGAAGCGATGCGGCTCGCCTCCGAGGCGCAGCTCATGGCCGAGGAGCAGATCGCCTTCGTTCGCTCGCAGGAGCAGGAAGAGGACACCATGGAGCAGCCGCAGTGGCGGAGCTACACCGTCAAGCGCGGTGACACGCTGTGGGGCATCTCGGCGATGGACGTCGGCTACAATGATCCGTACCAGTGGCCGCTGATCTATCGTGCCAACAAGGTTAAGATCGAGGATGCCGACCTGATCTATCCTGGCCAGGCCTTCAAGATCGAGGCCAACCCGAGTTCCTCGGCGGTCGATGCCGCCGTGCGTCACGCGAAGAATCGCGGCGCCTGGGAACTGGGCGTGGTCGAGGACAGCGACAAGGCGTACCTGCGCAACAACTGATCGCCGACCACGAGCGACATCACGAGCCCCGCGGATTCCGTCCGCGGGGCTTTTTTGTGCCGGTAATCCGGGCGCCGCTATACTCGGGGCGGGGACCCGCCGGCGAATCCGGGGAGCGTAGCGGGAACGGAGCAGTCATGAGCCAGTGCATTCACTGTTGTGTCAGCGGACAGGTTCAGGGCGTGTTCTTTCGCGCCTCCACACGTGAAGAGGCACGGCGGCTCGGGTTGACCGGTTGGGTGCGCAATCTTCCTGATGGTCGGGTCGAGGTGTTCGCCTGCGGTGAACGTGCCGGCCTCGACGCCCTGTTGGAGTGGCTGCACGAGGGCCCGCCGCATGCCAACGTCAGCGGTGTCGAGGTGGACTGGCGGGAACAGGACGCCGAGTACGCGGATTTCGAGGTTCGCTGACCGTAATCCGCATTCCTGGTAGGGGCCACGGCGCGTTTCTACGGGTACTGCAACGGAGCATGACCGGCATGGCACAGGCGAGAACCGGTTCGCGGCCGCGGGGTCGACTGACGTTGCAGCAGGTGCTCGACGACCTGGTGGCCGAGGGGCGGCTGACCGAGGACAGCCGCCGTCTGCTGGGCGGGCTGTATCAGGGGCGTGAGCTGGGCGACCGACACGCACTCGACCTCATCGCCGAGCGCGACTGGGCCGATGCGGCGCGACCGGACCGCAAGCTCAACCTCGAGCGGCTGACCGACTGGCTGGCCGAGAAATCGGGACTGCCGTACGTGCGCATCGACCCGCTCAAGGTCGACGTGCGGCAGGTAACCGAGGTCATGTCGTACGCGTATGCGAGGCGCTTCAACATCCTCGCGCTGGAAGTGTCGGACAGCGAGGTCACAATCGCCACCTCGGAGCCGTGGCAGCGCGAGTGGGAGGACGAGCTCGCCGGCATCCTCAAGAAGGACATCAGGCGCGTCGTCGCCAATCCCAGGGACATCGAGCGCTACCTGCTCGAGTTCTACACGCTGGCACGCTCGATACAAGGGGCGAGCGAGGATCACGGTGACCGCCCGGTCGTTGGCGGCGTACAGAATCTCGAGCAACTCACCGAGCTCGGACGCAAGGGCAAGCTCGATGCGGACGATCAGCACGTCGTCAGCATCGTCGACTGGCTGCTGCAGTACGCGTTCGATCAGCGCGCAAGCGACATCCATCTCGAACCCCGGCGTGAACAGGGCCTGGTTCGATTCCGTATCGACGGCGTGCTGCACTACGTCTACGAGATCCCCGCGCCGATCATGTCCGCCGTCTCGAGTCGCATCAAGATCCTCGGCCGCATGGATGTGGCGGAACGTCGCCGGCCGCAGGATGGACGCCTGAAGACCCGCACACCGGAGGGCCGCGAGATCGAATTGCGGCTGTCGACCCTGCCGACGGCGTTCGGCGAGAAACTGGTGCTGCGCATCTTCAATCCGGACGTCCTGGTGCAGGACCTGGCCGGCCTCGGCCTGCCGAGCCACGAGAGTGCGGAGTGGAATCGCCTGATCCACGAGCCGAACGGCATCGTGCTGGTGACCGGGCCGACCGGGTCGGGCAAGACCACCACCCTGTATTCCAGCCTCAAGCAGCTGGCGACGGCCGAGGTCAATGTATGCACGGTCGAGGACCCGATCGAGCTGCTCGAGCCGTCGTTCAACCAGATGCAGGTCCATCACGCCATCGGTCTCGATTTCGCCAGCGGGGTGCGGACCCTGCTGCGACAGGACCCCGACATCATCATGGTGGGCGAGATCCGGGACCTGGAGACGGCCGAGATGGCTACCCAGGCGGCCCTGACCGGCCACCTGGTGCTGTCGACGCTGCACACCAACGATGCGCCATCGGCCATCTCGCGCCTGATCGAGCTCGGGGTCCCGCCCTATCTGATCAACGGCACCCTGCTGGGGGTGATGGCGCAGCGGCTGGTACGGACGCTGTGCCCGCACTGCAAGCAGGCGGCCGAGGTCGACGCGAGGGAATGGCAGGCGTTCGTGCAGCCCTTCCAGTCCCGGGTGCCGGCGCGGATCTATCGACCCGGGGGTTGCCTGGAGTGCCGCAATACGGGGTACCTTGGGCGGACCGGGCTGTACGAGCTGTTCACCCTGTCGGCGGACAGCCGCGCCCTGGTGACTGCCGACACCGACACCGCCGCCCTGCGACGCCAGGGCTGCCGCGAGCACATGCGGCCCCTGCGGCTGGCCGGGGCCAGGAAGATCGCCGCCGGCGAGACCACCGTCGAGGAGGTGCTGCGGGTCACCCCGCCGGCGGACGGGGGGTGACGCGAGCGGCAAGCGCCCAGCGCCCAAGGAAAGGCCTCGCAGGCCGGCGTTCGCGTCAGCGCATGCCGGCGCACTGCCGGAATGCAGCTGTGGAGCGTCGCGGATTCACCGCGCCAACGCTTGACACCGGATGGCTGCCCGCCAGCCCCGCGCTGGGCGCTGGGCGCTTACTTGTCGTCCGGCGTCCAGATGCCGGAGGCGGGCTGGTCGTCCTGGGCGGGGCCGCCGCCGCCGGGCTGGGCCGCCTGCATTTCCTGCTGCGCCTCGACGTCGTCGATCACGCTGGCCGCGAACTCCTGCAACTGGCGCAGGAAATCCTTCTTCTGCTCGGTCTCGGCCGTGATCTGGCCGAGCATGAAGCCGATCACCGCGGCCAGGTACTGCGAGGCCACGCCGGGATCGGCGGCCCGCTCGTCGTTCTCCTTCAGGCGCGCCTGGATGTCGCGCACCATGTCGACCGAGAGTTGCAGTTCCTGCTGTTCGTCGCTCATTTCCTGCCTTCCGCGGAAGCGTCGTGGGCGCGCATTGTATCAGTATCGATCGTCCGTCCGCCGGCCGCCTGCTCGATGAAGCGGTGGATCCATTCGGCGGCGACGCCCGCGTCGGCCGGTTGCGCGAGGGAATCGAGTCCGGCCCGGGCGGTATCCGCGCCGATCTGCTCGCGGCGCAGTTCGATCATCGCCCGCGAGTACCCGTGGCAGAATTCGGGGTGGCCCTGGAACGTCAGGATGTGGTCGTCGATCTGGAACATGTCGTAGGGGCAGAAGTCGTGTCCGGCAAGGTGTTGTGCCCGTTCCGGCGGCTCGATCACCTGGTCCTGGTGGCTGACCAGCAGGGACAGCTGATCGCGGGCGGGCTCCATCCACGGCCGTGACTCGATGACGCGGGCCGTGTGCACGCCCACGCCCCAGCCGGCGGGCGCCTTCTCCACGACCCCGCCGAGCGCCCGCGCGACCATCTGGTGGCCGAAGCAGATCCCGACCAGGGGACGGCGGGCGGCGTCGAGTTCGCGCACGAGCTCGTGGGCCCGCTCGATCCAGGGCTCGGACTCGTAGACGCTGCGCTTGCTGCCGGTGATGAGCCATGCATCGCACTCGTCCAGGCTGTGCGGGAACCGGTCCTGCGAGAGATCGTACATGCGGTACTCCGGCTGCACGCGGTCGGTGGTCAGCAGCCGCTGGAACATGTCGGGGTAATTGCCGAACTCCGGCTGCAGCTCCGGGCGTACCGAGTCGCACTGCAGGATGCCTAGCCGCATGGTTCTTCTCCTTGCTTGCGGGTGCCGGCCGCGGTCACTCGGGGGTGGCGGCTTCGAACTTCGCGCGCATTTCCTCGAGCGCGCGGATCCGGCCCTTGAGATCCTTCCAGTTGCGGTTGTTCAGGGCCGCGATCAGGCCCTCCATCAGGGTCACGATCGCCGCCACCGAATCCCAGCTCGATGGCACCTCAATGCGGGCGGCGAGCACGTGCTCGGCGCGGCTGGCGATGGGTGACAGCCAGTGGTCCGTCACCAGGATCACGCGGGCGCCGCGCTCCGCCGCCTCGTTGGCGAACCGCACCACGTCATCCTCGTAGCGACGGATATCGAAGACGAGCACGACCGCCCGCGAGTCCATGTCCAGCACGTACTCGGACCACGACAGCGGCGTCCCGCTGACGTGATGGACCCGCGGGCGCAGTACGCGCAGATGCATGTAGGCATAGGTCGCGACCGCGTCCGTGAAGCGACCACCGACCAGGTACAGCGTGCTGCGAGGATCGCCGAGCAGCTCGAGCGCACCCTCGAACTCGCTGCGGGGGAGCGAGGCCACCGACTGGCGGATGTTCTCGCAGGCGGCCGTGGCAAAGCGCTCCAGGAAGTCCTCGCCCGCGCCCTGCTCGACACCCTGCTCGTGCGGCTTGGTCAATGGCGACTCGAGCCGCGCCTGCAACTCCGCGCGCAGCGCGCGCTGGAAGTCGGCATAGCCCTGGAATCCGAGCTTGGCGATGAACCGCAGGATGGTCGGGTGGCTGACCCCCGTCTGCTCGGCGAAGTGCGCCAGCGGTTCGAGCCCGATCATGGGATAGTTGGCCAGCAGCAGCCGCGCGGGCTTGAGCTCGGTCGGCGTCAACTGGTCCAGGTAGCGGTGGATCAGCTCCGCCACCGAGGTCCGGTCGGCCTCGGCCGGTGCCGCCGCGGCCTGCTTCTCGGGGATCGCCTCGCTCATGGTTCGCACGCCCGCCGTGATTGGACAGGAGTGTACACATGTGCTAGTTATTCCGCGAGCACTGTACAACAGTGTACAGGGGCGCTGTCGGGGTGCCGGCGCGCACGGCGACCGCAGCCGGTGCTGCGGCGCCCGCGCTGGCAGGCAGTCCAGCTACAGGGATCGACCGTCGGCAGCCGGGGCACCAGCCCCGTTCTTCCTGATAAAAACCGGGAGAGTATCGCAATGAAAAGGCGCGACTTCATCAAGACAGCGGGCGTCGGAACCGCGACTGCGGGTTCCGTACTCTACGCGCCCTACGTCATCGGGGCGAAGCACGAACGCATTACCTGGAGGCTGCAGACCTACGCGGGCGCCGCGCTGGCCGAGCACGTCATCAAGCCGCAGATCGATGACTTCAACAAGGCGGCCAACGGCGAGATGGTGATCGAGCTGTACAACGCCGACCAGCTGGTGCCGCACGGGGAACTGTTCCGCGCTGTGCAGCAGGGGACCCTCGACGCGGCCCAGAGCGACGGTGACTCGATGGCCGCCCCGGTGGACGTTTCCATCTTTGCCGCCTATTTCCCGTTCGCGACGCGGTACTTCCTGGACGTGCCCGCGCTGTGGGAGTGGTATGGACTGCGCGAGATCTGGGAAGAGGCCTACGCCGAGGTGAAGAACGTCACCTGGCTCAGCGCCGGCGCCTGGGACCCGTGCAACTTCGCGACCAAGGAGCCGATCCGCAGCGTCGCCGACTTCAAGGGCAAGCGGCTGTTCATGTTCCCCACTGTCGGCCGTTTCATGGAGCGGTTCGGGGTGGTCCCCGTCAGCCTGCCGTTCGAGGATGTCGAGGTCGCCCTGCAGACCGGTGAGCTCGACGGCGTGGCGTGGTCGGGCATCACCGAGGATTACAACAACGGCTGGGCGGACGTGACGAACTACTATCTGACCCAGCCCGTGTCCGGCGCCTGGGTCGGCTCGTACTTCGTCAACACCGAGTCGTGGAACAAGGTGCCGGATCACCTCAAGACCCTGTTCAGGCTGTCGATCGACAGCTCCCACTACTACCGGCTGCACTGGTACTGGTGGGGCGAGGCCCATCATCGTGTCAAGGGCGACAAGCTCGAGCTCACGTCCATCCCGGATGACGAATGGAAGCAGGTCGAGGCCGAGGCCGAGAAGTTCTGGGACGAGGCCGCGAAGAAAAGCGAGCGCAACGCCCGTGTGGTCGAGATCCTGAAGGACTACTCCAACACGATGCGCAAGGCGGGCCCTCCGTACCGCTACAACTGATCCGGCCCCGATCCGGATCTCCAGGGGCCTTCCCGGGGCGCGGCGCGAGCCGTCCGGGGAGGCCCTTGCCTTGTACGGCGCTGCCGCGCCGGGGCCGGCACGTCCCGCGAGCGTGGCGGCGCCCGGGCGATATCGAGTACCTTTGGCCGACCGGCCCGGCGGCCGCGGCGCATGAGGGGGGATCGTGCCGAAACCGATTCGGCTGTACGTCCACTACGTAGACGCGTTCAACACCTTCATCGGAAAGATCACCATGTACGTGATCTTCCTGATGATGGCGATCCTGCTGCTGGCCGCCCTCGGCAGGACCCTGTTCAACTGGTCGCTGATCTGGACGGTCGAGACCGCCCAGTTCACCATGGCCGGCTACTATCTCGTCGGCGGCGCCTATTCCATGATCCTGCACAGCCATGTGCGCATGGACCTGCTGTACGGGCGCTGGTCACGCCGCCGCCAGGCGGTGACCGACGTCTTCACCGACATGCTGCTGATCTTCTACCTCGTGGTCATGGTCATCGGCGGTCATTCCAGCCTCCAGTACGCCCTCGAATACGACCAGGTGAGCCGCAGTGCCTGGGGTCCGCCGCTGGCTCCAATCAAGATCATCATGCTGACCGGCCTGGTCCTGATGCTGCTGCAGTGCATATCGACCTTCTTCAAGGACCTTGCGCGGGCGCTCGGACGCCCGATCGACCGGGAGAACAGCGATGAGTAATGAAGCCATTGCCATCATGATGTTCTCCTCGATGATGCTGCTGCTGCTCACCGGGCAGCGGATCTTCGGTGCGATCGGTTTCGTGGCGGCGGTGTTCGCGCTCTGGCTCTGGGGCGACGGCGCGGTGGAGATGCCATTCAACGCCAGCATCACGCTGTTGAACTGGTACCCCCTGCTGACGCTGCCCATGTTCATCTACATGGGCTACATGCTCTCCGAGTCGGGCATCGCCGGCGACCTGTACGAGATGTTTCACGTCTGGATGGGCTCGCTGCACGGTGGGCTTGCGATCGGCACGATCGGGCTCATGGTGGCGATCTCTGCAATGAACGGGCTGAGCGTTGCCGGCATGGCAATCGGCGCCAGCATCGCCCTGCCGGAGCTGCTGAAGCGCAACTACGACAAGCGCATGATCAGCGGCGTGATCCAGGCAGGCAGCTCGCTCGGCATCATGGTCCCGCCCAGCGTCGTGCTGGTCCTCTACGGCATGATCGCGCGGGTCCCGGTCGGCCGGCTGTGGCTGGCGGGCGTGATCCCGGGCCTGCTGCTGGCCGCCCTGTTCGTGCTCTACGTGGCCATCCGCAGCCGCCTGCAGCCAAACCTTGCGCCGCCGCTGGCCGCGGAGGAACGGCGCGACATCAGCCTCGCCGACAAGCTTCGCCTGTTGCACGCAGGACTGTTGCCGCTGGTGATCATCTTCTCGATGACCGGCCTGTTCCTGATGGGCGTGACCAGCCTGGTCGAGAGCTCCGCCGTCGGCGCCGGCGCCGCCACCCTGGCGACCTTCATCAAGGGCCGGCTCACGCGCGAGGTGATCCGGGAGACCGTGCGCAAGACCCTCAGCGTCAGCTGCATGTTCATGTGGGTGATCATGGCGGCGCTCAGCTTCAGCGCGGTGTTCGACGGTCTCGGCGCGGGTCGGGCACTGCAGGACCTGTTCATCGAGCAGTGGGATCTGAATCCCTGGATGATCCTCATCATGATGCAGCTGTCGTTCCTGGTGATGGGGATGTTCCTCGACGACACGGCCATGCTGGTTCTGGTGGCGCCGCTGTATATTCCGCTGGTCATCAGTCTCGGCTTCGACCCGGTCTGGTTCGGCGTTCTGTACACGGTTACCGTCCAGATCGCCTACATGACACCGCCGTTCGGCTACAACCTGTTCCTGATGCGGGCGATGTCACCGCCGGAGATCACCCTGGGTGACATCTACCGGTCGATCGTGCCGTTCGTGCTGGTGATGATCTTCGGCCTGGCCTTGATCATGGCCTTCCCGCAGATCGCCCTGTGGCTCCCGAACCTGCATTACGGCAACTAAAGGGATCCTGAATATCAACGAGAGGAATGCGACGATGTCCGAAACAGCGAACCACGGCCATCTGACTCTGGACGAACTTCGTGCCGGTATGGAAGCCGGTGATTACCATACCGTGCTGCTCGCCATGGTGGACATGCAGGGACGGCTGCAGGGCAAGCGGCTCACCGTCGAGCATTTCGTCAACGAGGTTGCCGAGAACAATGCCGAGGGCTGCAACTACCAGTTGGCGGTCGATGTCGAGATGACCCCCGTGCAGGGCTATCGACATGCCTCCTGGTCGACCGGCTACGGCGACTTCGTGTTCGTGCCCGACCTGGCGACGCTGCGCCGCGTCCCGTGGCACGACGGCACCGCACTCGTGATGTGTGACCTGGCCTGGGAGGACGGCTCGCCGGTGGCGGTCTCGCCGCGGCAGATTCTGCGCCACCAGATCGACCGCCTCGCCGAGCGCGGCCTGGAGGCCCACGCGGGCACCGAGCTCGAATTCATCGTCTTCCGCGACAGCTACGAGGAGGCCTGGCATACGGGCTATCGCGACCTGACGCCGGCCAACCTCTACAACGTCGACTACGCACTGCTGGACACGGCCTGTCTCGAGCCACTGCTTGCACGAATCCGCAACAACATGCGCGGCGCCGGCCTGCACGTCGAGGACTCCAAGGGCGAGTGCAACTTCGGCCAGCACGAGATCAACTTCCACTACGGGCCGGTGCTCGACACCGCCGACGGTCACTCGATCTACAAGAACGGTGCCAAGGAGATCGCCGCCCAGGAGGATCATTCGCTGACCTTCATGCCCAAGTTCAACGAGCGCGAGGGCAACTCCTGCCACATCCATCTGAGCGTGCGCACGCCCGAGGGCGAGCCGGTGATGGCCGATGGCCACGACCTGTCGCAGAAGGGCCGCCATTTCGTCGCCGGTATCCTCGCCGGGCTGCGCGAGCTGACGCTGTTCATGGCGCCCAATATCAACTCCTACAAGCGCTACGTGCCCGGCAGCTTTGCCCCGACCGCCGTCACCTGGGGTCACGACAACCGCACCTGCGCGCTGCGGCTCGTGGGCGCCGGGAAGTCGCTGCGGATCGAGAACCGGGTTCCGGGTGGCGACGTAAACCCCTACCTGGCGCTGGCCGCCATGATCGCCGCGGGCATCCACGGCCTCGACCGGGAGCTGGAACTCGAGGAACCGTGCCGCGAGAACGCCTACGAGGCCGACAAGCCGCACGTCCCGCACACCCTGCGCGACGCCCGCGACCTGTTCGCGGACAGCGCGATCGCGAAGGAGGCCCTGGGCGAGGACGTGGTCGAGCACTACCTCAACATGGCCCGTATCGAGCTCGAGGCCTTCGAGTCGGCAGTCACCGACTGGGAGCGCTATCGCGGCTTCGAGCGGATGTAAACAGATTTGAACCGCGAATGGACGCGAATGAACGCGAATATTGGCGCGTCGGGGCCTCCGGTCGTGTCAGAGCTTCGCTGGAAGCGGATGCCGGCCGACAAGAAGATGAAGAACCACGAATGAACACGAATGGACACGAATCAAACGATGGGGTCACCAGGATGACGTAGGTGCGCTTTTGCGAAGCAAACGCGTACGCCCGCCTCGCGACGAACGTACGCGTTCGCCTGCGGCAAAAGCGCACCTACGGGTTCTATTATTCGTGTTTATTCGTGGTTCCATCTGCCCGATCCACGGCGATCGGAGACCAGCGAAGCTCTGACACGCTGCAACCGCTGACGCGCCACTATTCGCGTTCATTCGCGTCCATTCGCGGTTTGCACTTCTTTTTTGGGAGGCAACGGACTTCATGACGGACACTTTCCAGATCATCAGCCCCGGCGACGGTTCGGTCTATGCCGAGCGGGAATTGGTGCCGCAGGACGCGGCGCTGGCCGCGGTCGAACGGGCGGCGCGGGCGCAGCGGGCGTGGCGCGACACGCCCGTGGAGGAGCGCCAGCGGGTCCTGTCGGCCGCCGTTGACCGGATCGTCGCCGAGAGCGACGACCTCTCCGAGGAACTGGCGCGCAGCATGGGCCGGCCGGTGTGCCAGGGCGCCGGCGAGGTCGGCGGCTTCGAGGAGCGGGCACGCTACATGATCGAGGCCGCGCCGCGGGCGCTGGCCGACCTGCGGCCGGACCCGCAGCCGGGCTTCACGCGCTTCATCCGCCGCGAGCCGGTGGGCGTGGTGCTGACCATCGCGCCCTGGAACTTCCCCTACATGACCGCGGTGAACTCGGTCTGGCCCGCGCTGGCGGCCGGCAATGCCGTGATCCTGAAGCACGCGCAGCAGACCTCGCTCGCGGCCGAACGCATGGCGCGCGTGCTCGCCGAGGCGGGGCTGCCCGAGGACCTGTGCCAGGCGCTGCCGATGACCCATGAGACGGCCGCGGCGGTGATGCAGGCCGAGCCCGTGCGGATGATCTGCTTCACCGGGTCGGTACGCGGCGGTCACGAGGTCCAGCGCGCGGTCGGCGCGGCGCCCGGGTTCCCGGGCACCGGTCTCGAACTCGGCGGCAAGGATCCCGCCTACGTCCGGGGCGATGCAGACCTCGCCCACGCGGCGGCCGGTATCGCCGACGGCGCCTTCTTCAACGCCGGCCAGTCGTGCTGCTCGATCGAGCGCGTGTACGTCCACGAGTCGGTCTACGACGACTTCATCGAGCGCCTGGTCGCCGAGGCCTCCGCGCTGCGCCTCGGCGATCCGCTCGACCGCGAGACCACGCTCGGCCCGCTGGTCAAGCCCGCGGCCGCGGAGTTCGTGCGCGGCCAGGTCGCCGACGCCGTCGCCGCCGGTGCCCGCACGCTGCTGGACCCGCAGGCGTTTCCGGCCGACGGTGGCGCCTACCTGGCGCCGCAGGTGGTGGTCGACGTCGATCACTCGATGCGGCTGATGACCGAGGAGAGCTTCGGCCCGGTCGTCGGCGTCATGAAGGTCCGCTCGGACGACGAGGCGATCGAGCGCATGAACGACAGCGAGTTCGGCCTCAGCGCCGCGATCTGGACCGCGGACGAACAGGCCGCGGTGGCGCTCGGCGATCGCATCGAGACCGGCACGGTCTACATGAACCGTTGCGACTACCTCGATCCGGCGCTGGCATGGACCGGGTGCAAGCACACCGGGCGCGGCTGCACGCTGTCGGTGCTCGGTTACGAGCACCTGACCCGGCCGAAGAGCTTCCACCTGCGTACGCGAACCCGGGAGACATGATGGCCACGCACGATTTCGATCCCGCGGACGTGACCGCGAACTGGGGCTTCCCGACGAGTGTCCGCGTCGGGCCGGGCCGGCTCGCGGAGCTGGCGTCGATCTGCAACGAGCTGGGGTTCACGCGCCCGCTGGTCGTGACCGATCCGGGCGTGCGTGACCTGCCCATGATCCGTGACACGCTGGAGGCCCTGCAGGCGGCGGGCATCGAGGCCGCGCTGTTCAGCGACGTCAGGGGCAACCCGACCGGCGCCAACGTCGAGGCCGGCGTCGGCGTGTTCCGCGCGGGCGGCCACGACAGCGTGATCGCCTTCGGCGGCGGCAGCGCGCTGGACGCCGCCAAGGCGGTGGCCCTGATGGCGGGACAGGAACGCCCGCTCTGGGACTTCGAGGACATCGGTGACAACTGGAAGCGGGCCAACGTGGCCGCGATCGTCCCCTGCATCGCCATCCCGACCACCGCGGGGACCGGTTCGGAGGTCGGCCGCGCGTCCGTGATCACCAACGAGCAGAGCCACCGCAAGATGATCATCTTCCATCCGCGGATGCTGCCGCTGGCGGTGATCCTCGACCCGGAGACGACCCTGGGACTGCCGCCACAGATGACCGCGGCCACCGGCATGGATGCCCTCAGCCACTGCTTCGAGGCCTGGTGCGCCCCCGGCTTCCACCCGATGGCCGACGGCATCGCGCTGGAGGGTCTGCGGCTGATTTCGAGCGCGCTGCCACGCGCCTACGACGACGGCAGCGACATCGAGGCCCGCACCCAGATGCTGGCCGCGGCCAGCATGGGCTCGACCGCCTTCCAGAAGGGGCTCGGCGCGGTGCATGCCATCTCGCACCCGGTGGGCGCGTTCTACCAGACCCACCACGGGCTGACCAACGCGGTGGTCCTGCCCTACGTGATGCGCTTCAACCACGCCGCGATCGCCGAGCGCATGGCGCCGGTGGCGCAGGCGCTGGGGCTCCTCGACACCTCGTTCGATGCGGTCTTCGAGTGGGTGTTGCGGTTCCGCGAACGGCTCGGCATCCCCCACACGCTGGCGGACCTCGGGGTCGATTCGAACCGGGCCGACGAGATCGGGCGCATGGGCGAGATCGACCCGCCCGCGGCGACCAACCCGGTGCCGGTGACGGCCGCCGACCTCGAGCGGGTATTCGTCAACGCGGTCGAGGGAAGGTTGTAACGCTCGGGACGGACGCCCGTTGCCGGCGTCCGCCGGCGCGCATGCCCAGCTACGGTTCCCGGCGCGCCGGGGAGGGCCGCAGCGGCGTGTCGCCGTTGTCCGGAAGCTCCGCCGCCGCCGGTTCCGGCGCGGTCGTCACCGTGGCCGGCCGGCCCGGACCGCGCGTCGTACGGTTCACCAGCCAGACCGCGGCCAGCACGATGCAGCCCCCGACGAGCGTCTGCGGCGACGGGATCTCCCGGAACAGGAACACGCTGAACACCACCCCGAATACCGGCATCAGCACGTAGTAGGGGATCACGCTGGCCACGGGGTAGTGGCGGTAGAGCGAGAACATCCAGACGTGACCGAGGAGCGACACGGCGAGCGCCGCGTGCGCCAGGATGGCCCAGTCCAACGCGCCCGCGGTCGCGACTGCCCGCCACTGGCCATCCTCCAGCGCCCACGACAGCAGGGCCAGCGGCGGGATCGCGATCACCGCCATCCAGCCGTTCATGGTGAACGGCGACAGGTCGCGCAGGGAACGTGCGAACAGCGTGGCGCTGGCGTAACACAGGGCGCTGAGCGCGGTCAGGCCCAGCGCCGGCAGGTCGTGCACCAGCTCCGGCTCGATACCGATCAGGACGATCCCGAAGAACGCCGCGACGATCGCCGCCCAGGTCAAAGGCCGCACGCGCTCGCCGAGGAACAGCCGCCCGAGCAGCACCGCGAACGGCACCGAGAGCTGCATGCCGATCACGATCGGCGACACGGTGGTGCCGATGCGCAGCGAGCCGTACATCGTGGCGTAGACGCCTACCCCCATCGCCAGGCAGAACCCGACCAGTGCCGGGCGCTGCGCGCGGGCCGGCAACCGCAGCCGCCACAATGGCAGCAGCGCGAGCGCCAGCAGGATGCTGCGCAGCGTGGCGAAGGCGAACGGCGGGAAGTGGCCGACGGCGATCTTGCCGACGGGGTAGGCACTGCCGAACAACGCCATGATCACCAGCACGGAGAGCAGGTGCCTTGGCCGCATCAGGCATTGCCCAGGAGGCGCGCGCTGGTGACGATCAGGACCAGCACCAACGCCAGCTCGGGCAGCAGGTCGGCGGCCAGCGCGGCGCGGATGCGCGTTGCGGCGGGTCCGCCGAGGCGGAGCTGCCACGGGTCCAGCGCCAGCTGCAGCGCGCAGGCCAGCACGCCGGCCAGCGCCCAGCCACCGAACAGGATCAGGGCCGGCAGGAACAGCCGGCCCTCGACCCAGCCGGTCGCCGCCAGCAGCAGCGCCACGAGGCAGGCGCAGGCGGTGGCGATCTGCCGGGGCAGGGCGCCGTCGCGGTCGCGCAGGTGACGGCCGAAGGCCCCGCTGCCGGCGTCGTCGAGCGCCGGGCGCCCGCGCGCCCGCTCGAGCGCGACCGCCACCTCCGCACGCCGCGGCGTCCGCCCCTGCTCCCGCACGGACTGGAGGTACTCGCGGACGGCGGCCACGCGGGTATCGGCAAACAGCGACTCGACCTTCTGCCATGGCAGGCTGTCGAGGCCGATGCCGTGTACCAGCGCGCGCGCCTCCATGGCCTGCCGCAGGCGCTGCAGGGCGCGGGTACCGACCACGACCGCCAGCGTGCAGGTGAGTCCGAACACCAGCCCGTCCAGCACCGTCGCCATCGACAGGAACACCCGCGTGCCGTCGAGCAGCGCGCGGCCGACGGCGGCAACCAGCAACAGGGCAATGCCGAAGTCCCGCAGCGCCGCAACCTCGTGCGCGCGGCGGTAGATGCGCAGCCGGGTGTCGATCGCCGCGCCGGCGGGCGCCGGCAGGTCGAGGCAGAGGGCGTGAAACTGGCGCCAGCTCAGGTAGCCCGGGTGGTCGTCTGCCTCGTCCGCCGCGTCGACCATCGACCGCTCCGCTCCGTCCGCTCCACCCCCGGTCACCGCAACCCCCGGCAGTCTGCGGGCGGATGTTCGCAGGTTCGCCCGGCCCGGTCGAGGGCGGCACCCCACGCTGGCCGGTGGCAATCGGCGAACGGCCAAGCTAGCGTGGCGTCGAGGCAATCTGCCTGCGCCCCGGGGCGCACCGGAGTCGACTGCATGATCGATCGCGAATACTGCGTCACGCTCGCCCGCTACAACCGCTGGATGAACGAGCGCCTGTATGCCATCTGCGCCGGCATCGACGACGCCACCCGCCGCCGGGACATGGGCGCATTCTTCCGCTCCATCCACGGCACGCTCAATCACCTGCTCTGGGGCGACCTGGTCTGGCTCAGCCGCTTCACCGGCCGCGAGCGGCCGGCGACCGCGATCGACGAACCGGTGCACGACGACTTCGAGACCCTGCGCGTCGCGCGCGCATCCGTCGATGCCGAAATCCTCGACTGGGCCCGGCGCATCGACCCCGAATGGCTGGCCGCACCATTCACCTGGTTCAGCGGCGTCGACCGAAGCGAACACAAGCAGCCCGCCTGGATCCTCGTGACCCACCTGTTCCAGCACCAGGTCCACCATCGCGGCCAGTTGACCACCTTGCTGATGCAGCTGGGGCACGACCCCGGGGTGACCGACCTGCCGTGGCTGCCGCACTCGGCCGCCGGCGATGCCTAGCGTGGCGGCGGCGCGCCGGTGACCGCGCTGGCCGAGCTGATCGCGCTGCCGGAGACGCCGCTGTGGGTGGCACCGCTGTTGTGCGCGCTCGGCGTGCTGACGGCCGCGCTGACGACCGCGCTCGGTGCCGGCGGCGGGCTGCTGCTGCTCGGCGCCATGACCCTGTTCCTGCCGGTGGGGGTGACGATCCCGGTGCACGGGGCGATCCAGGCGGGTGCCAACGGCAGCCGCTTCCTGCTGCTGTGGCGCCATGCGCGGGCCTCGCTGCTGCTCGCCTTCAGCATCGGCTCTCTGCTGGGGGCGGCCGCCGGCTCCCAGGTGCTGATCCGGCTGCCCGAGGCCTGGCTGGAGCTGCTGCTGGGCGGGTTCATCCTGTGGCTGGTGTGGCTGCCGTTGCCACACGGCGGCGCCCGCTCCGGGCCCGCCGTCGCCGGGCTCGGCGCGGTGACCACTGCGCTGACCCTGTTCGTCGGCGCCACGGGGCCACTGGTGAGTGCCTACCTGCGGGCGCTGCGCCCGGGGCGCTTGGCCTATGCCGGGACCTTCGCTGCCTGCATGTTGTTGCAGCACGGGCTCAAGATCGGGGTGTTCGTGCTGGCGGGGTTCGCATTCGCGCCGTACCTGCCCTTTCTGGCGGCCATGCTGGCCTGCGCGTTCCTCGGCAACTGGCTGGGCCGCGCGCTGCTGGTGCGGCTCGACGACGCCCGCTTCCAGCGCCTGCTGGCGGCCGTGCTCACGCTGCTCGCGATTCGGCTCCTCTACTCCGGCCTCACCGGCCTCGGTGGCTGACCGGCGCGGAGGGCGCCGCCGCCTGTCCCCTGCGAGCCGTCAACCGATCATGTCGGGCGTGGCCGATCGTTACAGGACTGTCATGCGGGTCCCCGACGTGTTTGCTAGTATCTGGCGCGATTTCCCCGCGCGCCCCGGCCGATTCCGCCGATGCAGGGCGCGCCGCTACGGCAATCGTGGTCGTTCCGGTCGAGACGCAATGCTCCGGCCGGGGCTCGCGGCCGCGGGCGCCGACACGAGTGACCGAGTCGCCCCGACCTGCCCATGGCGGTCGGGACCGGGGGTCATGCGTGCAACGAGACTGGAGGATTTCGAGACCATGCAGAATCGAAAACGCTGGATGACCATGATCGGGCTGGCAGCGGTAACGGCGCTTGCGACGCCGGCGGGCTTTGCCTCGGGCGAGCACGGCGGTGGCCACGGCTCCGAGGGCCGCGGGCACGGCGGTGGCCATGACTTCGCGTTTGGCAAGGCCGCACCGAACGCACGACCCGACCGGACGGTCGAGATCGTGGCACGCGACAACATGCGCTTCGAGCCGTCGGTAGTGCGGGTCCAGCCGGGTGAGACCGTGCGTTTCGTCGTGCGCAACGTCGGCGAGATCCAGCACTCCTTCACGCTGGGTTCTCCCCGGTATCAGCGCCAGCACGAGCAGGAGATGCAGGGGATGGCGCTGGAGAACATGGCCAGCCACATGGAGGGCAGTTCCAACGGCATCGTCGTCCAGCCCGGACGGAGCGACGCGCTCACCTGGCAGTTCCAGCGCGGCGGTCCCGTCCAGTTCGCCTGCCATATCCCCGGTCATTACCCGGCCGGCATGAAGGGCCGGGTCCACCTGGACCGTGAGGACAGCGACGAAGTGGCGCTCCTGGCCGGGGAGGCCGAGCAGTGAGCGCCGCGTCGACGGTGTCGCGGTCGGGGCCCCGCCGCGCCGGTGCACCGGTGCTGGCGGTCGTCGCCGCGTTCGCGGCGCTGGCGTTCGGTTCGGCGCACGCCGCCGCGATGACGGTCTACAAGACCGCGACCTGCGGTTGCTGCGCCGACTGGGTCGAGCACGTGCGTGCGGCCGGCTTCGAGGTCACGGTCGCGGATGTCTCGCAGGCCGAGCTGATCCAGCGCAAGCGAGAGCTCGGCATCGACCCGCGGCTCGGCTCCTGCCACACGGCCCTGGTCGGCGGCTACATCGTCGAGGGCCACGTGCCGGCGGCCGACATTCGGCGATTGCTGGCCGAGCGGCCGCCGGTTGCCGGCATCGCCGTGCCCGGCATGCCGCTCGGTTCGCCGGGAATGGACTACGGTGGGCGCCGTGATCCCTACAACGTGATCGCGTTCGACGACGCGGGCGGTCTGCGCATCTTTTCCCGATACGGGCAGTGAACCGCCGATCGCTGGCGACGCGGCCTCAGCGCTCGACGAACGCCCGCTCGATCACGTAGTCGCCGGGCTCGCCGCGGCGCGGGCTGATGGCGAAGCCCTGGCGGTCCAGGATCGCGCGCGTGTCCGCGAGCATCTGCGGGTTGCCGCAGAGCATTACTCGGTCACTCGCGGGATCGAGCGGCGGCAGGCCGAGGTCGGCCAGCATGCGGCCGCTCTCGAGCAGTCCGGTAATGCGCCCCGTGTGCAGGAACTCCTCGCGCGTGACCGCGGGGTAGTACACGAGCTGGTTGCGCACCATCTCGCCGAAGATCTCGTCGTACGGCAGTTGCCGCGTGATCAGGTCGTGGTAGGCCAGTTCGCTGCGATGGCGTACGCCGTGGAACAGCACTACCTGCTCGAACCGCTCGTAGGTCTCGAAGTCCTTGATGATGCTCATGAAGGGTGCGAGCCCGGTGCCGGTGCCCAGCAGCAGCAGCCGGCGGCCAGGGGCCAGATCGTCCAGCACCAGCGTCCCGGTCGGCTTGCGACTGACCAGGATCGGGTCGCCGGGCCGCACGTGCTGCAGCCTGGAGGTCAGTTGCCCGTCGGGGACCTTGATGCTGAGGAACTCCAGCTCGTCGGCGTGGTTGGGGCTGGCGATGCTGTAGGCCCGCACGACCGGACGGACCTCGTCCTCCAGGCCGAGCATCACGAACTCGCCATTGCGAAAGCGGAAGCCGGGATCGCGCGTGGTCCGGAAACTGAACAGTTTCTCGTTCCAGTGATGCACGCAGGTGACGGTCTCGATCTTGTAGTTCGCGGCCATGTTCGTGGTGCGCGCGCCGTTTCGGGCGCACGCTCGACGGGGTATACGGGGACCACGGTCACGGGACGCCGCCCGGACCGCATGGTGATTACGCACCCATTCTACTTCCGGCGCCGGTCGGCGACCAGATGCCGGGCCGGCTCAGCCGGCACTGAACCAGGAGGTGCACCAGCCACCGGCCTTCACCCGGTGCCGGGGAAAGATGTTGCAGGGTGCCCACTGCGCGCCGGCCTCGCCGCGGAAGTGCGTGCAATTGGCGCAGCGTGCGCCCGCCTCGTGCGCCGGGTTGTCGCTGCTGGACGCGTCGTGGGTGTAGTCGAACCGGCGGGCGCGCTCGGACGCGGGATCGAGCTTCGGCAGCTCGGCGGCAGCGGCCCCGCGGGCGCCGAGCAGCCCCGCGACCGGCGTCGCGGTGGCGGCGGCGAGTGCGAGGCGCATGAAGCGGCGGCGACGGGCATCGACGGACTGGTCGGTCATGGCGATTCCTCCGATCCACGGGGGCGATAGCCGGTGGCCGGCCCGGCCACTCCCGCTGTGACCGCCGCGTGCGCGGCGAGTTCCGCTCGCGGCGGGAACGCCCACCTCGTGCGGCGGTCCCGCGCGGAAGGCCGCCCGCCGTGAAGCCGCCGCCACGGGGAGCGCGGGCCGCCGGGCTTCGGGTGCCCGCCGGGGCCTTGCCGGGCTGCGATCGGAGCCCGGCCGACCTGCGCGGCGGGCGCATGCGGGGGCCCGGTTCGCCCACGGCCTGGTCTGCGGCCCCCGCCGGACAGGGGCGGGTGCGGTTGCAGCGCCGTCACCGCGCCCTGAGGCATTCGCACCCGGACTGCTTCGCACGCCGGGTTGCGCTACGCTCTGTGCAATGCCGAAGACGATCCGGCGTCGGGCGACGCCGCAGAGGAGGGGTTCGATGAAGTCGCAGATGGCGTTGCTGCTTGCTGTCGGGTTGCTCAGCCTGTCCGCCCGGGCGGAGGTGCAGACGCGCGAACTGAACTATGAGGTCGATGGCCGCGAGTACCGTGGCTACCTCGCCTGGGATGCCGCGGCGGACGGTCCGCGGCCGGGCGTGCTCGTGGTCCATGAATGGTGGGGCCACAACGACTACGCCCGGCGCCGGGCTCGCGACCTGGCCGCGGAGGGCTACACGGCGCTGGCGCTCGACATGTATGGCAAGGGCCGGGTCGCGGATCACCCGGAGGATGCCGGCAAGTTCATGCAGGCGCTGATGAACGATCTGGATGCGGCTGCGCGCCGCTTCGACAAGGCACACGACCTGCTCGACGCCCACCCGCAGGCCGACCCGGACCGGACTGCCGCGATCGGCTATTGCATGGGCGGCGCCGTGGTCCTGCAGATGGCGCGGTTCGGCAAGGATCTCGATGCCGTGGTCAGCTTCCACGGCAGCCTCGGCACGGAGCGACCGGCGAAACCGGGCGCGATTCAGTCCGAGATCCTGGTCCTGACCGGCGGTTCCGACCCGTTCGTGCCGCCGAAGCAGGTCGAGGCCTTCCGCGCGGAGATGGATTCGGTAGGGGCCGATTACACGGTGCACGTGTACCCGGAGGCGAAGCACTCGTTCACCAACCCGGGCGCCGACGAGTTGGGTCAGCGTTTCGATCTGCCCCTGGCCTATAGTCCCGAGGCCGACCGCGACTCCTGGCAACGGATGCTGGAGTTCTTCGACCAGCACCTCGACTGATCGGCGCCGCGGGGCGGCTCAGCGGCCGGCGGAGTTGCGCCGCGGGGCCGTGGCGGCCTCGTGCACGTGCACCTGGTCGCGGCCCTCTCCCTTGGCGGCGTAGCAGGCCGAGTCGACCGCCTTCAGCGCCTGATCGACATTCTCGAATCGGCCGTCGATCGCGGCGACCCCGATGCTCGCCGACAGTGCAAACTCGCGCCCCTGCGACTTGAACGTAAAGCCGGAGACCGCGTTCGACAGCTCTTCGGCAATGGAGCGCCCGATGTGCATCGGGCAATCGCGCAGCAGGAAGCCGAACTCGTCGCCGCCGATCCGTGCCATGAGATCGCTGGTGCGAAGCTCGCGCCGCATGAGCAGGGCCAGTTCGCCCAGCAGTGCGTCACCGGCGGCGTGGCCGCAATTGTCGTTGACCTCCTTGAAGCGGTCGAGGTCGATGAACCCGAGCACGTGCTGCGAGCGGCCCGTCCCGCTCTCCTCGATGGCCTGCTCCAGCATGGTCTCGAAGTGGGAGCGATTGTAGAGGCCCGTGAGCGCATCGTGGGTCGCCTGCCAGGACAGGTGCTCGGTGCGCTTTTTCTCCTCGGAGATATCCTCCACCAGCGCGATGAAGGCCTCCCGCGGCGAGCCCGGTATCGGCCGCAGGCTCAGCTCGCCCCACAGCCTGCTCCCGTCGGCGCACTGCAGGCGCCGCTCGAATCGGCGCCGGCCCTCGGTCGCCCGGCGCAGGAGGTGCTCCAGGGTCTCGTCCTCGAGCAGCTCGATGATCTCGTCGAGCGGCTGGTCGATCAGCTGCTCGCGGTCGACACCCAGCATGTTGCAGAGGGCCTCGTTGATCTCGACGCAGCGGCCCTGATCCGAGAGCAGCGCGAACCCCACCGGGGCGTGCGCGAAACTCGCCCAGAAACGCTGCTCGGAGGTCCGGATCCGGCGAGTCGCCCAGCGGAAGATCAGCAGACAGGTGCCCGCGAGCAGCAGCAGCACCAGCGTGCCGGCGATCGCCAGCGCCAGCTCCAGTAGTCGCAGG
>JAWWAE010000019.1:0-23537 GCA_033721835.1 Halofilum sp. (in: g-proteobacteria) | reverse complement strand
CGACGTCTACAACCCCGAGGTCCTGTTCCGCCCGGTGCCGCTGGAGGGCGAGGCCGCTACCGCGGTCGCCGCCCACCTGGCAGAACTGTCCGCGCCACTGTCGACCAGCCTGCAGATCGACAACGGCCGCGCCTGGCTCGACCTGGAAACCCCGAACGCCCGGGCCGCTACTACCGAGCCATGAGCGGAAGTCGGAAGGGAACCCCGAATGAACGCGGATGAACGCGAATATGGCCGCGTTGCGGTGTGTGTGATAACGGAGCTTCGCTGACAGTACCTTGCAACGGACCGTTGCAGAAAGAACCACAAAATGAACACAAGATAGACACAAAATGAGTTCATCAGACCGGCAGGCTCAAGATCTCCGGGAACGGAGCATTTTGTGTTCATCTTGTGTCCATTTTGTGGTTCCTCGATCGCCGATCAGTCGGCAATCGGTCACCAGCGAAGCTGTGACACGGCAGATTGAACTGACGCGCTAATATTCGCGTTCATTCGCGGTTCCTGTTTCCAGGGTCCCCACTCGCTAATGACCACAACGACCGCCGACTATCGACGGGCCTGGGCGCTGGCCTGGCCGATCATTCTCTCGAACTCGTCGATCCCGCTGGTCGGCGCGGTCGACACGGCGGTCATGGGCCATCTGCCCGATCCCGCCTACATCGGCGCGGTCGCGCTCGGCGCCGGGCTGTTCTCGATCCTCTACTGGGGCTTCGGCTTCCTGCGCATGGGCACGACCGGCTTCGTGGCCCAGGCCCTCGGGGCGAGCGACGGTGCCGAGGCCCGGGCGGCCCTGCACCGGGCCCTGCTGATCGCGCTCGGGCTCGGGCTGGCATTGTGGCTGCTGCAGGCACCGATCTCCTGGATCGCCTTCCGCGTGATCGAGGGCAGCAGCCAGGTCGAGACGCTCACGCAGGCCTATTTCGACTGGCGCATCTGGTCGGCGCCGGCGGTGCTGGCGAACTACGCGGTGCTCGGGACCCTGATCGGGCTGCAGCGCACCCGCCACGTGCTGCTGCTGCAGCTGGTGCTGAACGGCACGAACATCGTGCTCGACCTGTTGTTCGTTCCGGTGCTCGGGTTCGGTGTCGAGGGCGTGGCACTGGCCTCGATCATCGCCGAGTACACGGCGCTCGCGGTCGGGTTGCTGCTGGTCGAGCGCAGACTGCGCGACCTGCCCGGCGTCACCCACCCCGTGATCCTGCTCGAGCCCTCCGCGCTGCGCGCGCTGCTCGCCGTCAACGGCAACATCTTCGTGCGCACCCTGTGCCTGGTGCTCTCCTTCTTCTGGTTCACCGTGGTCGGCACGCGGTTGGGCGAGGCCTACGTCGCGGCCAACGCGGTGCTGATGCAACTGCAGTACTTCCTGGCCTACGGGCTCGACGGCTTTGCTCACGCCGCCGAGGGACTCGCCGGTTCCGCCTGGGGCGCGCGCGACCGCGCCCGGCTGCGCGCCGCCGTGCAGGCGACGACCGTGTGCGCCCTCGTTGTCGCGCTCGGCTACAGCGCGATCTACGCACTGTTCGGCACGCTGTTCATCGGCTGGATGACCGACCTCGATGGCGTGCGCACGCTGGCTGGCGAATACCTGCCGTGGATGCTGCTGGCGCCGATCGTGTCGGTCTGGAGCTTCCAGCTCGATGGCATCTTCATCGGCACGACGCGCACGGTGGAGATGCGCAACGGCATGCTGATCGCCACCGCCGGCTACCTGCTCGCGGTGGAGGCGCTGGTGCCGCTGCTGCATAACCACGGCTTGTGGCTGGCGCTGATGCTGTTCCTGGCCCTGCGCGCGATCACCCTCGGCGCCTGGCTGCCACGCCTCGTGCGACAGGTCGAGGCGCACGCGGTGTGACAGAATCTGCCCCGAGGCCGCACGGATGGACCGCGCTTCAGCGGGTGATGCACAGACAATGAAACCACCGAAAACACCGAAGGCACCGAAATCACCGAAAAGGCGGAATGGGTATTCGGTGGCAGCGCCCTGCCGTCACTGGAACCGCAGGAGCGGCCTCCGGCCGCGAACCGTTTTCACAGCGCCGTTCCGGCATTCGTTCGCGGCCTGCCTTGCGTGTGGCGCAGACACGCGATACAAGCGCGCGCAACGCGCTCCCTCGTTTCCGCTGCTAGAGAATTTTCTTCGGTGTGTTCGGTGCATTCGGTGTTTTCGGTGGTTCCCCAAACAGGGCGCACGAATGATGGCAACGACCCGTCCAGCTCGGTGGTCACCAGCCCGACCGGTCGCTGCGCGGACTTCGCGCTGGCTCGCCGGGACGCTGATGCTCGCGCTCGCCCTGCCCGCGCTGGCGGCCGGGCCGGAGCGCGGGATCCTGTGGCGCATCGAGCGTGGCGGCGAGACCGTGGGCCACCTGTTCGGCACCATCCACAGCGACCGGCCCGAGGTGCTCGACCTGCCCGGCCCGGTCGAGCGCGCGTTCGAACGATCCGAGCGCTACGCCTTCGAGCTCGACCTGCGCACGCTCGACCGCGGCGAGATTGTGCGCATCATGACCTACGCCGACGGCGGGTCGCTGGAGGGGCACCTGCCGGCCCCGCTGTGGGCACGAGTGCGCGCCGCCGCCCCGAAACGCGGGCTCGATCCCCGGACGCTCGATCCGCTCGAACCGTGGGCGGTGGCGATGCTTTTGAGCCAGCCGCGGACCGATCCGCAGCGCGTTCTCGACCACGCGCTGCAGCGGCGCGCGCTCGCCTCCGGACGGCCGGTGAGCGGCCTGGAAACGATTGCGGAACAGCTGAGCGTGTTCGACCGGCTCCACGCCGAACGCCAGCTCGAGTTGCTGCGCACCGCCGTCGGGCTGATCGAGGACGGCCGCGCCGAGCCGCTGTTCGAGGACCTGGTGCGGGCGTGGCTGCGGCGCGACCTGCAGCGGCTGGTGGCCCTGGCCGAGGCGCACCCGTCGCTGCCCGACCCGGCGGCCAACGAGCGCTTCATGACCCGGCTGCTGCACGACCGCAACCGGCGGATGCTTGAGCGCATGCAGGGATTGCTCGACCAGGGCGGCGCCTTCGTCGCCGTGGGCGCGATGCACCTTGCCGGCGAGCGGGGCCTGGTGCGCCTTTTGCAGGCGCGCGGTTTCGTGCTCGAAGCGGTCTACTGACGCGGCGCCCGGGCCTCGACCACTTCCGCTTCCGGGCCGCGCTCCTCGCCCCAGGTCAGCTGGTGGAAGTCGAAGCCTTCGACCAGCCGCGGCTTGACGATCTCGAAATACGGCGAGACGTCGAAGTCGCGCGGCGCGAACAGGCTGTGGTGGCGGATATGATGGATTTCCTCGTAGCAGTCGGACCCCTTGCAGTACGGGTCGCCGGTCTCGGCCACCTCGATCAGGGGCAGGATCGGGTAGTGGATCGACTGGAATGCCTGCGCGATCAGCGACGAGCAGATGGCGCGGGTCGGATCGCCGCTGCCGAGCGCGAGCATGCGCCGCTTCCAGCGTGACGGCACGGGCGGGGTCTGGACCAGGTAGCGCAGGAGATCGAAGATGTTCTTCACATCGTACTGGTAGCCCAGCCGCGACACCATGAAATCGATCACCCGGGCGCGCTCGCTGTCGGTCAGGCCGACCGGGCGGCAGATCCGGCTGTGCCAGCCGGAATATTCGGAGAACGGGATCCCGCGCACACCCTCGTTGATGTCGGCCTCGATCAGGACCTTGCGTGGGCCGACGAAGCCGGGCGGGTCCAGCACGTCGCCGACGTAGAGTGCCGCATGCGACCAGGTCGACTGCGTCAGGTACTTGATCGCCGTACTGAAGCGGGAGGTCCCCTCCACCAGCAACACGTCGCCCGGCCGCAGGGCGGCTTCGACCAGGTGCGCCGGGCTGGTCGCCGGGTGCACATCGACGTCGCGCGGTCGCGACAGGAAGCGCGCCAGTCGCCGACCGATGAACCGCAATGGACCGACCGCCACTGCTACCCCTCCTCGGCGCTGCGCGCGCAGGCGATGCACAGCTCCACGGTGGGATCGAACTCCAGCCGCCGCGGGTCGATCGGCTCACCGCATTCCGCGCAGATGCCGAACTCGCCTTCGTCGAGGCGCGCCAGTGCCGCCTGCGCGCGTGCCAGCATCGCCCCACGGCGGCGCTGCGTGGCGGCCGACATCGCCTGCGCCCCGAGCGCATCCATGCGGGACAGCCGGCCCTGCCGCTGCTGGTCCAGTTCCACCGTCGAAGCGGCCTCGTCGCCCGCCGCCTGCGAGGCCTCCAGCGCCTCGCACAGTTCGAGCAGGCGGCGGCGAAAATGTTCCCGATCCAGTTCCGTCCCGGCCATGCCGCGTTCTTCCAGGGCCATGAATCTCCAGCAATTATCCCATGCCCGCGCGACCGCATCGATGCGGCGCCGCGGGGGCCGCCGGGCACGGGCGCTATACTCGGGACGGGCCCGGGCGGTGGACGGCAGCGGCAATGAGCGGGTGGTTCCTCGAGGGTTACATCGAGCCGGACGCCGTGATGCATCGGGTTCCGCTGCAGGAGTTGCCGGTACGGGTCGGGCGCCAGCAGGGCCTGCTGCTCGCGGGGATATCCGACAACATGTCCCGCTCGCATGCCGAGTTGAGCCTGCGCGGGGATCAACTGGTGGTGCGCGACCTCGGCAGCAGGAACGGCACCTTCGTGAACCGCAACCGCATCGACTCGGAGGTCGCCGTCGCGCCGGGCGACATCGTGCACTTCGCCGACGTCGAGTTGCGGGTGGGCAACGAGGCGCAGGAGATGGCCGCCGACGACCGGACCCGGGTCACCGGCGTCCTCGACCTGGAACAACTGCCGGAACGCTTCCCGCGCGGCGCGCGCGAGATCGGGCCGTTGATCCAGCGACGGGCGCTGGCGACGGCCTGTCAGCCGATCGTCGCACTCGCCTCGGGCACGCCGATCGGGCGCGAATGCCTCGGCCGCGGGGCCTGGCCCGAGCTACCGGTGGCGCCCGGCCGGCTTTTGGAGATTGCGGCCAGTGTCGGCCGCGAGGTCGAGCTGTCGGAGCTGATGCGCGAATGCGCCATCGAATCGGTGGCGCGGGCCGGGCTCACGGGCACGACCTTCGTCAACATCCACCCGGCCGAGCTGGCATCCACCCAGCGACTGCTGGCGCATCTGCGCGCGCTCCGCGCCGACTGGCCCGACCTCGAACTGGTACTGGAACTGCACGAGGCCGCCGTCACCGATCCCGCCACGATCGGGAAGCTCGAACGGGAGTTGCGTGAGCTGGACATCGAGCTTGCCTACGACGATTTCGGGTCCGGTCAGGCCCGCCTGCAGGAGCTGATCGCGACCCCACCCCGTTACCTCAAGTTCGACGCCGCGCTGGTGCGCGACCTCGACCGCGGGCCGGAGCAGCGGCGGCGGATGGTCTCCCTGCTGGTCGAGTTCGCCCGCGAAAGCGGCATCGTCACGCTGGCCGAGGGGATCGCCCGCGAGTCGGAGGCCGACGCCTGCCGGGCGCTCGGCTTCGAGCTGGGCCAGGGCTACTGGTTCGGGTCGCCCGAACTGCTCGGCTGAAGGCGCCCATGCAACGCAGCCCCGTCAGGCTGAAGCCTGACCCACAAGCTTCGACAGGGTCTGCAAATGGAGTTGTGGGTCCGGGTTGCGCACTCCGTCCCTGGAGTGCGCCCTTCGGGACTGCGCTGCGCGCAGGCCCAATCTGCTCCCGGCAGATTGGTCAGCCGGACATCGTTCCGGCCTACGAACGCGGCACGCGAACGCGCGCGAGCAGCAGCGCGCCGCTGCCGAACAGCAGCAGCAGAGACAGGATGCCGACGCGGGGCGAGCCGCTGAGCCAGCCGACGGCACCGATCAGGAGCGGCCCGATGATGGCCGCGAACTTGCCCATCATGTTGTAGAAACCGAAGAACTCGCCGGCCCGGTCGGCGGGGACCAGGCGGCTGAAGAACGAGCGCGACAGCGCCTGCACGCCGCCCTGGACCAGGCCGATGATCACGGCGAGGCCGTAGAACTCCCACTCGGCGGACATCATCGATGCCCAGACCGTGGTGCCGGCGTAGACCGCGAGCGCAATGAAGATGCCGCCGCGCGCACCCAGCGGCGCGGCCAGGCGGCCGAACACGAGCGTCGCGGGAAAGCCGACGAACTGCACGATCAGCAGCGCCACGATCAGGTCATTGGAATCGAAACCGATCGACATGCCGTAGTCGACCGCCATCCGGACCACGGTGTCGACGCCGTCGATGTAGAGCCAGTAGGCGAGCAGGAACAGGCCGGCATTGCGATGCTGGCGCAGGTGGCGCACCGTCTGCACCAGTTCGCGGGCGCCGGCACGCACCGCCGGCAGCAGCGGCAGCCTCGCCGGCGTCTCGTGCAGCGAGCGCAGCAACGGGATCGAGAAGGCCGCCCACCAGACCGCGGTCAGCAGGAACGACAGGCGCACGGCCATGCCCGCGTCGGGCAGGCCGAAGCTCTGCGGCATCAGCACCAGTGCCACGCAACCCGCGAACAGGATCCCGCCCCCGAGATAGCCGAGCGCGAAACCGAGCGCGGACACGCGGTCGCGCTCGTCGGGGGCGGCGACCTGCATCAGCAACGCGTCGTAGAAGACGTTCGCGCCCATGAAACCGACGGTCGCCAACGCAAACAGCGCGGCGGCCGCGCCCCAGGCGCCTGCGCCCACGAACCACAGCGTCGCGGTGGCGACGATGCCGAGCAGCGCGAAACGGAACAGGTAGCGCTTGCGCGCGTCGGCGCGGTCGGCGGCGGCGCCCAGCAGCGGTGCCAGCAGCACGATCAGCAGGCTGGAGCTCGAGTTGGCGGCGCCGAGCCAGAAGGTGCTCTCGGTGGTGGCGAGGTCGCTCGCCCAGTACTGCTTGAAGAACAGCGGGAAGAAGCCGGCGAGCACGACGGTGGCATAGGCCGAGTTGGCCCAGTCGTAGAATGCCCAGGCGAGGACGCGGCGGCGCTCAGGCTGCATGGGCGCGCCCGGCCGTCAGCACTCGATCACCGGGTTCATTGCTCCCGCTGCGCCGGGTAGCCGATCTCGCCGAGCGCCTGCTCGATCTCGTCGAGGATGGCCGGGTCGTCGATCGTGGCCGGGGTGGCCCAGTCCTCGCCATTGGCGATGCTGCGCATGGTCCCGCGCAGGGTCTTGCCGGAGCGGGTCTTCGGCAGCCGCTTGACCACCTTGCAGCGGCGGAAGGCCGCGACCGGCCCGATCTCCTCGCGCACGCGCTGCACCAGTTCCTGGATCAGCTCGTCCTCGTCGCGCTCGGCGCCCTTGTTGAACACGACCAGGCCCACCGGCAGCTGGCCCTTGTCGGGGTCGTTGACGCCGAACACCGCTGCCTCGGCGACATCGGGATGGTCCGACAGCACCTCCTCCATGCGCCCGGTCGAGAGCCGGTGGCCGGCGATGTTGATCACGTCGTCGATGCGGCTCATCACGTGCACGTAGCCGTCATCGTCGCGGATGCCCGAGTCGCCGGTCAGGTAAAAGCCCGGGTAGCGCGACAGGTAATGCTCGCGGTGGCCCTCGCGGTTGTTCCACAGGGTCAGGAAGGTGCCCGGCGGCAACGGCAGCCGCACGGCGACGTTGCCGAGCTCCCCGCGTGGGCGCTCCTCGCCCTGCTCGTCGAGGATGCGCACGTCGTGGCCCGGCATGGGCACGCCGGCGGAGCCCACCTTGACCTCGATCTGCTCGATTCCGAACGGGTAGCCGGCGATCGCCCAGCCGGTCTCGGTCTGCCACCAGTGGTCGAGCACCGGCACCCGGAGCACGCGCTCGGCCCAGTGCACGCTGTCGGGATCCGCGCGCTCGCCGGCGAGGAAGAAGGCGCGCAGCGACGACAGGTCGTAGCCGGTGGCGATCTCGCCCTGCGGGTCCTCCTTCTTGATCGCGCGCAGTGCGGTCGGGGCGGTGAACAGTGCGCGCACGCCGTATTCCTGCACCACCCGCCAGAAGGCGCCGGCGTCGGGCGTGCCGATCGGCTTGCCCTCGAACACCACGGTCGTGTTCCGGTTCAGCAGCGGTCCGTAGACGATGTAGGAGTGGCCCACGACCCAGCCGATGTCGGACGCGGCCCAATAGACCTCGCCCGGCTCGACCCCGTAGACATTGCGCATCGTCCACTGCAGCGCGACGGCATGGCCGCCGTTGTCGCGCACGATGCCCTTGGGTCGCCCGGTCGTGCCCGAGGTGTAGAGGATGTAGAGGGGATGATTGGCATCCAGCGGGACGCAGTCGGCCGGCTCGGCCTCGGCGACGGCCTGATCCCAGTCGAGGTCCCGGCCGGCACGCAGCTCCGCCGGCTGGGTCTCGCGCTGCAGGATCAGGCAGCGCTCCACCGGGTGGTCGGACAGCTCCAGCGCCCGCCCGAGCAGACCGTGGTAGTCGACCACGCCGCTCGGCTCGATGCCGCAGGAGGCGGACAGGATCAGCTTCGGCTCGGCGTCGTCGATGCGCTTGGCCAGCTCGGCAGCGGCGAAGCCGCCGAAGACGACCGAGTGGATGGCGCCGATGCGGGCGCAGGCGAGCATCGCCATCACCGCCTCCGGCACCATCGGCATGTAGATGATCACGCGGTCGCCGGTGTCGACCCCGGCGGCGCGCAAGGCACCCGCGAGCCGGGCGACCGCGTCGCGCAACCCCGCGTAGTCGTAGCGGGCCTTCTGCCCCGTCACCGGGCTGTCCCAGAGCAGCGCCGCCTGGTCGCCGTGACCGGCGTCGACGTGGCGATCCAGCGCGTTATGGCAGGTGTTCATCTGCCCGCCGGCGAACCAGCGGTAGAACGGGGCATCGCTGTCGTCGAGTACCCGCTCCCAGCGGCGATCCCAGACGATCTGTTCCGCCAGCTCCCCCCAGAAGCCCTCCGGGTCCTCGAGCGAGCGGGCGTGGATGGCTGCGTAGTCCGCGCTCATGGTCATCTCCCTGCCGCCTGTGGCCGGTCACTGCGTGGCGGCAGCGGGTCCCGTTCGGGTCGGGACCCGCCTGGCCGACGCGTCCCGTATAACCGCCTGCGCACGCGCACGCAAGGACCGGCCGTCGGCCGCCCGGCGTGCGGTCGGACTCACAGACCCGGGTGCAGCCAGGCCAGCAGCGCCGAGACCGTGACCACGGCCAGCGCCGTCGAGATCAGGATCGCCGACGAGATCTGGCCGGCGTGTACCCCGTAGCGGTGTGCCAGCACGTAGACATTGGCGGCAATCGGCAGCGCGGCCTGCATGATGGCGACCGAGGCCCACAGCGGCGACAGGTCGAACAGCCACAGTGCGGCGATGGCCACCAGCGCGGGGTGCAGCAGCAGCTTGATTCCGGCGAGGAACGCCGTCTCGGCGGCGCCCTGGCGCAGCGGTCGACCGGCCAGCGTGGCGCCGAGCGAGAACAGGGCGCAGGGGGCCGCCGCGTCGGCCAGCAGCTCGCCGAAGTCGAGCAGCGGGCCCGGCAGCTGCAGCCGGGCCAGGTTCATCGTCAGCCCCACCAGCGCGGCGACGATGATCGGGTTGCCGAGGAAGCCGCGGGCGAGCGCGCGCAGGCCGCCGCCGGCGGGATGATCGGACTCGATCAGGACCGCGGCCAGCCCCATCATCAGCGCGCTGTCGGCGATCACGATCAGCACTGCCGGCAGCGCCGCCTCGGTGCCGAAGGCCAGCACCGCCAGCGGCAGGCCGACGAACCCGACGTTCGAGTAGGTGGCGGCCAGGCCCTGCAGGGCGCCGGTGGAGCGCGAGCCGCCGAACAGTCGGCGGCCGAGCGCGAAGGTGGCGGCGAACAGCAGCAAACCCGGCCCGTAGTAGGCGCCGAGCAGGCGGAAGGCCTCGCCGGTCGCCGCCGGCGCCTCGGATACCTTGACCACCATCAGCGCCGGGAGCGCGAAGTAGAAGGCGAAGGTATTGAGGCCGGCGAAGGTGCCGGTGGGAAACAGCCCCGAGCGCACCGCGCCGTAGCCGGCGAAGATCAGCGCGAAGAACGGCAGCGCGATACCGAGGGCGGCCTGCATCGTCTAGTCGATCCTGTGCGGCGATCGGGCGGCGGTCATGAGGCCGACGCGCGCTGTTCCTGCCGCTGGCGCCAGTACCAGAGGCCCTCCGAGTTGAGCCACAGGTCCAGCGCGTAGGCCTCGCGCATGGTGGCGGCCTCGTCCCCGCGTCCGCGGCGCTCGAGCTCGGCGGCGCACGCGTCGCCGAGTCGTTCGCGCAGGTCTTCGGCCGAGTCCGCCTGCCGGGCCAGTTGCAGCCAGTCGTCGAGCATGCGGTGCAGGTCCTCGGCCACCGGCTCGGGCCGATCGATGGGCGCGAAGTGGGTCGGCAACACCCGTCGCGGGGACAGTCCGACGAGGCGGTCGATCGAGGCATGCATCTCGGCCGGTGCCAGCTGCGGGGGCGCCGTGGTCGGGATCGCGAACGGCCCATCCGGCCCGACCAGCTCCGGGTAGGAGACGCCGAAGGCATCGGCGGCCAGGACCGTCCGGCTGCGGATGTCCAACAGGCTCTGGTGATGCCAGGCGTGACCCGGCGTGTGCAGCAGCAACAGCTCGCGGCTGCCGAGCACCAGCACCTCCTCGTCCGCCGTCTCGACGATGCGCTCGGCCGGCACCGGCTCGATGGTGCCGTACTCGCGGTCGAAGAACGCCTCGCCGAACAGGGCCCGCGCCCCCTTGACCAGCTTCGACGGGTCAGCGAGGTGCGGCGCGGCGGAGGGGTGCGCGGCGATCCGGGCCGCGGGCAGGTGCCGGGCGAGCGCGCCGAGCCCCGCCATGTGGTCGAGATGGGCGTGGCTGGCGATCAGGTAGTCGACCGCGTCGGGCGCCACGCCAAGCGCCCCGACCGCGGCGACCAGCGCCTCGACATTGGCCGGCACGCCGCAGTCGAAGATCGCCGCCCGGCCGTCGGCGACCACGATCAGGCTGCTGGTGTGGCGGGCGCGGATGTAGCGGGTGTCGAAGCGGTGGATGCCCTCCGCCACGGCCTCGAGCCGCGCCCCGGCCTCGTCTGCCTGCATGCCCCCTCCCCGGTCTGCGGGCCCCCGAGCGGCCCGTCCTCCGCCTCGTATACCGGCATCGGGCGGGCGCTGCAAGCCGGCCCCGGACAGATTGTCCGACAGGCCGCTTGACTCGGGCGTGAAAGCGTCGACAATCAGGAGTCCTTGTCTGACAATCAGGAAGCCGATGGCCTCCACCGTGCCGTCGACCGACGCGACCCTGTTCGACCAGCTGCGGCACTCGATCATCGAGGGCGAGCTGGCCCCGGGCACACGCCTCGGCGAGGTCGAGCTGGCCCGTCGCTACGGGGTGGCGCGCGGCACCGTGCGCGAGGCCGTCACGCGGCTGGTCGGGCGCGGCCTGGCAAGCTATCGGCGCCATGCGGGCGCCCGGGTCTGCTCGGTGTCGCCGGACGACCTGCGCCAGTTGTACGAGCTGCGCGAGTGCCTCGAGGGCATGGCCTGCCGGCTCGCGGCCCAGCGCATGAGCGACGACGAGATCCACTCCGTGCGGCGGCTGCTCGCGCGCCAGGAGCGCGAGCTGTCGCTGCGCCAGGGCACCGCCTACCTCCAGGGCGAGCACGACCTCGACTTCCATTGCCGGCTGGCGGCCGGCAGCGGCAACGCCAAGCTGGAGCGCGAGCTCGACGGCGCGCTCTACGACAAGCTGCGGCTATACCGGCGCCAGTTCGGCATGGTCGGTCCGCGCGCCCGGACGGCCTACCGTGAGCATGTGCAGATCCTCGATGCCATCGCCGACCGCGAGCCGGAGATGGCGGAAATGCTGATGCGCCGCCACATCCGCGCCTCGCTGGCGAACATCCGCCGCCGCATGGGCGAACCCGACGCGAGGGCCGCCTCGTGAGTGCCGGCACCGATTTCCGCGCCGTGCTGGCGGGGCAACGGCCGTTGCCGATCGTGGGCACGATCAACGCCTACTGCGCCATCATGGCCGAGCGCCTCGGCCACCGCGCCATCTATCTCTCCGGCGGCGGCGTTGCCAATGCCTCGCACGGGCTGCCCGACCTCGGCCTGACCTCGCTGAACGACGTGCTCGAGGACGCGCGCCGGATCACGGCGGCCTGCGGCCTGCCGCTGCTGGTCGACATCGACACCGGCTGGGGCGGCGCCTTCGCCATCGCGCGCACCATCCGCGAGATGGAGCGGGCCGGGGTCGCGGCCGTGCACATCGAGGACCAGGTCGCGCAGAAGCGCTGCGGCCATCGGCCGAACAAGGAGTGCGTCTCGACCGCCGAGATGGTCGACCGCCTCAGGGCGGCGGTCGATGCACGCAGCGACCCGGATTTCTTCATCATCGCGCGCACGGACGCGGTCGCCACCGAGGGCCTGGAGGCCGCGATCGAGCGCGCCCGCGCCTATGCCGCGGCCGGCGCCGACGGCATCTTCGCCGAGGCGGTCGCCGGCCCCGACGACTACCGCGCTTTCCGCGACGGCCTCGGCGAGGTGCCGTTGCTGGCCAACATGACCGAGTTCGGCCGCACCGAGCTGTGCGACCGCGAGACGCTGGCGGCCGCTGGCGTCGACATGGTGCTGTACCCGCTATCGGCCTTCCGCGCCATGAATCGCGCCGCCGAGGCGGTCTATTTCAGCCTGCTGCAGCACGGCGACCAGCGCGAGGTGCTCGAACTGATGCAGACGCGCGACGAACTCTACGACTACCTCGGCTACCACGAGTACGAGCGCAAGCTCGACGAGCTGTTCGCCAGCTCGAGCGACGAACACGAGGGGGAGAACGGCAGATGACGCAACAAGCAAAGACCGGGGCAGGCCTGCGCGGCCAGGTGGCCGGGCGCACCGCGCTGTCCACCGTCGGCATCGAGGGCTCGGGCCTGACCTACCGCGGATACGACATCCGCGAGCTGGCCGAACACTGCCAGTTCGAGGAGGTGGCCCACCTGCTGCTCAAGGGCGAGCTGCCCACGGTGAAGGAACTCGAGGCCTACCGAGCGCGCCTGCGCGACCTGCGCGCCCTGCCCGAGGCCCTGCGGGAGGTGCTCGAACGCATCCCGGCCGACGCCCAACCGATGGACGTGCTCCGCAGCGGGGTATCCGTGCTCGGCACGCTCGAGACCGAGGCCGATTTCGGCCAGCAGCAGGACGTGGCCGACCGCATCCTCGCCGTGCTGCCGGGCATCGTCTGCTACTGGTACCGGTACACCCACGACGGCGTGCGCATCGACACCGACACCGACGCCGATTCCATTGCCGGCCACTTCCTGCAAATGCTGCGCGGCCAACCCGCCGACCCGCTGCACGAGCAGGCCATGCACGTCTCGTTGATCCTCTACGCCGAGCACGAGTTCAACGCCTCTACCTTCACCGCCCGGGTCTGCGCCTCGACCCTGTCGGACATGCACAGCTGCATCACCGGCGCCATCGGCTCATTGCGCGGCCCGCTGCACGGCGGCGCCAACGAGCACGCGATGGCGATGATCGAGCAGTGGAGCACCCCCGACGAGGCCGAGCAGGCGATTCTCGGCATGCTCGAGCGCAAGGAGAAGATCATGGGCTTCGGTCACGCGGTCTACCGCGAGTCCGATCCCCGCAACGCGATCATCAAGGCCTGGTCGAAACGCCTCGCCGAGCAGGTCGGTGACACGGTGCTCTATCCCGTGTCGGAGCGCTGTGAGGAAGTGATGTGGCGCGAGAAAAAACTGTTCTGCAACGCGGACTTCTTCCATGCCTCGGCCTACCACTTCATGGGCATCCCGACCAAGCTGTTCACGCCGATCTTCGTCATGGCCCGCCACTCGGGTTGGGCCGCCCACGTCTTCGAGCAGCGCGCCGACAACCGCATCATCCGCCCCTCGGCCGAGTACACCGGCAAAGAGCTGCGCGAGGTCGTCCCGATCGAGGAGCGTGGCTGAAAGGCTTTGAACCGCGAATGAACGCGAATGAACGCGAATATCGGGACCCGCGGGTGCGCTTCTGCCGCAGGCGAACGCCCAGGTTTCGTTGCAGCGGTGGCGTAGGCGGCTGCTCCGCCAAAGTGCACCTGCAGGAACCACAAAATGGACACAAGATGAACACGAAATGGTCCCCTCTTGGGGCTATAAACCCGCCGAGGAATTGTTTTCATTTTGTGTCTATGTTGTGTCCATTTTGTGGTTCCTCCCCTGCCGATCCGTTGACGAGTCCCTGCCAGCGAAGCTCCAACGTGCGTCATGTCACGACGCGGCAGTATTCGCGTTAATTCGCGTCCATTCGCGGTTCCCTGTTCTTTCACTCTGGATCGAATCCATGACCACCGTCGAAGAGAACGTCCGTCCCGACTACGACCCCGAGATCCAGGCCATCGCCGATTACGCGCTCGACTACCGCGTCGACTCGGAGCTGGCGCTGGAGACCGCCTGGCACTGCCTGCTCGACACGCTCGGCTGCGGACTGCTGGCGCTGGACTTTCCGGACTGCACGAAGCATCTCGGGCCGCGGGTGGCGGGCATGTCCGTGCCCGCCGGCGTGCGCGTGCCGGGGACCGACTACCGCCTCGACCCGGAGAAGGCGGCCTGGGACATCGGCTGCATCATCCGCTGGCTCGACTTCAACGACACCTGGCTGGCCGCCGAGTGGGGTCACCCCTCCGACAACCTCGGTGGCATCCTCGCGGTCGCCGACCATCTCTCACAGCGCCACGAGCCGAATGGCCCGACCATGCGCGAGGTGCTCGAATCGATGGTCAAGGCACACGAGATCCAGGGCGTGCTCGCGCTGGAGAACAGCTTCAACCGCGTCGGGCTCGATCACGTCGTGCTGGTCAAGGTCGCCACCACTGCCGTGGTCGCCGCGATGCGGGGCGCGAGCCGCGAGCAACTGCTGTCCGCGATCTCGCACGCCTGGGTCGACGGGCAGGCGCTGCGCACCTACCGCCATGCGCCCAACGCCGGCCCGCGCAAGTCCTGGGCGGCGGGCGACGCCACCGCCCGCGGAGTGCGCCTGGCCGACATCGCCCTGCGCGGCGAGCCCGGGATTCCCGGCGCGCTGAGCGCGCCCCAGTGGGGCTTCTACGACGTCTCGTTCAGCAAGACCAACCGCGATCAGAAGGTCAAGCCGGAGGGCCAGCGCCGTTTCCGCCTGGCGCGCGACTTCGGCAGCTACGTGATGGAGAACATCCTGTTCAAGCTGTCGTTTCCCGCGGAGTTCCACGCACAGACTGCCTGCGAGGCCGGCGTGATCCTGCACCCCGAGGTGCGCGACCGCGTCGACGAGATCGAGCGCATCGAGCTCACCACCCACGAGTCGGCCATTCGCATCATCTCCAAGTCGGGGGCGCTGGCGAACCCCGCCGATCGCGATCACTGCCTGCAGTACATGACCGCCATTACGCTGCTGTTCGGCGAGCTCACCGCACAACACTACGAGGACGACTTCCACGCCGCCCATCCCGAGGTCGACCGCCTGCGCGAGCGGATGACGGTGGTCGAGGATGAGCGCTACACGCGCGACTATCTCGACCCGGACAAGCGCTCGATCGCCAACGCCGTGCAGGTGTTCTTCCGCGACGGCTCCGCCACCGACCGCGTCGAGGTCGAGTACCCGATCGGCCACCGCCGACGCCGCGACGAGGGCATTCCGGTCCTGATGGACAAGTTCCGCCGCGCGCTGGCAGGCCGCTTCGACGGCGAGCAGCGCCGCGCGCTGGACGACCTGTGTTCCGACCGGGCCCGGCTCGAGGCCATGCCCGTGCGCGATTTCATGGCGCACTGGATCCCGCGGGCGTAATACCGACCCCGGCCCGGCTGGCAGGCGCTGCCCGCAATTGCGGGCAGTCTTCACTGACGGGTCGACGGATCGGAACACCGAAGACACCGAACAGGCGCAAGACGAGCTCGAAGCCCGGCCGCAGGCCGGCTTGCGAGCGCGGCGAGCCGGCCGGCACGAGGCCGGTCAGGCTGAAGCCTGACCCACAAGCTTCAACGAGGCCTGCAAGAAATATTGTGGGTCCGGCTTCAGCCGGACACCGTCCTTGGCAGAATGCCGGCTGTTGCCTGCGGCAAGAGCCGGCCTACCGAAGGGCGTCGGACCGGCATTCCTTACCGCGCATCTTCGGTGTGTTCGGTGCCGTCGGTGCCTTCGATGTTCCCCCGGACGAGCCACCAGCCACGACTGCACGTCTCCATCCATGCCCCTCCCCCAGCCCGGACTCCCCCGTGACTGGCATGTGCCGCGTCCAACCGCCACAATGGCCCGGCACGCCCGTGCGGGCGGCGGCGAGGGAGAACAACATGAAGGCATCCGACCTGTTCGTGAAGTGCCTCGAACGCGAGGGGATCGAGTACGTTTTCGGCGTCACCGGCGAGGAGAACGCCGACTTCGTCCATTCGCTGAAGAACTCCGACATCAAGTTCGTACTGACCCGCCACGAGCAGGGCGCGGCCATCATGGCGGAGGCCTACGGCAAGCTGACCGGCAATCCCGCGATCTGCCTCGGCACGCTCGGCCCCGGCGCGACCAACCTGATCACCGGCGTCGCCGACGCCAACATGGACCACGCACCGCTGATCGTGCTCACCGGCCAGGGCGCGACCACGCGCCAGCACAAGGAGAGCCACCAGGTGATGGACGTGGTCGGGATGTACGAGCCGGTCACCAAGTGGGCGCAATCGGTCTACCACCCCGACAGCATCCCCGAAATCATCCGCAAGGCCGTGCGCACGGCACGCGGCGAGAAACCCGGGGCGGTCCACATCGAGCTGTCCGAGGACGTCGCCAAGATGAATTCGGACATGGAGCCGCTCGAGCCGCGCCGGTTCCGGCGCCCGGGTGCCGACGACAAGATCTGCGACCAGGCCTACGAGGTGATCCGCAACGCGCGTGCGCCGATCATCATCGCCGGTAACGGCGCCGTGCGCCGACGCGCCTCGAAGCAGCTGCGGCGGCTCGCGGAGCAGACCGGCATCCCGGTGACCACGACCTTCATGGGCAAGGGCTCGGTCGACTACACCGCTGACTACGCGCTCTACACCATCGGCCTGGGCCAATGGGATCACGTGGCCGATGCGGTACGCGACGCCGACGTGGTGATCACGGTCGGCTACGACCTCGTCGAGTACCCGCCACGCCTGTGGAATCCGGATGCGACCGAGACCATCGTCCACATCGATTTCGATCCGGCCGAGATCGACCGCGAGTACCATCCCGTGGCCGAGCTCGTCGGCGACGTCGGCCACGCCCTGTGGCAGCTCAATGAGCGCTTCGAGCGCGACGGCGCGCCGGACTACGACTTCAGCGTGCAGCACGAGGCGAAGGCACGCATGAAGGCGGACATCGAGGAACACGCCGACGACGATACCGAGGGCATCATCCGGCCGCAGAAGGCGATCTGGGACGTGCGCCAGGTGCTGGGACCGGAGGACATCGTCATGTCCGGTGTGGGTGCGCACAAGATGTGGGTGGGCCGCCATTACCACTGCAATGAGCCCAACACCTGCCTGATCCCGAACGGCTTCTGCTCCATGGGGCTGCCGCTGCCCGGCGCCATCGGTGGTGCGCTGGTGGCCAATGGCCGCAAGATCGTCGGCATTGTCGGTGATGGCGACTTCCTAATGAACGTGCAGGAAATGGAGACCGCCAAACGACTCAACTCCGACATCGTCATGCTGATCTGGGAGGATCGGGCCTACGGCCTGATCGCCTGGAAGCAGGACGACCACTTCGGCAGCCACACCGACCTCGATTTCGGCAACCCGGACTGGCTCAAGCTGGCCGACGCCTTCGGTTGGCAGGGCCAGTACGTGTCCAACGCGCGCGACCTGCAGGGTGCGCTGAAAAACGCGCTCGACCACGAGGGGCCGTCGCTGGTCGTGATCCCGATCGACTACAGCGAGAACCCGAAGCTGTCCAAGAAGCTGGGCGTGTTCACGGGGGAATGATTCAGGGAACCGCGAATGAACGCGAATGAACGCGAATACTCGCGCGTCAGGGCATGCGGGCGGGTTGCAGCTGCGCTGTAAGCGCCTCACCGCCGAACGGGTTTGAAGAACCACGAATGAACACGAATGGACACGAATCAAAGAACGGGCTCACCAGGATGACGTAGGTGCGCTTTTGCGAAGCAAACGCGTACGCCCGGCTCGCAACGAAGCGTACGCGTTCGCCTGCGGCGAAAGCGCACCTACGGTTTCTTCTATTCGTGTTTATTCGTGTCCATTCGTGGTTCGAATTTTTCCACCTTCAAGCCCGCCAAGACATGCCAGCGCAGCTCTGACCCACTGCAACCGCTGACACGCAAATATTCGCGTTCATTCGCGTTCATTCGCGGTTCCCTGATCAAGCCAGGCCGCCCTGCTCCCTCGTGGCGCGGAAGTCGATCGTGGGCCACTTCTCTTCGGCCATCTGCAGGTTGACCCGGGTCGGCGCCAGGTAGACCAGCTCGCCGGCGTGGTCCTCGGCCAGGTTGGTCTGCGCCTTGTCGCGGAATTCCCGCAGCTTGCGCTCGTCGTTGCAGGCGATCCAGCGCGCGGTCTGTACCCCGATCCCCTCGAACTGACAGTCGACCCGGTACTCGTCGCGCAGGCGCTGCGCGACGACATCGAACTGCAGCGTGCCGACGGCGCCCAGGATCAGGTCGTTGCCGCCGAGCGGACGGAACAGCTGGGTCGCACCCTCCTCGCAGAGCTGCTCCAGGCCCTTGTTCAGAGCCTTCATCTTCATCGGGTCGTTCAACCGCGCGCGGCGGAACAGCTCGGGCGCGAAGTTCGGGATGCCGGTGTAAGCGAAGCGCTCGCCCTCGGTGAAGGTGTCGCCGATGCGGATGGTGCCGTGGTTGGGCACACCGATGACGTCGCCGGGCCAGGCCTCCTCGGTCTGCCCCCGCTCGGCGGCCATGAAGGTCATCGCCTGGGCGATCTTGGTCTCGCGCCCGGCGCGGCTGTTGAACACCTTCATGCCCTTGCGGAAATGGCCTGAACAAACGCGCAGGAAGGCGATGCGGTCGCGGTGTTGCGGGTCCATGTTCGCCTGGATCTTGAACACGAAGCCGGAGAATTTCTCCTCCACGGGATCGACCACCCGGGTCGTCGCCTCGCGCGGCTGCGGCGGCGGCGCGTGCTCGACGAACTCGTCGAGCAGCTCGCGGATGCCGAAGTTGTTGATCGCGGAACCGAAGAACACCGGCGACAGCTCGCCGCGAAGGTACTCATCGAGGTCGAACTCGTGGCTCGCGCCGCGCACCAGCTCGATCTCCTCGCGCAGCTCCTCGGCCTGGCTGCCGAGCACCTCGTCGAGCCGCGGGTTGTCGAGACCGGCGATCTTCTCGCCCTCGACCACGCGCCCGTCGTGCTGCGCGGAGAACAGGTGCACCTCGTCCTTCCACAGGTGAAACACGCCGCGGAACTGCTTGCCCATGCCGATCGGCCAGGTCACGGGCGCGCAGCGGATGGCCAGGGTGCTCTCGACCTCGTCGAGCAGCGCCATCGGATCACGACCCTCGCGGTCGAGCTTGTTGATCAGGGTCATGACCGGCGTGGTGCGCAACCGGCAAACGTCCATCAGCTTCTCGGTCCGCTCCTCGACGCCCTTGGCGACGTCGATCACCATCAGCGCCGAGTCGACCGCGGTCAGCGTGCGATAGGTGTCCTCGGAGAAGTCCTCGTGGCCCGGCGTGTCGAGCAGGTTGACGATGCGGTCCTTGTACGGGAACTGCATCACGGCCGAGGTCACGGAGATGCCGCGCTCCTGCTCCATGCGCATCCAGTCGGCGGTGGCGTGGCGGGCCGCCTTGCGGCCCTTGACCGTGCCCGCCTGCTGGATGGCGCCGCCGAACAGCAGCAGCTTCTCGGTCACCGTGGTCTTGCCGGCGTCCGGGTGCGAGATGATCGCGAGCGTCCGCCGCCGCGCGGTTTCCTTTGCGTGTGTGCTCATGAACCTGGATTCGTCACTCGATTGTCGCGTTCTGCCTGGGGAAGCGTCGTCGGATTTCTCTCGCAAAGGCGCAAAGCACGCAAAGCACGCAAAGCACGCAAAGCACGCAAAGATCAAACGATAAAAAACGGTATCTCGCCGAGTTCGCAGAGGACGCAGGGAAGGCGGAACACTGTGTTCATTCGTGAGCCGGTGTTCGCGTCAGCGAATGCCACATTGGCGCCGTGCAGTGGCGCGGCGTCAACACTGGCCTGCATTTCCTCTGGGTTCTCTGCGGCCTCTGCGAGAGATTGCCTTTGCCTTGTGCAGTCTTTGCGTGCCTTGCGCCTTTGCGAGAGATCTCCCGCAGGGCCTTGCCCGAACGGCGGGCGATTATACAGGCAATGGAGGCTCGGTCGGTGGCCCGGGGCCCGGGCTCAGACCGGCAGCTCGCGCGCCATGACCAGCGCGTCCTCGCGGCCGAAGGGGGCGGGATAGTAGTCCGGCCGGCGCCCCACCTCGTGGAAGCCGGCGCGCTCGTAGAGGTCGATCGCGCCCGTGTTCGACGGCCGCACCTCGAGGAACATGGTGCGCGCGTGGGCGCGGCGCGCGACCGCCAGCAGCTCCTCCAGCAGCCGCGCCGCGATCCCCTGGCGCCGGTGGTCCGGCCCCACGCACAGGTTGAGGACGTGGGCCTCCTCGGCCCGCGCCAGCATGATCGCGTGCGCCTGGATCACGCCGTCGGTCTCCGCCACCAGGCAGCAGTAGCCGACCTGCATGCAGTCCTCGAAGATCCGCCGCGACCAGGGGTAGCCGTAGGAATCGCGCTCCACGGCCAGCACCCCGACCAGGTCGTCGGTCTGCATCGGCCGAATCGTCAGTCGTGACTGGAGTACGGCAACCATTCAGCTCCCCTGCGGTCGGTTCAGCTCGGCGCGTACCCGTTTCAGGTCCGCCCAGGACTTGCGCTTCTGACCCGGGCTCCGCAGCAGGTACGCCGGGTGATAGGTTACCAGCAGCGGCGTGTCGCGGGGACCGAATCGGTGCCAGCGGCCGCGCAGGCGGCCGACGGTCTCCCCCGTTTCCAGCAATTGCTGGGCCGAAATCCGCCCCACCGCGAGGATCGCCCGCGGCCGCAGCAGCTCGATCTGCCGCCGCAGGTAGGGGCTGCACGCCCGCACCTCTTCCGGCTTCGGGTCGCGGTTGTTCGGCGGCCGGCACTTGAGGACATTGGTGATGTAGACCGTCTCGCGGTCCAGCCCGATCGCCGCCAGCATGCGGTCGAGCAGCTGACCGGCGCGGCCGACGAAGGGCTCGCCGAGGCGGTCCTCCTCCTGCCCCGGTGCCTCGCCGATGACCAGCAGGTCCGCCCCGCGATGGCCCACGCCGGGGACCGCCTGGGTGCGGCTCTCGCAGAGCCCGCAGGCGGTGCAGGCGCGGATGGTCGCCTCGAGGGTATCGAGATCCATCCCCGCAATGTCCCCCTCGGCGGCGCCGGCGGCCGGCGGCTCCGGTGCCCGGGGCTCATCCGGCGCCGACGCCGGCGCGGATGACGTGACGGGCGCGACCGCGGGCTCCTCCATCGCCGTCCCGGGCTCGGGCGCGGCCGGTGCGGCCTCGTCGCCCGCGTCACGGGCCCGCCACAGCGGGATGCCCATCGCCTCGAGATACGCCCGCCGGCGCCCCTCCGGCAGCGGCCGCAACCTCGCCCGGCGGTCGTCGCTCACACGTCCGCCGAGGCGATCTGCGGGTGCTCGCGGAACTCGCGCTGGTGCAGCTTGTTCAGCGCGTTGACGTACGACTTGGCCGAGGCGATCACGATGTCGGTGTCGGCCGCCTGGCCGTTGACCACGCGATTGCCCTGCATCAGGCGCACCGTGACCTCGCCCTGGGCATCGGTGCCGCCGGTGATGCTGTTGACCGAGTACAGCCGCAGCTCGGCCCCGGAACCGACGATGGACTCGATCGCCTTGAACGAGGCATCGACCGGCCCGTCGCCCTTGGCCCGCGCGGTCTTTTGCTCGCCGTCGACCACCAGCGCTACCTCGGCTTCCGGCGTCACGTCGGACTCGCAGCACACGCGCAGCCGCTCCAGGCGGTAGAACTCGTTGACCTCGTCGGCGTTGGCCTCGGTCACCAGCGCCTGCAGGTCCTCGTCGAAGATCTCGTGCTTCTTGTCCGCCAGGTCCTTGAAGCGCGCGAATACGTCGTCCAGCTCCGCCGCGGTCTCGAAGGTGATACCCAGCTCCTCGAGCTTGGTACGAAAGGCGTTACGGCCCGAGTGCTTGCCCAGCACCATCCGGTTGTTGGCCCAGCCGACATCCTGCGCGCGCATGATCTCGTAGGTCTCGCGCGCCTTCAGCACCCCGTCCTGGTGAATGCCGGATTCGTGGGCGAAGGCGTTGGCGCCGACGATGGCCTTGTTCGGCTGCACGTGGAAGCCGGTGATGTTGGCCACCAGGCGCGAGGTCGGAAGGATCTCGGTGGTCTCGATATCGGTGTCGCAGGGGAACACGTCCTGGCGCGTGCGGACCGCCATCACGATCTCCTCCAGCGAGGCGTTGCCGGCGCGCTCACCGAGGCCGTTGATGGTGCACTCCACCTGGCGCGCGCCATTCATGACCCCGGCCAGTGAGTTGGCCACCGCCATGCCCAGGTCGTCGTGACAGTGCACCGACCATACCGCCTGGTCGGAGTTCGGGATGCGCTCGCGCAGGCTGCGGATCAGCCCGCCGTACTGCTCGGGCACGTTGTAACCGACCGTGTCGGGGATGTTGATGGTGCGGGCGCCGGCCTTGATCGCCTGCTCGATGATCCGGCACAGGAAGTCCAGCTCCGAGCGCCCGGCGTCCTCGGGCGAGAACTCGACGTCGTCGGTCCACTGCCGGGCCCGCTCGACCGCGGCAACCGCGGCCTCGACCACCTGGTCCGGGCTCAGCTTCAGCTTCGCCTCCATGTGGATCGGCGAGGTGCCGATGAAGGTATGGACGCGGCTCTTCGGCGCCGGCTTGACCGCTTCGCCGGCGCGGTCGATGTCGCTCTCCTTGGCGCGGGCGAGGCCGGCCACGGTGCTGTACTGCACCGTCTTCGCGACCGCCTGCACCGCCTCGAAGTCGCCCTTGCTCGCGGCCGGGAAGCCGGCCTCGATGATGTCGACCCGCATCCGGTCGATCGCCTTGGCGATGCGGATCTTCTCCTCCTTCGTCATCGACGCGCCGGGGCTTTGTTCGCCGTCGCGCAGCGTCGTGTCGAATACATACAGCTTGTCGTGGCTCATGACGGGCTCCGTCTCTACCTGCGCCGGGAGCGTTTCGGCCGGCGCGGTCGGGCACATTCTTCAGCAGATCGCCCCTTCCGGGAAGGGACCCTGTTCGATGCTCGGATTGGGTGCGTTTGGCCTCGCCAGGTCGTCGTCTCCTGCCCTAGGGCAGGAGCAGCAGCGCGAGGAGGAGCAGGAGGGAGCCGGACAGCAGGGCGAGCACACGCCGATCGCCGCGGGTGGCGGCGATCGCAACGGGCTGCTGCGGGCGTACTTCTGGTTTCATCGGGCCGTCCGGTTCGGTACAGCGGCATCGACTATAACGCGCACCGGGGGCGCTGCCAAGGGTGCCGGGGCACGCCTCCGTCCCGGATTCCGGCTGCGCCTCCAGCCGGGCCACGGTCACCGTCGGGGCCGTCGGTGGCGCATAGCCCGGATGCAGCGAGGCGGAATCCGGGCCGGCCGATCAGACCCCGCAGACGAT